>CASFMJ010000104.1 GCA_949295785.1 uncultured Bacillota bacterium | reverse complement strand
TTTACCATATCCCGGCTGCAGTTTGTGACCGGGGTATTGTTTTTTTCATAGCAAAAGAGGGCATCGTTAATGCGACACCCCCTTTTTCGTATGGAACAAAGATCCGGCAGATTAAGATCATATGAAAATACCAACCGGTAAAAATGACACATATATTATTTTTACAATATCACTGTTGCATTTATTATATATCCAATGTTATAATAAAAAAAATCTATGAAAACATACCTTCATCAGCAGATAACAATTTTTAATTTTTTTCATAAAACATCTGCTGCAAACAGACCTTGGGTATAATATCAAGACATGCTTTTTATTTTTTATAATACATAAATCAAATCTTATATCATTTTCGAAAGGGGTATGTGATGAAAAAGCAGAAAAAATCTTTTGAAGACTTGTGGGGTGGAAAATCTTTCAGAAGAACTCTCGGCGCAGTTTTTCTGATAATGTACGGCCTGCTGTTTTATGCAGATATGGAATATTCGGTATGCCAGTTTACTCCGGTGAATATCGTAAGCAAAGCATGCCTTGGTATAGGACTCATATGCCTTCTCATTGACAGTATATACAGCCACACTGTCAGTAAACCGGCCGGCGAAAGCAGTCAGACAGAAAAAAGTATTTAAAAAAGACCCTTTGGGGGTCTTTTTTAGTCCGATTACAACTCAGCGTTAGATATATATTTTATTGTGCTCATACAGATATTCTGCATTCATAGAACTGTCATGGACCACAGACCGGATAAACAGTTCTCTGTCCTCTTCACCCTGTCCCAGGCTTCCTGCAACCACCGCAGTCCCGCTGTTAAAGAAATCTCCGTTTATGACATATTCAACAGCATTATTTCCCCTGAGCCAGACTTTAATATCTCCGTTGAACGGTTTGAGGGCGGTTCCCTCTTTATTGGCAAGCTGTGCAGTGCATATCTCAGAAATTTGAGAATCATCGCCCGATTGTACCTGACAGAAAAGTTTAAGTAATACTCCGTATGACTCTGTGACTTCAACAGGCACATCTATTATGCGATAAGTTTCTTCTGTGCCGTTCTTCTTGGGATTCCCGGCAAAAAAGGACTCATAAGCTTTGTCAGGTGACATTCCCGTATTTTTTGCAAAAGCATTGACTGCCTCATCAAAGGTCATGGAACTGCTTACATATTTCTGTGCGATATTCTGCTTCTTTTCTGATATGGCTTCATTTGTTCCTATGGGCTGATTTCCCCTCACGGGTCTGAACAGCAATGACGCTGCTGCAAATATAAGGCAGATTACTGCAACAATAACAAGTACTTTCTGGTAAACTGCATTTTTCATTATCCTGCTCCCCTTTCTTTTTATAAACAACTTTCCCCTATATTTGTTAATATTTTATCTTATATTTTCATTTACTTCAATACTTTTTCGAAAAAATTGTTCTTGTTTTTAAACAATTTTCTATATTTACTTAATAACGGCTAAAACTAAACGAAGGTTCTGTCATGAGAAATACTAATGCTGACATTATTATGCTTATGCTGCTTGCTGTCTATAGAGCGGCAACAGAAACCATCACCTATTATACTCCTATAGTATATCAGCTCGGTATGAACAGAATTCCCGGTAAGGATTATAGATATAAAAAACCTCTTGCGCTATATTGCAAGAGGTTTTCTTTTTCTGTTTTACTTTATATATGCTTTTTCCACATACGGACTTGTTGCAGTTTTTAGCATTCCACCGTATCCAAGGGTAAAGCTTACCACGTCTCCCACCTTATATTCCTTGTCGGATTTCGTAACATCAAGAATTATGTGATCAGAGCTGCCTCCAAGGATGTCTATCTTATCATCAAGGGGAGTCATGCTGTCTATGTCTGTATCCTGCTTTCCTACAGCAATTATGGCTCTCTTTATTATACCTCGGTCTTCATAATATGGCTTCTGACCGAAGGCATCTACCCCTACTTCTCCAATAGGGAGGGATGGTTTTTCTTTCAGTTCCACTATCTGTGCCTGAAGTATCAGGGTATCGCTTACAGTTCCGGGAAGTTTGGTTTCATACGCAGTATCATTTCCTAAAAGGAATGATTCTCCCAGTCTGAGGTTATTGATCCCTTTGGGGAGTTCTCCTTTTCCAACAAGATATATTGAACTGGAATTTCCCCCTGAAACCATTGTAAGCTTGATGCCGAACCTGTCTTCTATTTTGCCGGCGATTTCTGTCAGTTTTGACAGATTATCATATTTAGGTATTATAGCCCCATAGCACGTCAGATTTACTCCTATGCCATAAAGTCTGATATTTTCCATGCCGAGGATTTCTTCAACAGCAGCAAATATCTGGTCCTCGTTCTGATAGAAGATGCCTTCTCTAAGATCTCCAAGATCTATCATGAGCAGCACATTGTGCTTTACATCGGCTTTTTCTGCCTCCTGATTCAGAAGTCTTATGGTTGAAAGTTCAGAGTTGAAACTGAGGTCGACATATTTCACCACGTCGGACACTTCATCATGCATAGGTATCCTTAACAGGGTGGTCATCTTACCGTTTTTTCTCACTTCAGACGCATATGTCATTATATTTTTCACCCTTGAGTCAGCCACATAATCAACAGCCGGGTGAGATGCCACCATGTGGACCATTTCCTTATCGGCGCACAGTCCTTTGGTGACTATCATAAGGGAGCACTCTCCCTGGTCTTTTGTTATATGGGCAACAGCATCAAGATTGTTTTTCAGTTTATTTATATCTATAAGCAGTCTTGGGTACATCTTTCTTCCTCCTTATTTTTTGCCATATGGGCAATGTCTTCTGGTGCAGGTGTCACAGTCCCCGTCGCATCCGGCTTTCTTTTTGTTTTCCTGTCTTGAAAGTTCTTCTTCATCTCCACAGGCCGGCCCTTTATTTTCAATAAGGTCAGCGCCCTTTTTAATAGTGCGGTCTGATAAAAGAGCCTCCCTCTTTGCTGCTTCAACTTCCTCTGCCGTGGCTCCGCCTATTTTCTCAGGATTCTTGTATTCACTCATATCATAACCCATCTTTTCCATTTCTTCGATATGATGGGCTGTTTCTTCTTCCTTAGCTTTTCTTGCGGCGTTAAGCCTTTGGAGTTCTTCAATAAACTGAGATTTGTTTACTGTGTGTTCGTGCTCTTTAAGATCTATACCGAGGCTCTTTCCCAGAAGTTTTATGGCTCCGGCTCTGTGAGTCTTGGAAAGTACTCCCAGTGACGCCATGATATAATCATTATCTACCAGGATTTTTACCGCATCACTTGGATAAAGCTTCATTCCTGTCTCATTATCCTTGGGTATCATTTCCATTATCTCAACTCTGTGAGGCAGCCTGGTGAGGGCACCGCCTGTACCTATTATATATTTTACCTGGGTCAGATCCTTTCCTTCTGCAAGAGTCTGACGTCCTGAAGGTCCGTATACATATCTTATCTGTCCGGCATGTCTTTCCACTGCTCTTAAGGTTGCTTCTTTTGTCAGTCTCTCAACCAGCTTGAATTCATCTTCATTTTTAGGTATGGCGACATAAGTTTCAAGTGTCTTGTCCAGATCTATATGCAGTTCTTCTTCACATTCCTGTCTGAGCTTTTCTTCCCCGATTGATTCGATGACTTTCATCCTGTTTACATACACTCCAAGATCTCCCTCAACGGTTCTCTTGGCTTTTGGTTCCGGAGCAGTGAGAATTCTCGCCACTACATCGGAATCTTCTGTTACGGCATGAACGTCTGTAGTTGCTCCGCCCACATCAATAGTCATAACATCGCCAATGCAGTCGTACAGCAGCTTGGTACATTCCATAACAGCTCCGGGGGTTGGAATTATAGGACCGTTTACCATATCTCTTACATGTTCCATACCCGGAGCATGGGTTATATGATCTTCAAAAGCATCCTGTATTACTTTCCTGCAGGGTTCCACATTCAGTGTGTCTATTTTAGGATATACGTTATCTACAAGATAAAGGTACTGTCCGCTTTCTTCATCAAATATAAGTTTCATCTCGTCCTGGTTTTCTATGTTTCCTGCGTATACAACAGGAGTTTTAAGTCCAAGACTTCTTATCATCTCAGCATTATATACAGCCGTATCTCTTTCACCGTAATCAACTCCCCCTGCAATAAGTATCAGATTGGGGTTTATTTCTTTTATCCTTGCCAGATCGCTTCTTCTGAGCCTTCCGACAGTTATATCGTGAATTATGCCGCCGGCTCCCAGCGCAGCCTCCTTTGCGGCTTTTGCAGTCATATCATACACCAGACCGTGGACAGTCATCTTAAGACCGCCGGCAGCTGACGAAGTGGCCAGCATCTGATCATATTCCAGACTGTCTATGCCCATTTTCTTGCAAAGATCATCGATAGCGCCCTGAAGACCTATCCTTACATCTCCGTCAAGGACAGATGTAGGCGCCTGGCCCTGTGCCCAGAATACCGGATTGTCGCTATCCAGATCTTTAAAGGCGTTGACTACCGTTGTCGTTGAACCGATTTCTGCAACTAATACGTCTACTCTCATATACTTGTTCCTTTCTTTTATAACGGGATCCAGCTTCCTGTGGCAGCTGCCGCCAGTTTTCCGGTTTTTTGACAGAACATTTCTGCTCTTAGCCTTATCATGGTTTTTCCCATTTTTACTATATATACTTTAACGATGGTATTTTGACCGAATTCTACCGGTCTTAAATATGTCACATTCATGTCCGCGGTTGTCGCTTCATTTTTGCCTGCAGCAAAATTGGCCACTACGCCTAATGCTGTGTCAAACATACCTGCTATAGCACCGCCATGTATGTGTCCTCTTTCATTTCTCTGCCATCCTTGAGTCTCAAATCTGAAAGATACAGTCTGATCCTCATAATTGAAACCTTCAAGACATGCTTTCATATGTGAATCAAAGCAGCCGTCATTTCTGCACAGGTAATCATCGGCAGCTCTGATTATATTTTCTTCCCATTGTATCTTATCCATTTTCTCTTATAAATATCGCATGTAAAAACTCATTGCAACGGGCTTATATCCTATCTTCTGATAAAACATCTTAGCGCCCGGATTTGTTTCTTCTGACTGAAACTGCAGTCTTTTAAAACTGTTTCTGCGTGCGTAGTCTTCTATTTCTTCCATTACCTTTCTTCCATACCCGTGTCTCTGATATTCATCTGATATATACAGATCGTCTATAGCCAGGGCAAAACCTTCCGACCAGACACTGAAGATTTTTATGACATTTGCAAATCCTATATTCTTTCCGTCTTTTTCTATCATAAAGATTACAATATTCTCCGGATTTTTCAGTGCTTCTTCAAAAACTTCTCCAAGTTCTTCGTTTTCGGTCTTGTCTATATTGTTCCAAAGATTGTTGTCCTGGATTTCAAAATCCATAAATTCTCTATTGAGTCTTATCCAGTCGGCTTTGTCTTTTATCTCCGCTATCCGCAGCATTTCAGGCACCTCCTCTTTTAAAGTACTCCTCTCTGAGCATGGAATACTATCCGATTGAGATATAATCTTTTTGACTTATTCTTATTTTATAAAAAGCACTTAGCCCGCATCATAAAACCCAACTTTTATTTTGCACTTTATCTCGCTTTCAACAATATTCATACTGATGTTGCCATATTCATCATCATACGTTATTATGAGATTTTTCCAAGGAACAATATCAGCTTTTTCATAAAGTGCTGTCTTCCATTTATGCCTTTTCATATATTCTTCGCTGCCTGTCATTCCGCAATGTTCCCAATATATGATACGCCCATCATCGGCAAGCACCGTAAAATCCGGTACAAGCCGGATTTCTCCCAGTCTGAGCACCTGCTCATATCTGAACTGCACATGGTGTTCATAAAGTTTTTCGGCTATCAGGACCTCTGATTTGGATCTCACCTTTAGCCCCCTTGAAGTTGTGTGCAGCTTTTTTTCAGGCATATGATCGCTTTTCTCATATGGTTCTTTTCCCCATCCGGCTGGATCTGTATCAAAACAGTAGTTTCTTATGGCTTCCGGTATCTTTTCCAGTACATCATCTGTACTGCATGATTTATATTGGTGTATAGCTTTCTCTATCACTGCAATATTGTCACTTATGAGATTCAATTCTCTGTGCAGATATTTTTTTCTGGCCAGCGCTTTTATCATTTCCGGATTCTTGTTAATGCTTTTTCTGACTCTCCTGCCTTCCACACATTGCATGTGGAAAAAGCAGATGGCATTTCCTCTCTTTACTGTTGAAATACTTCCATGAGGAAGCTTCATCAGCTGATTGTTGGCATTTTTCTGTTTTTCTTTGAGTTCTGCCAACATTTTCGACATTTCATTCATAAATCTGTCCATTATTCCCTCCCTATTTTTCAATTGTTGTCAAAAATATCGTTTTTAATGATTTTGCCAACATTTTCTGCAATTTCTGTTGGCAAAAAATTTAATAATTATTTTTTTGTCAGCATTGTTGCGTTTTTCTTTGCTGCAAACAGGAAATAATGGTTTCTACGGCTAAAAATGTTGGCAATAATGTGGTTATCATCATTATTGTACAACATTTTCCATTTACTTACAATTTCATTGCCATATTTTCGGTAATCTGATTCAAACGGTGAAAAAAGGAGCCGGGCTACAGCGCCCAGCCCCTTGATCATGCTTATAAGAAGCAGGTGAGGAAAATATTATTTTTCTCCTCTTCTTCTCTGTCTTTCTTCTGCCAGGAAGGTTGCAACGTCTATACCGTGGGAGTTTCTTCCGAATCCCATATCAATACCGGTCTTGACAGCTTCTTCAGGTATTACCTGAGTACCGCCTGCGCAGATTATAACTTTATCTCTGATACCCTTCTCAACACAGAGATCATTGATTCTCTTCATGTTCTTGTAGTGAACATTGTCGTGAGAAATGATAGTGGAAGCAAGGATCGCTTCTGCATTTTCTTCGATGCAGGCATCTACCATCTTTTCAACAGGTACGGAGGTTCCGAGATAGATACATTCGATACCCCACTTTTCGATTCCGCCGTGCTTGATGTTGATGATCTCTCTCATACCAACGGAGTGTTCATCTTCACCTACTGTACCGCAAACTACCTTCATGTGGCGTCCTTCGCCTTCAAACTCTTCATAGAGTTCTTTGTCTGACAGGTAATGTGGTTCAGGTGGAATCTCAAGAGTAGTAAGGTCGATATCGAAGTCTACTCTTCCCTTCAGTTCGATTCTTGTACCCTCAGCATCCTGCATAACCTCTGCAGAAATAACTTCAGGATCAACAAGACCGAGCTTCTTGCCCAGTTCAACAGCAGCAGCCTCAGCAACTCTCTTGTTTACAGGGAGCATCATGGTCAGCATGATTACTCTGTCGCCGCACCACTCAACTTCCGGAGTTACTACTTCGCCGGTTCTGTATTTAGCAACCTTTTCAAGTCTTACGTTTACATTGTCATCATCAAGTTCATCAATGTAAACGATCTTGCTTCTGTCTTCGAAAGTACATCCTCCGATAAGAGCTGACGGATTTTCAGGATCTCCACCGTACTGTTCTACGTTGTTATATCCGTAGTGAGCAGTTACAGGAGCCATGTAGTCTTCATCTCTTTCGAATATGAATCCATATCCTACGCCGCCCTCGATCTTACGTGCGATACCGTCGCCGTTTCTTTCGGGATATTTAGCAGAGTCAACGAAGAATCCATCCTGTACAGCCTGGAAGTATCCGCCGTTTTCAACGATTTCTTCCATGAACAGAAGAGCTCTTTCCTTGATATCTCTTGCCATTTCTCTCAGCGGGCCGTCTTTCTTCAGCTCTACCAGATCCATCAGGCCGTCGAGTCCGATGAGTGTCTGCTTAGCTGTGTCACAAGCTTCGATGTTGTAGATGTGCCAAGGAACGTTTCTTCCTTCGTCAGGAGTGATTGTGGACTGGATATCTGCTCTTGTGAGCTTGGAGATGAGCATGTTCAGTACATGAGTTACAGTAGCTTCTCTTGCGGAAGACTGAATGTACTTGGTGTTCATCTGAGCTCTCATCTTATATCTGTCGCAGATGTCTCTCAAAGCTACTGCATAAGGCAGGTCCATGTATACACATGGAGCAGGAGTAGCTGTCGGAGGAACTGTTGACAGTGAAATGTTTTCAGGCTTTATACCTACTTTTTCGGAGAATCTGGAGTTGATAGCGTGCTGAACGATAAGCTCAGGCATTACCTTCCATGCTTCTCTTGCTGTAGCGTTGGCGTTGTGTGCTCCGTCTATCTGGAGGATCTCTGCCCATGCCATGATCTTCTTGGATTCGCAGGCATCAACAAATGATCTTACACAGTTTATATCTCTGTAAAGTACGTTGTACTGAGGATCCTGGTGAGCTCCGTTTACGCCTTCTTCAGCGAACAGTACGGCTACGTCAGGGCCTGCAACACCGGAGATATATGAATGGTAGTTGATAGGACGGCCAACTTCGTCTTCTATCATATCGATGGCCTTTCTCTGTGCTCTTATCTGTTTTCTGGTGATAGGAACACCGCCGATACCCTGAGGAGTACCTTCCATAAGACCGTCTATGTGGGACTGACCCATGTGTCTGATTACCATCAGATGGTCAGCGCCATGCCATGCAGCCATTCTCATTCTTCTGATATCGTCCTCAAATCTTCCGGAAGCGATTTCAGTAGTGATAGTCTGCATCGGCTGAGGATCCACGTCCTCCATGAATTTTGCAGGAGGAAGGGGAACACTCTGTTTCAGAGGCTTTGAAATTTCATGGTATTCAAAAGGACCCATGTGCTGATCATCAGCTTTTTCTCTCCATGTCCAGCCTCTTCTTCTCGGTTCATATTTGTCAAGGTCCTTAAGAAGCTCGACAATATCTAACTTTTCGTTTCTTTTCAGCTCTGTCATTACTTCTTACCTCCCTTGAATGCTTCTACCAGTTTATCCCAGCCTTCACCTTTTGCAAGTTTGATGCTGGCATCTCTAATGGATATGTCTTCCAGTTTTGAAAGCTTGTAAACGCAGTGTCCGCAGCCTTTTCCCATCAGACCGTGGTCGATGGCATGATTTACTATAGGCATGCAGTCCAGTGAGGATACTCCCATTCTCAAAAGAACAGATCTTTCAACGGAAGGAGTTGTATTCTTCTTGCCAAGTTCAAGAAGCGGGTCAACGACTTTGTCAGTCAGTTCCCAGAATTTTGCATAAAGTTCTTCGTCAGTAAGATTTGCGATATGCTGTCTTCTTACGGCGAAATCATCTTCTCTTCTCATCCTTTTTTCTCCTTTAAATTACAGTTCTTCCAGTGCCTTCTTTACGAAGTCCACATCAGTCTTTGTTTCTTCTGCCAGGAAGTTCAGGTCAGCATCCTTAAGATCGGCTACTGCTACGCCTGACTTCTTAACAGCCTTCTTGATAAGGGATTTTCTGAAGTGGTTCAGGTCAGCATCTTTGCATTTGATCAGACCCGGATCAGCAGGAAGAATGATGTTTGTGCCCGGCTTGTCATCCTTAGGATCACCGAATCTTATTTCGATTCCGTTTTCTCTTGCAAAGTCAAGCTGAGGCTGAATGTGTTTTCCGGCTCCTGTATATTCTGTTTCACTTACTACCAGGATAGCATCCTCAGGAAGTTCCTGTGCCAGTGAGAATGCAGCTGCCAGAGCAGTGTTTCCTGCAGGACCTCTTTCAAGTCCTTCCAGATTTGCAAGAGCTTCTGTGATATACATTACTTCACCCTGAGTGGTTGTTACATATCTGTCCATATAACGCAGAGGTCTTGCAGCTGAACGTGGAACGTCAGAGTGGTCAGGATCTGTAGCATAAGGAACACCAAATCCGGTATGACCTGTTGTACATGATTTTTTATTGAACTGAGTATCAGAAGCCATGTGGAGACCAGTTAAGTCAATGGATGCTGAAACAACCTGAGTATTCTTGCATCCGGCTTTAAGCAGTCCTCTTGCTGTACCTGTCACCATTCCGCCTCCTGCTGTAGTGCATACTACCATATCCGGATCTTTTCCGTATTTTTCACGGCATTCTACAGCAATCTCATATCCCAGAGTTTCTACGCCGGCAATACCGAACGGTGAATACAGGGATGCATTGAAGTATCCTGTATCTTCAAGAACTGACAGGAATGTGTAGAAAAGTTCAGGTCCTACAGTAAGCTGTATTACTTCTGCTCCGAGAGCTTCGCACTTTCTTGCCTTTTCAACGATTTCAGGCTGGCCTATTCCCTTGGAGTCGTAGCATTCCTGAACGATTATGCATTCCAGACCCTGCATAGCTGCCTGTGAAGCAACTGCTGCACCATAGTTACCGGAAGTAGCAGCCATAACACCTTTGTATCCCAGTTTCTTTGCGTGAGCTACAGCACATGCTGCTCTTCTGTCCTTGAAGCTTCCGGATGCGTTGGCAGCTTCGTCTTTAACAAGGATTCTTGCACCGTATCCAGGTTTTGCATACTTTCTTGCAAGAGCAGTGATATTTCTCAGCTCCAGCAGAGGAGTGTTTCCCACACCTGTTCTTGACTGGATCTTTTCGATCTCGTCCAGAGTGTAGTTTGTAGCTTTCATAAGAGCGTCATAGTCAAATACTGTGCCGCCTTTTTCAAATTCATCGTAGTCAAGTCCTAACGCTTCTTTCATTATGTCGTTGGATCTTCCCATTACTGACTTATAGTCTTTTGCCAATGCCATTATTTGTCACCTCCGAACATAATTTCTCTAAGCTGTTTGTCAATTTCAATAATCTCAGGTACGAACTTGCCATAGCTGTGGGTATAGTAAGGGCCGACTTCTATCAGAGTTCCCTTCTCAAGACGGTTTACAGCTGTCTTTACTGTAACTTCATCACCGATTTCAGCAGTCTCGTCCTGAAGGAATCCTTTTGTCCACATCTGCAGATCGCATTTCTGAGTATCTTCTGGAAGTTTTGCAGTTCTCTCATCAGCTTTCAGCACGATGGAGTGAATGCGCACCCAATCACCTTTTTTTGCCATTTCTTACATCTCCTTTTAGTGTGCATAGCGCCCGCAAGATTTTTCCTGCGGGCGTATTAAAATTTAAGCCGTATGCCAGACAGCTCTCTCAGCCATCTGACCCTCATGTTGGATAATTATTATTTTACGATCTTCTTTTCTTCTTTGATCAGGTTTCTGAAGTCTCCCATGATTGCTCTTGGAATAGGCAGAGTGATCATTGTGTGCAGACCGGGATCAGCATTGATAACGTGAGGGATCATGTTTACGCACATAGCGATAGTTCCAAGACCACCTTCGATTTCAGGGCTGTTAACCAGGTTTACATTAGGAGTTCCCTTGATGATTACATAGTCACCGGTCTGTACGCCAACCTGTTCAGGTTCAATCTGCTGTGGATGATCCATGTGTACAGGCATACCATTGTTCAGCTTAGCTTCAGCAGTCATTGCAACACCTGCGCATGAACCTGCAGCTGCAAATCCGTGAGGTGACTTTCTGTCAACATCAGTAGTGATAGGATTCATGTCCTGAGCAAACTCAGCAACTTCCAGTCCCATACCTTCAGCGATCATGCCAACGGATTCAGCAAATCCAACGTGACCGGACATGGTGTGGTTAGCTTTTCTTTCTTTGAATTCGTCAACGGAGATGCCGATTCCCTGTTCTTCCATAACAACAGGTCCGAACGGTGACAGGGAGTTAACTCTTCTTGAAGTGATTTCTTCAACGTCTACCAGGCAGCCTGTCATAACCAGAACTAAAAGGTCCATGATATGTCCAGGGTTGATTCCTGTTCCCAGGCAGGAAACGCCGTTAGCCTTAGCGATCTTATCCAGTTCTTCAGCCAGTTCAGGGCTCTGAGCCTTAGGATAAGCCATTTCTTCAGCAGAAGTGATTACGTTGATTCCCTGTTCCATTATGAATTTCAGTCTTGGGAATGCATTCTTTGTGAAGGAGTCTGTGCAGAGCAGTACAACATCTGCAGCACCCGGTTTGATAATGTCTTCAGCAGCCTGAATCTTTACGTCAGGTCTGTCGCCTCTTTCAGTCTTGATGTAGTCATACATGGAAGTGCCTATTTTAGCGCCTCTTCCTGCTACTCCAACGATTTCAACGCCTTTCTTCTTCAGAAGCATGTCAGCCATTCCGCCGCCCATAGCGCCGAGTCCCCAGATAATTACTTTTACTTCTTTCATCTTAGTTTCTCCTTTTTAATTAAAATTTTAGTTGTAAGTTATAACTGCC
>CASFMJ010000103.1 GCA_949295785.1 uncultured Bacillota bacterium | reverse complement strand
TTTACCATATCCCGGCTGCAGTTTGTGACCGGGGTATTGTTTTTTTCATAGCAAAAGAGGGCATCGTTAATGCGACACCCCCTTTTTTTATTCTTCAGTTTCAGCAGTTTTGGACATATATGTGATTATGCCCCCTGCAAAATTGTCCTTTGTCTTTTCTGTAACTCCAAGAGCGATTATGACCGAATCGTCATTTTTCTCTTTTATTATGCCGCATGGAGTAAGTTCAGGTATATTTATGTTTTCAAGGTCAATGCTCTGGTATTCATCATATGATTCTCTGAATGCCACCTCAAAAGGCTGATTTGATTCGTCTATGACAAATGGAGAATACTGAGAACTTGTAGTGACCTGAAAGCCTGATAATCCTCCGATGGTCTGATATGCTTCTGCTATCTGATCCAGAAGTTCCTGATCCCATGATGAAGCTGCCACATCCATAATAAAACCTTTTTCTGTTGCAGAAATATATCCTATATTGGTGAGGGATGCCACATCTCCGTTATCATCTTTATAATGTACTCCGTTCATTGCAGTATACATCAGGCTTACTATGGCATCAGTTGCGTCAGTGGTGAAAACACGGGCAGGAGTTTCTGCCGGAGTGCATGTGTATTGTACATCCGGGTAATCTTCCTGATATTTATCATAGAATTTTTCTATTGCTTTTTCCATTTTACTTTCAAATTTGGAAGAAATATCCTGACTTACAACCAGAGTCATCTGAGCTGAGGCAGGTGTTGCCGAGGCGTCTGTACCACCGGTGAATGATGCCAGTTCAAACCAGATGGATCCGGATTTTAACGTTGCAAGCTGATCACCGAGGATTTTTACAGGATTAGGCTGTGAAACAGACTCTGTACCGAAACTTTCTGAGGGAAGTCCTGAAATGCTGACAGTATATGTTTTGGTATACTGAGGTGTATCTGTAGCAAGCTTGCGGCTGAATCTGAATTCGTCATATCCTCCGGTTATATTTGCAACCCTGGAACTGGAAGAATTGCCAAGATAGAATATCTCACATCCGTCTTTGAAATACTTGGAAGAAAGGTTTTCTGCTCCTGACATAGAACCTTTTTCCTGAGATATAAATATTATTTTATATTCACCATGAGGCTGATCGTTTTTTGCTATAGTGAGGGCAGATACAATACTGTTGATATAAGTATCCATACATGTGTAGTCGTATCCGCATACTATTACGGCAGGTGCTTTGTCTTCATAGCCTTCCGTGGCATTTATCGAATAAATAACATTGTTGTATTTATCTGTTTTTACATCAATACCTTTGTTTTCACCCCAGGTGGAAAGATATCTGGCCACAGCTTCCTGATCTGACATGGATGCCAGAGAATCACGGAAATCTGTTTCATAGGCAGTGATGCGGCTTTCCACAGTCTCTTTGAGAGTAGGAGGTTCGTTTTTATCTGACTTTGTTATAAAGTAGAAAACAACCGCTGCAATTACGGCGACGATCAGTATTGCGGCCCCAATAATTATTATCTTCTTTTTATCCTTCATATGTTCACCCTTGTATTTTTCATAAAATGTATTTAAAAACTCAGTAAAAAAACTTATAATATAATATCATAAAAAATATGTTTGTAACAGGATTTCATAAAAAATTCACATAAAAAGCACCTAAAGGAGAAAAGCGATGACAAGTGAAAGATTATTTTTAAGAAACAGTACTTTTGAAGATTGCTGTAAGTTTGCAGAATGGGAGAAGGATATCTACGTGAACAGGTTCTTCACTATAAACAAAGACAGAGACTATCAGGAGATAGTAAGAGAATTTTTATCAAGAGAAAAAGATGAAAGTAAAAGACAGTTCACTATATGTCTGAAAGAAACTGATGAAAGCATAGGAAGAATATACATAAGTAATATAGATCATCACTACGATTCTCTTGACATAACACGGATATATATTGCAGAAAAAAAATACAGAGGAAAAGGTTACGGTGAGGAAGCGCTCAGACTGACACTCAGATGGGCTTTTGATGAAATGAAAACAGAGAGAGTTACGCTCGACCATTTTACAGATAATACAGTGGCTTCCGCACTTTATGACAAGGTAGGCTTCATAAAAGAAGGAATTATGCGGCACGGAGGTAAAAAAGACGGCAGATATATTGATATGTGTCTGAGATCTATATTGAGATCTGAGTATTATAAATAAATTTCAGAAATCATCTGAAATGTATTGACATATGCTATAATTAGTGGTAGATTTTTTAATGCACAACAACATATAGTGTTTTTAGTTAACATAAAAAGGCGGGAGGCATTATGGAGAGCATTAAAAAGATAACCAAAAGAGACGGACGTACGGTAGATTTTGACGTTAACAAGATAGCTGAAGCCATATTCAAGGCAGCATGTGTGCTGGGAGGAAAAGATAAAGATATGGCCATGTATCTTGCAAAACAGACCGAACTTTATCTGCTGGAGGTGTGTCATAATCAAGTGCCTTCCGTTGAACAGATTCAGGATGCGGTAGAAAAGATCCTCATTGAAAACGGACATGCCCGTACAGCTAAGGAATATATTCTTTACAGAGCCGAGCGTACCAGAGCACGTGATATGAACACAAAGCTCATGAAGATATACGAGGATCTCACTTTCAAAGAAGCAAAAGAAAACGAGATAAAACGTGAAAATGCCAATATTGACGGCAATACTGCCATGGGCACAATGCTTAAATACGGATCTGAAGGGGCAAAAGAGTTTTATAAGATGTATGTCATAGATCCAAGGCATGTTAAGGCTCACGAAGGTGGAGACATACATATACATGATATGGACTTTTATACTCTGACCATGACCTGCTGCCAGATAGATCTTGTTAAACTGTTAAAAGGCGGGTTTTCAACAGGACACGGTCATCTCAGAGAGCCTAATGATATAGAAAGCTATGCAGCACTGGCGTGTATAGCTATACAGTCCAATCAGAATGATCAGCATGGCGGTCAGTCAGTTCCTAATTTTGATTACGGTATGGCACCTGGAGTAAAGAAAACCTACAAAAAGCTTTATTATACCAATCTTGGTAAAATGCTGGATTTCCTTGAGGATGTTGAAGACGGCACAGACAGGATGAAAGCCCTTGAAAAGAAGATTGAAGAAGAACACGGTGTTTATCCATGTATGTCATGGGACAACAATTATAAAGAAATAGAGCTTGAAGAACTGAAAAAGATCGTATCTGAGGAAGAAGCAAAAAAAATGCAGGACAGAGCCACTAAATTTGCCGATAAGGAAATCAGAAGAAAAACTTATCAGGCTATGGAGGCTTTCATACATAATCTGAATACAATGCATTCAAGGGCAGGTGCTCAGGTGCCGTTCAGCTCCATAAACTACGGTACAGATACAAGCCCGGAGGGCAGACTTGTTATGGAATCAGTGATGCTGGCAACAGAAGCGGGACTAGGAAACGGTGAGACGCCTATCTTCCCGATTCAGATATTCAAGGTAAAGGAGGGTGTCAGCTACAATCCAGAAGATCCAAACTATGATCTTTTTAAACTGGCCTGCAGAGTTTCCGCAAAAAGACTTTTCCCTAACTTCTCATTCCTGGATGCGCCGTTTAACAAGCAGTATTATGTTGCCGGCGATCCCAATACGGAATGTGCATATATGGGATGCAGAACAAGAGTAATAGGAAATACGTATGATCCGACCAGAGAGATAGTTACGGGAAGAGGAAACCTGAGTTTCACCTCCATAAATCTTCCCAGACTTGCCATAAAAGCAAAAGGTGATCTGGACATGTTCTTTGAAGGACTGGATAATATGATAGATCTGGCATGCGATCAGCTTTATGACAGATTCAAGATTCAGTCTCAGAAAAAAGTACGTAACTTCCCGTTCCTTATGGGACAGGGGATATGGCTTGATTCAGACAAACTGGGTCCTGATGACACAATCGAGGAAGTTATAAAGCACGGTACTCTTACAGTGGGATTCATCGGCCTGGCAGAATGTCTCAAAGCACTGACAGGAAAGCACCATGGTGAGTCTAAAGAATCACAGGTGCTGGGTCTTGAAATAATAGGATATATGCGTAAGAGGATGGATGAAATGTCCAGAAAGACAGGACTCAACTGGTCTCTTATCGCAACTCCCGCAGAAGGACTTTCAGGAAGATTTGTCAAGATTGATAAGGAAAAATACGGTGTTATAGAAGGCGTAACTGACAGAGATTACTATACCAACAGTTTCCACGTTCCTGTATATTATGATATAAACGCTTTTGATAAGATAAAGATAGAAGCCCCTTATCATGAACTTACAAACGGCGGGCATATTTCCTACATAGAACTTGATGGAGATCCTCTTAAAAATCTCGATGCTTTTGAAAAAGTTGTAAGATGTATGAAAGAGTCCGGAGTCGGGTACGGTTCCATAAATCATCCTGTAGACAGAGATCCATGTTGCGGATATACCGGGATAATAGATAATGAATGTCCTCTCTGCCATAGAAAAGAGGATGAAGGGGATGTAGGTTTTGAAAGGATACGCCGTATAACAGGCTATCTTGTTGGAACTATGGATCATTGGAACAATGCAAAGACAGCTGAGGAGAGAGACAGGGTAAAACATGATGTCCAGTCAGGATTTGAAAAACTTTGATAAAATAAGATTGGCAGGCGTCGTCCGCGAGTCTATCGTGGACGGCCCCGGTCTCAGGTTTACGGTTTTCTGTCAGGGATGTCCTCACGGCTGTCCGGGATGCCATAATACACAGACTCATGACTTTGATGGAGGATATGACTGTGATATACAGAAAATCCTTGATGCCATAGATGCCGATCCTCTTCTGGACGGTGTAACTTTCAGCGGAGGAGAACCCTTCTGTCAGCCGGAGGCCTTCTATAATCTTGCTGTAGAGATTAAAAAAAGAAATCTCAATATAATGGCGTACACCGGATATACTTATGAAGAACTTGTTTCATTGAAAGATCCGGCTGTAGATCTTCTTCTTTCACAGGTGAATCTTCTTGTAGACGGAAGATATGTGGCGGAGGAGAGAGATCTTTCACTTCTGTTTCGAGGAAGCAGAAATCAGCGTGTGATTGATATGGACAAGACAAGAGAAGAAGGAAATGTGATTATTTCTGAAAAATATGCATAACATTAAAAACAAGGCTGTCATTAAGAAAAATGTACATTAGTCAATGATGTGAGACCAAATTCGTGAAAAAGAAAAAGGTCAAGTGATACCATTAAAACGGTTGCCAAAGGTA
>CASFMJ010000102.1 GCA_949295785.1 uncultured Bacillota bacterium | reverse complement strand
TGCTATTGCCTGGAGCGAACTTCATAGGTCATCAGATTATCCGGTTTACTGGGACTGATGACCAACACATTTTGTCCTATAACCCTATTTTTATCGAAAGACGAACCAGATAATCAAAATAACCCTTGGTAGACAAGTCGTCGAGTATCACATCTTCGTAAAAAAAATCACCCGTATCAAGCCCGCAAGATGAGGCATATTCCAGAAGTCTAAGGCAGTTTGATCCTATATTTTCATATCCGTTGTGATCATATATCATCAGATATCTGCCGCTGCTTGCACGATAAACTTTAACGCCGTCAGGAATACTGCCGATGGTGGTATAGAATTTGGAGTACCTGTAACCACCTTTACCTACACTTTCTTTTGGGATCATACTGCCTATGGGGGTGGCATTATAAAGCCCCAGACTGTCACAGTAGGTGATATGATCTCCCAGAGCCTCGGTAATGGCGGCGGTGTCATCGGGTCCTTTGTAATCCGAAGTGATCATAAGACGCTCAGGCAGCTCTTTTATAATTATCTCGCCGGATATTGCTTCCTGACCTTCCTTTGTGGTTAAAATCTTTTTTTCTATATATTTTTTTGACCACTGAAGGGCAGATATCTTTTTTTCTATCTCCGCATATTTATTCTCCATGAGACAGAGGAGAGCCTGGGGAGATCTGTGATCCATATGGTCTTTAATCTCTTTAATATGTACGCCCAGATCTCTGAGCATGGAAATAACGGTAAAAGTTTCAATCTGGGTGTAAGAATAATACCTGTATCCGTTTTTTCCTGTGACATCGGGTTTAAAAATACCGATCTGATCATAATAGAAAAGCGTCTGTTTATTGACTCCGCATATCTTTGCGAATTCTCCCGTAGTAAAATAATCTTTATTCATGTTTCACCTCACTGCCAGTGTATCATCTATATAAGCTGAAGGCAAGAAGGACTCGCATAATAAAGGGATACCGGTGGCTTTTTTTCATATATTCTGATATACTGAAAAAAAGGAGGCGATATAAATGCTGGTAATAGGATATTCAAGATGCGGAACTGTAAAAAAAGCAAAAAAATGGCTTGATGAAAACGGATATGAATATGAAGAAAGGGATATAAAGGAAGAACCGCCCACATATGAGGAACTTAAGGAATGGCACCGCCTGAGCGGACTTGAGGTTAAAAAACTTTTTAACACCAGCGGTATGGCATATAAATCTCTGGGGCTGAAAGATAAACTGCCAAATATGACAGAAGATGAGCAGCTGAGACTTCTTTCAACAGACGGTATGCTGGTAAAAAGGCCTGTGATAATTGACAAAGACAAGGTCACATTCGGTTTTAAGGGCAGCCTTTAGGAGAAGATTATGAAAATAATTGATCTTACTCATACCGTAAAAGAAGATATGCCTGTGTATCCGGGGACAGAGGACCCTTGTCTTGAGCAATGTACCGATTACGAAAGGGAAGGATATAAAGAGACGCTGCTTTCCATGTACAGCCACACCGGCACCCATATGGACGCTCCGGCCCATATTTACGGCAGCGGAAAGACGCTGGATACTATGGAAGCAGAGGCTTTTGTAGGAAAGTGTTTTACCGTGGACTGTAAGGGAATTGAAAAGGGACGCAGGATAACCATGGACATGATAGACATACAGAAATCTTCTCAGGCAGAGTTCATCCTGTTTAATACGGGATGGAGCAGATACTGGGGAACAGATCAGTATTTCAGTGATTATCCGTATGTGACGGAAGAAGGCATAGACTATATAAGGGACAGCGGAAAGAAAGGAATAGGTTTTGACACTATAGGGCTTGATCCTGTCAGCGACACGAACCTTTCTCTTCACAGAAGACTCCTTAAGGACAGGGAGATTGTTATAATTGAAAATCTTAAAAATCTGGAAACAATATGCGGACAGATATGTACATTATATTGTCTTCCGCTTAAATATAAAGGCGCTGACGGGGCTCCGGCAAGAGCCGTTGCGCTGCTATGAACAGGAGGATTAAATGAAATATCTGCAGGTTGAGATACAGCTTGATCATGAAGACATTGAACCGGTAACAGGACTTCTGCTTGCTGCGGGAATAACCGAAACGGCAGTGGAAGATCCCGCTGATCTGGAAGACATCATGGACAAAAAAACAGGATATGAATGGGATTACATTGATGAAACTCTGATAGACTCAAAGAAAAAAAGACCCCATCTGATGTTTTATCTGGATGAAGATGAAGAAGAAAGAGCAGAACTTTTAAGAAAGCAAATAAACGATTTATTCCCCGGCGCAGCAGTAAATATCACATTTCAGGATGATTCATGCTGGAAGGATAAATGGAAAGAATATTTTAAGCCGGCAAAGGTGACGGATAAGCTGGTGGTAAAGCCGACTTGGGAGGATTATATTTCCAAAAGAGATGAAATAGTGATAGACATAGATCCCGGAATGGCATTTGGTACCGGTACTCATGAGACCACATCCATGTGTCTAAAGCTGATGGAAAAATATATGAAAAAAGGAAATACAGTACTTGATGTGGGGTGCGGTTCCGGAATATTATCCATAGGCGCAGCAAAGCTGGGAGCCTCAGAGACTCTGGCAGTGGATATAGACCCGGAGGCCGTTAAAGTGACGTATGAGAACGTAATGCTCAACAGATGTGATGACAGAGTGTATGTACGGGAAGCAAACCTTGTAGAGGGAGTAGACTTTACCGCAGATATGGTTGTTGCCAATCTCATGGCAGATCTTGTCATGATGCTCAGCCATCATGTAGCGGGCCATATGAATGACGGCGGCATATATATTTCATCGGGAATATTGACAGAAAAAGAAAAAGAAGTGTCGGAAGTCATAAGAAAAGAGGGTTTTCAGATAATTGAGATAATGGAAGACGACATGTGGTGTGCCATTGCTGCAAGGAAAAAATAAAAATAAAACGGCTGTGCTGATTTCCGGACTGATTTCAGACATGCCGTTTTATTTTTTATAATTTCCGACTCAATAACCTTTGTCCTGCAAAATTTTGCGGCAGGTTATACAGCCAAATACTATGCCTACTACTAATACTCCTGCGATACTGACGTTTCTGACGATTTTAGAAACATCTACATTTACGGTGATATCTGCTGTTTTTTCTTTTCTTTCAGGTAGATTCATCTGGTTCACCTCCTCTGTCAACTGTATTTTAACAGATAATCTTTTCCATGTCAAAATCAGGTGTACGCAAAAAACGGTTCAATCCGAAAAGATCTTCAGGTTTCCCTTTTCTGATTTTATTTGTTTTCTGATAACTTGTAAGTGTGATTTCAAAGCCTATTTCTTTGAGAATCAGATCAGCGCTTCCATCCTGCGGCCTTGAGCCAAAAGGCCAGGCAAACACTACAGGAGCTGTTCCGGTTGCAGCAAGGACTCTGTCCTGAGTGACGGAAACATCTGAAATAAGGGCTTTTTTGTAATCGTCCCCGTTTTCTCCGGATTTTGGGGCAGCGCCTCTTCTGCTGCCGGAAATCTGATGCATATCGTATGTATGATTACCTATTTCCACATTACCCGACGCAGCCATCAGAGCTATCTCTCCCCATGACAGACTGGAATTGAAAAGGTCTCTGTATATATCGTCGGTCGATTGGTCACTGGCAGAACCGATGACAGAAATTATGGCTTTCATATGATATTTCTTAAGAAGGGGAAATGCCAGATCATAGTTGTTGGAATATCCGTCATCGAAAGTTATGAGCACAGGCTTTGAAGGCAGGGCTGCACCATCCTGAACAAAATTTATAAGCTGCTTTGCGGAAATGGTGGTGAAACCGTTATCACCCAGCCATTTAAGGTCAGACTCAAACATGTCGCTGCTGATGGTATATTCGTTTACTTCTGATGGCTGATCTGTGATTCCATGATACATAAGAATGGGAAGATTTATAGATTGACGTGTATCATATCCGTTAGCTGAAGCACTTACAGACATACGGGCTAAACTGAAATATGAAGCAGTGCAGGCAAAGATGAAAATGACTGATGTCATTAAAAATAAAAGAATCTTTTTGTTCATCGGTACTCCTTTCATGTATAATATCTTATTTATAAAGAAGTGATGATATGTTATAATCATATTAAAATTATGTCTGCAGCCCATACAGGACGGCAGAAAAACAGCGTATAAAGGGGCATGACTTGCAAATGCCGGAAGGATTTTAAATGAAAGCAGCTTTTCACACATTGGGATGTAAAGTCAATCAGTACGAAACGGAGGCCATGAAAGAGCAGTTCAGGGCAGACGGATTTGAAATA
The DNA here is from genome assembly GCA_949295785.1 of uncultured Bacillota bacterium. Lineage (GTDB taxonomy): Bacteria > Bacillota > Clostridia > Peptostreptococcales > Anaerovoracaceae > Fimisoma. The sequence goes on along the minus strand of CASFMJ010000102.1, from coordinate 41,257 downwards.
ACAGATGAAGATGATTTCGCAGATGTTTATGTTATAAACACCTGTACGGTAACAGGCATAGCCGACAGAAAATCCAGACAGTATATCAGACGCATGAAAAGGATAAACCCCAAGGCTGTAATAGCGGTAACAGGATGTTACGCACAGATAAAACCCGATGAGATAGATGCCATGGACGAAGTCGATATAGTGGCCGGCACCGGTGAAAAAAATAATATCATAGATTATGTGAAAAAATTTTTAGATGACAGAAAACCGTCACGTCACATAAAGGAATATGAGGACCTGTGCGAATATCAGGACAAAGGAATAATCACGTCCATGGAATCAAGGACAAGAGCCTATATAAAGATACAGGAAGGATGCGACAGATTCTGCGCTTACTGTCTCATCCCCTTTGCCAGGGGAAAAGTCAGGAGCAGAGATCCTGAGGAGATAATAAAAGAAGCAGAGACACTTATTGATGGCGGATTTAAAGAGCTTATACTTACCGGAATAAACACTGCACTTTATGGAACAGAAAAGAATTTCAGAAAAAAGTATAGGATGCCGGAAGGCACGGAAGATCTTACCGGAGTCGAGATAATAATCGCAGCCCTTCAGAAACTGGACGGGCAGTTTCGGATAAGGCTCAGTTCTCTGGAACCTGCAGTGATAAACGGAGAATATGCCGAAAGACTTCTGAAATATGACAGGCTGTGTCACCATCTGCATCTTTCGGCTCAAAGCGGCAGCAACAGGATATTAGATCTGATGAACAGGCCTTACACGAGAGAAGATTATCTTGATATAATAAAAAGACTGAGACATCACGATCCGCTGTACGGAATCAGTACGGATATAATAGTGGGCTTCCCGAAAGAAACAGAAGAAGATTTTTCCGATAGCCTAAAACTGACAGAGGAAGCGGGATTCTGCAAGGTGCACCCTTTCCGGTATTCTCCGAGAGAGGGTACTGCGGCGGCTATGATGGAAGGACAGATAAACCCGCAGATCAAAAACGAGAGAATGGATCGGATGGAGGAGGCGGCAACGAAGGCTGTTTCCTGTTTTCTGGAAAAATGTGCCGGCTCCAGACGCACGGTGCTGTTTGAGGAAACAGAAAACGGTATGATGACAGGGTATACCGATAATTATATCAAAGTATATGTGCCGGGAAACGAAACAAACTGTTTCAGAGAAGTAACTCTTCTTGAAATATATAAAGACGGAATGAAAGGAGAAATATGATGGCTGATTGTATATTCTGCAAGATAGGCAACCACGAAATACCCTCAAATGTGGTATATGAAGATGAGAAACTTATATGTTTTCATGACCTTGATCCTCAGGCGCCGGTGCATGTGCTGGTGATTCCCAAAAAGCACATTGAATCGCTGGACGATGTAAAAGATGAAGACGGGCAGCTGATGGGACACATAATGGTCACTATCAAGGTCATAGCAGAAAAACTGGGACTGGAAAACGGCTATCGGGTTGTCAGCAATAATGGCGAAGATGCTTTTCAGACGGTAAAACACCTGCATTTTCATATTTTAGGAAAGCGAAAGATGACATGGCCTCCGGGCTGATGAGTGAATCGTTTTTAACGAGCTCTTGATATAATTCTTATATAAATGTAAACTGCCGGCAAATCAGATTGCCGGCAGTTTTTTATCTATACAAAAGTATAGGCAGAATGTAGAAGCGGAGGTCAATAAATTTATTTTTGCTCTCGAGATACAGCCATGTATCATGAGGCATTCAGATCATCTTAAAGAATAAATATGCATAACATGAACAGGCACAACATTGCGAAGAATGGAAAACTACTTGACAAATAAGGAAGAACACACTCAAAACAAATCATCTTATTTATAAAAATTAAATAAAATGAATTTTTATTAAAAAAGTGCTTGAAATTTAAAAAACTGCATGCTATAATCTCTCCATAAGTCCGGTGAGGAAAAAGGAGAGAGAATTTACCGGACATAATAAGGAGGTAAAAAATAATGTTTTTAAGTAAGCTTAAAAAGACACTGGCCGTTGGACTCATAATGACCATGGTCTTGTCGGCAGGCGGCGGATCGGCATTTGCTGCCATGTCATCAAAATCAGAAACAGTGTATAAGGCTGGCAGCGCCGAAACTCTTAACAGCCATGTAGAGGCTTTGTCTGAGGGAATAGGTGTCAGACTGATGGGTACACCTAATGAAAAGGCTGCGGCAGAATATATAAAAGAACAACTGGATGGTATGGGATATGAAGCACAGATACAGGAGTATCAGCTGCCGGAAAGCAAAGCAACCACAGTGGCTTATTTAAAGGCAGATGGCAAGGAATATTACGGGAACTATTATTTTAACGAACCTGTTGAAGCTGTGACCAATCCGGAATTTAAAGATTTTACGGACAATAATCCGGAAAATACAGAAATTATATCACAGTGGGCTATTGATGAAAATGATATCGTTTTAGTAAATAATAGTCTGTTCAGTAAACTGGCTGAACTTGATTCTGCGAAGACTACACTGGATCCCACCTATACTGCTCTGTCGGCGGCAGATTTTATGAATCAGGCTGTTGACAAGGCTGAAGCAGAAAAAGCGGCTATGCTTATAGTCTACAACGATACAGGCAACAGATCGCTGTCCATTAGAAATCTTAATGATAACAATATTCCTGTCCTGGCATTTAACGTAACTGCAGGAGAATTGCTCAAGACCGGGCAGGTGGAAGAAATAGGAACTGTTGAAAGATCTATATCATGGAATGTATGTGCTGTGAAAGAAGCAGGTACAGAAGAACCCTCTGCTATAATTCATGTGACAGGTCATCTTGACAGCGTAATGGGTTCCCCCGGGGCTACTGATAATGCTTCGGCTGTAGCCGCACTGCTGGAACTGGCATCACTGTATAAAGATGTTGATACAGGCGGAGTCGAGATACGCTTCGCAGCAGTAGGTGGTGAAGAAGGAGGTCTGAATGGCTCAAAAGCATATGTGGATACGCTTACAGAAGAAGAAATTGCCATGAGCATAAATTTCAATATGGATATGCTTTCAACTTCATGGGAAGATGCTGATGCAGTCAGCCTTGATATAGCTCCAGGCATGGGAGGTGTCTTCAACATCGCGGCGGCTCTCATAGTAACAGGTGCAAATGATCTTGACTGGATTGAAGGTACAGAAAACGTAAGATGGTTCCAGTATGGAGCTTCAGATCATGAATCTTTTTGTGATAAAGGCATCGATGCTGCCAGCATGATAAGAACAACGGATGAAACTGACGATATAGAACCGGTGAATCATACTGCCGATGATTCCATGGCGAAAAACTACAGTATCGAAAGGCTTGTAGAATGCACCAACATGATGTCAAAAGGCATAGCCATGGCCATAGACAATAAACTTACAAAATCAGTGGAATTTTATTATGAAGAGGGCAGCAGTAAGATTGCTGCTGCCAATGCCAAGGATCTTTCATATCTGTATGATGAAATCACGTATGTATTTGAGTATGCAGACGGAAATACATGTGAAAGCGTCGGATTCGCATCCAATGACTATGCTGTTCTGGCACCGGAGGGCGCAACTCTTACAGCAGCTTATGCAACAGGAGAAGGAACAGCCAATGTTAAAGGTACTTTTGACAGACCCATAACTGAGAAATATTCAACATCTATGGCTCTGAAAGAGGTTCAGAAGCCTGAAGAATCTGAAAACCCGGCAACAGATCAGGCTGAAGATAAAGAGCAGGTGACAGAGCCGGCCAAGGATAATGAGCAGCCAACAAAACAATCGCATAATGATAACAAGAGTCAGCCTGAAGGAAACTCTCAAGTTGTGAAAGAACCCAGCAGCGAAGGGAAACTCCCGATGACAGGAGATAACAGTCTGATTACGACATGGATTGTTATAATGTTAATTGCGGTCAGCGGAGCTTTTGCAGTACATGCAAAAGTTAAAAAAGTTAATAATTCTGATCTTTTCATAAAATAATATTATGTAGCAGAAAAAGTCCGTGCTATTACAGATGGCTGCGGACTTTTTTTGATAACATTAAGTATACCAAGCTAAGAAAGATAGACTCCCATATTGAGGATTTCAAAATATAAAATGTGAAAAAACGACATGGCTTTATCAAAAAAAATCTTGCGTCGGACAGCCAATAATAGTATAATATATCCGTTATCGGCTTGATAACTGTTCACAAGGCTCATAGATCTCATATAAGTCAGGAGGTGAATCAGGATATGGCACAAGTAATCGTAAGAGAAAATGAAAGCTTGGAGAGCGCTCTTAAGAGATTTAAGAGATCATGCGCAAGAGACGGCGTTATGTCTGAGCTCAGAAAAAGAGAACATTACGAAAAACCAAGCGTTAAGAGAAAGAAAAAATCTGAAGCTGCGAGAAAAAAGGCTAAGAAATACTAATATAAATCCAGTCATTCTTAACCGGTAAAAAAGAGCCGGCAGCTTTTAAAAACGCAAGAAAGCTTTCGGAAAAAGAGGTGAGAGAAATGACATTAAAAGAAAAGCTTATGGCGGATTTCAAGGAAGCCATGAAAGCAAAGGACGAAACAGCTAAGAACACTATCAGTTTTGCCAGAGCTGCAATTAAGCAGTATGAGGTGGATAACAGAGAAGAGCTTAGCGACGAGGGCATCGTGGCCGTTTTATCAAAACAGGTCAAAATGAGAAAGGATGCACTTGCTGATTTTGAAAAAGCCGGAAGAACAGATCTTATCGATTCATATAAGGCCGAGATAGAAATCCTTAACAGGTATTTGCCGGAGCAGCTTTCCGAGGAAGAGATTCTAAAGACAGTGAGAGATGTCGCGACTCAATTGGGTATAGAAAGCGGCAGGCAGAATATGGGCAAACTTATGGGCCCGGTAATGGCCAGGTTAAAAGGCCGGGCAGACGGCAATACAGTAAAAAAAGTAGTTACAGACTTTTTGGGATAAATATGTTCAAAAGGCTCTTCGTATACAGCGGAGAGCCTTGTTTATTGGGAGTAAAGTAATGAAACTGAATCATTTGGGAAATGATGGCAGGCCGGTTATGGTAGATGTGACTGAAAAAAAAGATACATACAGAACCGCAGCTGCAGAAGGGTATATAAAAGTAAATGAAAAAATCTATGATATCATAGAAAAAGGAAACGGAGCCAAGGGTGATGTGCTTGGAACTGCTACCGTGGCAGGGATCATGGCAGTTAAGAAAACCTGGGAGATAATACCCATGTGCCATCAGATCCCTGTTGGAGGCTGTAACATGGATTTTGAACTTGATGAAAAAGAAAAACTTGTAAAATGCACATGTACCGTAAAAACAACAGGCAAGACAGGAGCAGAAATGGAAGCACTGACCGGAGTATCAGTAGCTTTGCTGACTGTATATGATATGTGTAAAGCTTTAGACAAAACAATGGAGATATCAGACATACGTCTGCTTGAAAAGACAGGTGGACAAAGCGGAACAGTAATAAACAGGAGATGATGATATGTTTACGGCAGCTGTGATAACTTTAAGCGACAAAGCAGCAGCAGGGATGCGAAAAGATGAAAGCGGGCCTGCTGCTGTAAAAATTATGCAACGAGACAAGCTCTTTGATGTAAAAGAAACAGTGATAATTCCTGATAATCCTGAACTTTTAAAGAATATTCTTATAAAAATGTGTGATGAGAAAAAATATAATCTGGTTCTGACGACCGGTGGAACCGGACTTTCACCGAGAGATTTCACACCCGAGGCTACCATGGAGATTGCAGACCGGATGGTTCCGGGAATAGCAGAATATATGAGAGCCAAATCTATGGAGATAACGCCAAGAGCAATGCTTTCACGGGGAGTGGCAGTTGTACGAAAAGAAACCCTTATAATCAATCTCCCGGGAAGTCCTAAAGCCGTTGCAGAAAATCTGGAAGCCATACTTGCTGCTTTGCCCCACGGGCTGGAAATAATGACCGGAAAAGCTTCAGATTGTGGTCATCAGACAGCTTTTAAATAAAACCAGATATTTTATAATATTTTGCTTGCTATATTTTTACACACATGCTATATTTTAGCTAAGAGGTACATGTGGAAATATGAACTGACAGGTAAGAAATGTACAGAATTTGTCAATCGAATTAAAGCATTAAAAAATTTTTTCTGAAAATTTAATATAAACTCAGACTTTATTAGAACAGGGGACATTATATAATTATTTCGGCTGAAACTTCGGAGAAAGTTTTGCATATTTAAATTAAAAGGGTGAGTTAGCACTATTTATGGAGAATGAGGGGGATTTGGAAATGGAAAAGCACCCGGCTAAAAGCGTTGTAAAAGGACTGAGCGTTCTGATTATGTGCTTCGCAGTACTGATGGTTTTTTCAGTCGTGAGTCTTCTGCTGTGAAAAGGGGACATAAAATTAAAAGACAGTGTCACGATATATCATTTTTTTCATGAATAAGATTATAGAAGGGGAAATAATGATATATATATTACGGACATGGATGACATGGTCTAAAAAGAAAATGCTTTTGTGGTAGAATCGCAGACACATATTATTCAATACAATTGGGGAAATAAATGACCTTATTCAGCAGGTCAGATTTTACTACCTTCTTGCAAGTTCTGCCATGATTGCGAGGATGACAGGAACTCTCTCTAATGGGAGAGTTCCTGCTTTACAATATGCTTGTTGATAATTTACACGAAATAGAGATAATTTGAATTTTTGTGAAACAAAAAATCGTGTATGGATTTTCCTGCAGATTTATGGTATATTGTAGTATAAACATATGCGGACATAGTTCACTGGTAGAATATCAGCTTCCCAAGCTGAGGAAGCGGGTTCGATTCCCGTTGTCCGCTCCATAAAAAAGGCAGCTGCATCAGATAGCTGCCTTTTTCATATATATCAGATTTATTTTATGTCTTTTTCTAAGCCATCTCTTCTTCAGAAGCAGGAGAAACGCCTAAGGTTTTTCCGTAATTTCTTCCAAACAGGATTCCTGCCAGAATCAGAGCCGCCCCCAGTCCTGAGTAAAAAACAGCGATAAAACGCTCGGGTGCTATTTCAAAAGCTCGCAGTGCTATGCCGCCGCACATCATAAATGCCATGATTAAAAAAGCTTTTCTGTCGAAAAATTTGAGAAAAAAATGCGGTTCATCTGCATAACTTTTTATTCTGGCGGTATGTTTTACCACCAGCTTTCCAAAGACCATTTTCTGAAAGACAGTGAATACTGCTATAGAAAAGAATACATTTATCAAATTAACATAAGACGGATATAATGTTATACCTATACGAAATATATTAAATCCGGCGGATAGCCAGACGATACATGCAATCAGCAGCAGGGTATTTCGATTAACTTTCATCGGAGCGTCCTTTCTTTTTACAATGTTTAAGTTTTAATATAAAAATAATCAGTAAAGTGTTCTCTTCACAATTTCCATTATGGGATATGAATCCCAGTTGTTTTTCATGACAGAAGATAATATCAGAGCTAAGATTATATCGGCAAATTTTTCCGGCGTAAAAATTTCATTAAATGCCTGGGGTCTGATTTTTGCATCTCTTTTGAGTACTGAACATATACCTGATGTGATGTGATACCAGAAATCATGCATAATTTTCTTTCCGTCTGACTTTTCACCTTCCATAAAGCCCATACTGTGGAATGTGAAAAAGCCGGGGTATTTTTCGTCACCGGATTTCATTTTTTCATATATCCATAATATGCACTCTTGTGTATCTGCAAATGAGTCGGAGCCTTTTGGCATATCAAATATATCACGCCAGACACTTTCTATTGCCCCACTCATCAGATCTGTTTTGGAATCAAAATAATAATATATGGATCCTACAGAAACACCACAGGCGGAAGCAACAGAACGGATATTGATGGCAGAAAGCCCTTTATGTCTGATCAGATCTCGGCTGCGGCTAAGTATTTCTTCTTTGGATGTGATTATAGTATTCATTTTATCACCTCATTGTGAACAATGTTCAGTATAAACATAGAATTTTTAAATGTCAAGAAGTTTTAATAAAAAAATATGATCGGCTGTACAGATAAAGTGCCCGGTCATAAGGCGTTTCACCAAGAAAAGGGCATATTATTTTAATCCCATATTTAAGATATGTGGAGAGGTTTTGCAAATCACTGATGTTTTGCAGATGGACCGGTAACTATTATCACATATGAAAATACTTGTAAACAACTTATTAAGAAAGTATAATACATGTACTGATAAACAGAAATACAAGGGGAGAGACAATATGGCAAATGAAGACAAAAAGGATTTTAATGCCATGCTTAGCCAAAGCAAAGATATGCCCAAGATACAGATGATAACCGACCAGAACGCCATAGAAAAATATGGGGGATGCAGTATGTATTTTGCACCGCCTGCTTATTATGATCAGGTAATGAAAAGAATACCGTATGGCAGCATTATAACCCTGCCGCAGATACGCGCTTATCTTGCGGAAAAAGGCGGTGCGGACTTTACAGAACCTACTACAGCAGGAATTTTTGTTCTTATAGCGGCCTGGGCCAGTCATCAGAGGCAGAGAGATGAGACGCCGTACTGGAGAACTCTTAAGGCGGGAGGAGAACTCAATCCCAAATATCCCGGGGGCATTGATGAGCAGAAAAAAAGACTTGAAGAAGAAGGCCATGAGATTATCTGCAAAGGGCGAAAAAATATACGGTTTTTTGTAAAAGATTATGAAAAGAAAAATTTTATTCTTAAATGACCTATAAGACACCGTGGCAGATACTATTCGCATAAGGTGACATAATTATGGGGAGGACGATGATGTTTACCATTTTTAACAGAAGAGAACTTGCAATAACATTTGATATGAAAAAACAGTATGAAATAAGAGAGTGTCTTTCTTCCAACGGCATAGAGTACAGGGTGAGGACGGTAAACAGGGGAAGTTCATCCCCTGTGGCATATGGAGTAAGAGAAGAAGCAGGAACCTTTGGAATGGATCTTGCCAAAATGTATGAATACATAATATATGTGAAAAAAGCAGATCTGGAAAAAGCCAGATACCTTATAAGGAGCAATGGCCTTTAAGACCGTTTAAGAAAACCCCGCATACCTCCGTATTCCGGAGGTAAGCTTAGTAGATCTGAAAGAGAACTGTATATGGGAAAGGAATAAGCAAATGAAGAAAATTCGTATCGGAAGCGGAGCCGGGTTTGCCGGAGACCGGCTGGAACCTGCTTTGGAAATCATGGAAAAGGGTAATCTGGATTATATTGTGTTCGAATGCCTTGCAGAAAGAACCATTGCCATAGCTCAGGAAGAAAAAAGCCGTAATCCTGAAAAAGGATATGATAGCTTGCTTCAATACAGAATGGAGAAAGCACTTTCTCTGGCATATTCGAAAAAAATAAAAATCATCACCAATATGGGGGCCGCCAACCCTGCAGGAGCGGTTAGAAAAGCAATGGAAATCGCACAGAAACAATGTCTTCATGGTCTTAAAGTGGCCAGTATATCAGGAGACGATATAAAAGATAAACTTGACGACTATCAGGACAGAATATTATGGGAGACAGGAAAACCTCTTTCCGACATTAACGCAGAAATTGTTTCTGCCAATGCGTATCTTGGCGCAGAACCCATTGTTGAAGCATTAGAAAACGGAGCAGATGTGATAATAACAGGCAGGGTTGCTGATCCGGCGCTTTTTCTGGCTCCACTGATTCATGAATTCGGCTGGGAAATGGACGACTGGCCAAAGCTTGGCAAAGGAACTCTGGTGGGTCACCTGCTTGAATGTGGTGCACAGGTATGCGGTGGATATTACGCCGATCCGGGGAAAAAATATGTGCCTGATATGGACAGGCTCGGATTTCCCATTGCGGAAGTGGAAGAAGGCGGGGACTTTTATCTTTCAAAGGTAGAGGGCACTGGAGGATGCATAAACAGAAGCACTTGTATTGAGCAGCTGATATATGAGATTCATGATCCTTCAAAATATTTTACGCCTGACGTTACTGCGGATTTTTCTAATGTGCAGTTTACAGAAACAGCAGAAAATGTCGTAAAAGTGGAGGGTGCCTCAGGCAGAGAAAAAACAGATACGTTAAAAGTATCTATAGGATACAGGGACTGTTATATAGGTGAAGGAGAGATCAGCTATGGCGGGTCGGGAGCTTTGGCCAGGGCGAGACTTGCAGCAGATATTGTAGTCAGCCGGCTCAGAAATATGGGTGCTTGCACAAAGGAATTGAAGGTAGACTATATAGGAATGAATTCAACATATTGGAACAGCAAAAGAACATATACAGAGCCGGATGAAGTACGTCTGAGGATTGCCGGGCGTACCGATGATGAAGAAAATGCCGGATATATAGGATGCGAAGTGGAAGCTTTATATACTAACGGCCCTGCCGGAGGTGGAGGGGTAAGGAAGAGTGTACGTAATGTTATGTCGATAGCATCTATATTGGTTGACAGAGAAGATGTAAACTGGGGTGTAAAGTATGAGGAGGTGCTTTGACGATGAAACTCAGAGATATTGCCCATAGCAGAACAGGAGATAAAGGAAACATTTCCAATATCTCGCTCATAGCATATAAAGAGAAAGACTATGAGCTGATTAGAGAAAAAATAACGGAACAGGTTGTAAAGGAATGGTTCGGCGAGATGTTTCATGGTGAGATAATAAGATACGAACTGCCTCAGCTTTATGCCTTCAACTTTGTCATATACGGTGCGCTGGGCGGAGGAGTGACAAGATCATTATCGCTGGATGCACATGGAAAGAGTCTAAGCTCTCATCTCCTTGATATTGAAATATAGTCATAGACGGAAAAATTGCATATTATAACATAACATTATAAAACCGAACAAAAAGACCAGACAGAAATATAAATATATATTGATGTCTGGCTTTTACTATGCATGTTGCGAAGCCTTTTATTCCGTTTCCACCATATCGGAAAGTTTTGAATATATATCGGGATATGCTTTTTTTAGATTAAGGATTCTGAATGTCTTTGCATCTGTCCATCTGCTGTTTATGTTCTATGAAGACAGCGCACCGTACAGAGAACTTTTCAATGCAGTAGCGCCTTGCCTGGAAGCTATTTATCCAGGGAACGAGAAGGCACATTTTTCTGCAAGAACAGATCTTTATGAAATAAAGGCCCCGTCTGCTAAGACAATTTATTGTGAACTTGGATTCCATACTAACCAGACAGATGTGGACGATTTTATCCATTCTCCGGAAAAAGTGGGTAAGGCTCTGGCAGAAGGTATCTGTAATTATTTTGGTGTTAAAATAGAAGCAGAGCTGGAAGAAGAAACAACAAAAAAGAGTATTTCCGAAATTGCTGATGAGGTAATAGCGGGTAAATGGGGAAACGGAACAGACAGGAAAACGAAACTTGAAGCCTCCGGGCACAATTATGACGAAGTACAGGCCGAGGTAAACAAGAAACTTGGCGTCGCCCCATCAAAACCTGCTACTCTTGGCAGAGGATCTGCTATAGAGTTAAAAAATTGCCCTCTGTATGCCTCATCCACTACAAGTAAATCATCTGGTAAAGTAACCGGTACTTACTATCTGTGGGATGGCAAGCTGATGAATGGCCGGTACAGGATAACCAACGCTAAGAACCGTGTGGGAGTAGCCGGACAGGTCACCGGATGGATAAATAAAGCAGATATTTAAAAGGGAGGAGTGATGGCTGTGGAAGCGGGAGTAATAATGGCAGCTGCTCTTCCTTCGGTTTTTTCGGGCATAATAATATTGATTCTGACGCGTCAACAGAGCAAGGCAGATAAAAGAGCACAGGAAAGAGAGGAACGAGAAGAACTTACCCTTGAATCCCTTAATGCCATTTTCTCTGTAACCAAAGAATTAGTGGACTGCACCCTATATGGTAAAGAACCTAATGGAGATCTTGAGGAAGCTTATAATTATAAGCAGAAAACAAAACATAAGTCGGAGGAATATTATAGGAAGCGTGCAGCACGCACTTAAGGTGGGACAGAAGATTCAAGTTTTATGCCAAATAAAGGTAAAAAACAGGGGACTGAACGTCCCCTATTTTTGTTTGGAATTTTGCCTTTCCATTTCCTCTCTAAGCAACCGTTTGAGCAAACCCTGCTTATTGTCTACGGTATCGAGAAATTCGAGAATATCTTTATCCGTATTTCTGTTTAACTCAAATTTGATTTGCTTATACGAGCGTTTAAGATACTCCTTCTGATATTCTGGCTTTGGCATTCTACTTTCCTTTCTTGCTCTTATTCAATGCTATTAAAGAAATCACAAGAGCAGCTACACTTACGCACAAACTTACGATTCTGATAATTATATCCATTTGCATAAATTGAAAGATGGTGTTATAATATTTATATATCCCCCGAGGGGGGAGAGGGAAGTTATTTCTTCCCTCTATCGTCCCTGATTACTTTAAGCGCTATCAGTGAAGCGGCGAGGCTTAAAACCGATGTGCTGAAGTCTATCAGGGCTTTTATTATATCCATCTTTCTTTCACCTCCTTTCTGTAATTATATATTACCATATCCGTACGGATATGGTAACGCTTTTTCAGAAAATTTTTTATTTTTTTAAAAATGCAAAAGCAGAAATGCCCCGATTTTTTGTTGACATTGTAAATGAAAATGGATATAATGCAACTATGTAATAGTTGCAAATGTGAGAAAATAAAATGAGTAAATTTGAAAAGGCAAAAGAAAGAATAAGATCAAAGCCAAAAGATTATACTTATGATGAGGCCAAGTATCTGCTGTCTCAGATGGGATTTGAGGAACACACTAAGGGGAAAACTTCTGGATCAAGGGTGAAATTCTACAGAAGTGAAGATAAAAAAGTAATATTATTACATAAGCCGCATCCTGGAAATGTCATGAAAAGAGGGGCCGTGGAAGATTTAGTTGATTTTTTATCTAATTTAGGGGAGTTGTGAGAAATGAAACAGAAAAATATATTTGAATATAAGGGATACCATACAAAAGTTGAGTTTGATTCAGAGGATTTGGTGCTCAGGGGGAAAATCGAAGGTATAGACGATCTGGTTGATTTTGAATGTCAAAATGCTCAAGATGTCGAAAAAGAGTTTCGTGCAGCCGTAGATGATTATTTGACTTTCTGTGCCGAGGTGGGAAAGACACCTGAAAAAGAATATAAAGGTACATTTAATGTACGAATATCTCCGGAATTACACAAAAAAATAGCCAATCTTGCGGCACTAAATGGTGACACATTAAATGCAACAGTAGAGAAAGCTATTAAAAATTATGTGTTGGGTGAAGAGAAAATGAACGAATACTTGCAAAACGAGCACATTGAGGTTAAATGGATAAAAAATGAGTCAATATATATGGCCAGCGATAGGATAATGATAGATGGATCAAATATTATTCCTTTTAATATAGATAAGTCGTCAAACAGTGGGTTCAGCAAGGAGATGTAAGATCATGATTAAAAATTTAGCAGAATATTTTGAAGAAATTCAAGAGTTTTATCTGGATAAAGTCACATATAACAGAATAGAAACTAAAAACAGACTGCAAAGCTACCGCGTTAATTGTACGGATAGGATAGATGTCGATTTACAGGAACAACAAGTCAAAATAACAGTTGAGCGGACATTGGCGTTGGAACCAAGGGAGATGTTTGACTTGTCGGTATCTTATGGCGCAGTCCTCAAATTCAAAGAAGACAAAAAAGATGAACATGATTGGGAAAATATAAATCTTGCAGAGGAATTTCAGAAAAATGGTGAGTTTGTACTTGGAAACCTCATGAGCAGAATGTCGTTGCTAATAGCCGAAATAACTGCTTCGTTTGGGCAGACACCTATAATCCTGCCCCCTGGGATAGCGCCAACGAATGATTAACTTGGAAATTTTTTAGGCAGGACCGTACAGGCCCTGCTTTTTTATGCGCACTTGGCCTACGGATCTTCGCACGGGCCTTAGCTGTTCATGTCAATGGGATTTCAGAAAAAAATTGAAATTATTTAAAAACTTAAATTTTATGAAGAGATGGTGCACCATATGTTGCAATATCACTTATAACCGTTGAAAATACTACGTTTGTATAAGGCTTCGCAACGCAGAGGCCGAGAGTTCAATCCTCTTCGGGTCCACCATATCAAAACACCATTGGAATATAATCCCAATATGGATGGAAAAAGATGGTGTTTTTAGTATGTTAATATCAGATTGATAATTATAGATGTATATAATATGAATCAAACGCAATCAAATAAATGGAAAATATATAAGCTTTTATGAAAAATAGGAAAATCATTATTACAGGCGCAGCAATAGCAACAATGGTGACAGTACCTGACTATGAAAGGTAACGGGTTGATGCAGGTGAACAGTTTCTCTTTGCCGAAGACTGTTATGTTACGTACAACATCAGTGATGCCAAGGGGCACGCAAAATAGCTTGTCCATGAAGGCTAAGGCTGTATGGGCAGCTACCGTATCCAAACCGTCAGCAAAACCAAGTATGCCAAGGGCGGTTCACATCAGAAATAACACGGTAGATATGATATTTGCACCGACTGCTGCCATTGCCATTGGGAGGCTATAAGAGAATTCTCGCAACTGCAGCATATATACGTTTATACGTTTGCTTGCTGACTTGTTATAGCTATATGCTATTTATCGTGTATATAATCAGAATATGACATTATTGTACAAATGATAAGCATGGGGAGGTTTTTAAAATGGACAAACTTAAAGAATACATCAAGAAAAATAAAAAGATCGTAATACCTGTTATAATGGTGATTATATTGCTGATTGCGGCAGGCATTTACCTGATATCAGAGAGCACTTCTGATTCAGATAAAAAAATAAAAGCAGCCGGTGGAGAAAACCTTCAGATGTCAGAAGATAAAGACAAAACTGAGGCAGCTGATAACAGCAAAACAGAAGAAGATGCTGAAGATGATGATTCTTCTAAAGCTGAAAATCAAGATAACGGTGACAAAGAAACAGAAAAAAATAAGAGCGCAGAGACTAAAGGAGCGTCTGATAACGATTCGAAGAATTCCTCTCATATCCACGTGTGGAAAGAACGTACTAAGAAAAAGTGGGTGCCAAACATTGTAACAGTAGTAGATGAGCCGGAGAAGACTGTAAAATACAGTGTTTACAGAATGTACTGGTACACAACAGGCAAGTGGGAGGAGACACGTGACCCTGAAAGATTTGATAAATGGTATAAAAGCGAGGAGGGGGGACTTTATACTATATATTATCCATATAAAAAGCCCGAGGATAATCCGCTTTTCATAAAATATGATAAAAACGGGAATCCAACCTATACCAATGACCATGTGATAATAGGACCGTATTATGAAACTACTCCTGCTGTGACACATGAAGAAGATCATGGACATTATGAGACATATGTGGAATATTATTGTGAATGCGGAGCTACCAAGTAGTCTATAACAATACCGGATAGAAACACCATTGCAAATTGACCTTGAGGCCGTTCAGCAGTGGTGTTTTTACTATAAATCCGGTATTCATGTCATAATCTGCTGATATTAATTTTAATGCAGTTTGAAATTACCGCACCAGGTAAAGACAATGTTTCAAAAACAGGCGATAACAGCAATATTCTGCTGTGGTCAGTGCTGCTGGTTTTATCCGGCAGCGTGCTTAGCAGAACAGCATACAAAAAAAGAAACATTATAGACAATGATTTAAAAAGTGAACAGGAGACTGATTTTTATTGCTGATGAAAAACCATTGGGTAGGATACTGTATCCGGACCCAATGGTTTTTTAATAAAATATTGTATAGTTATGAACCATCTTCTATTTCCGTTCAGGTAACGTGAATAAAAGTTAATAAAACAAATGACAGCAGCAATAGAACATACGGAGGCGATAACAGTCATATCAGCAAGATAAGGTACAGTTTTATCTGCGTTATGATTTATCATATGTCTTGCTTAATGACAGGAAGCCTGATAGTAAAGACAGTGCCTTGGCCGGATGCAGAAGCTGCTTCTATGGTTCCTCCGTGTTCGGTGATGACAGTTTTCACGATGAAAAGTCCCATTCCTCTGTTTTTTTCATTTTCCCGGTTTGTGAAAAGCCGATCGAATATATGGGGAATATCTTCCTCAGATATACCGCTTCCGGTGTCTTTAACACGTATTACCGCAGAATTCTGCTCTTTACAGAGACAAAGAAAGATATTTCCACCCTCCGGCGTAAAATCGACTGCATTAAACACCAGGTTCTGCAGTACGCTTACAAGCTTTCTGCTGTCACCGAGTATCATTATGGGCTGACTGCCTTTTATGGACAAATCAAAAGACACACCGCTTACATTGATATCCGGCTTGTTCCCTTTATAGAAATCCCGAAGCAGACTACACAGATCAAGAGGCTCAAATGTAGGAGGCGTGGAGTCAATCCGGGTGAACTCGTTGATTGTGCTGAGCTGCTCCTGAATCTCTTTCGTCTTTCGACGGATTATATCCAGATATTGTCTGGATTCCTCATCCAGCTGAGTATTATCCAGTTCAACAAGGCGGGTGAAGGTAGTTATTGATGTTATGGGGGTTTTTAGGTCGTGGGCAAAACCAGATAAAATCATCCGTCTTTCTTCAAGGAGTTTTGTGAGAGATTCAGTCTTATGCCTGACCTCTTCCTGCAAATGTGAATTTAAATGCCGGTTTTCACGGATGATTTCCAGATTTTTCAAGGCCATGCGGCAGGCAAAACAAATAATCAGTATGTATGTTCCCCATTCTTCAAACCATCCTGTATAAACGGGTTCAAAGCGGCCAAGATAAAGTGCATGAAAAATAAGTGACAGGAAATACACCATTAAACCCGCAAGCAGAATAAGTGCTTGTCCTGATTTTACTTTGCCGAAATGGCGCAGCATAACAAGGATCATGATGACGGCAGTAAGAGCCTTATACCAGTACAGAATCTGACCGTACACCGGTGCGAACCCCGGCAGATATTCTGCCATCCATAAGGAAAAAATCAGTCCGATTAAAACAAATCCGCCGGCAATTCCTTTAAGAACACGTTCCGGCAAGGAATCAGTCTCAAGACATATCAGAGAAACCGTGCGGACAATACAAAACAAGCCCAGAGCGGCCATGGTATTTTCCAGTACATATGCCGCATTTCCAAATGATATCCCCAGCATATGTATAAACGGGTAACACACCTCAATTGAAAAAGATAATCCCAGTATGCCCAGCCAGAAATCTTCTCCGGAAGTCCTGTTCTTTCTTGTACCGCACCATATCACGGCAGCAAAGAGAGCCAGAGCCAGTGAGGTGAATACAAGAAAACCATAGAATAACATCCTTATGGATATCAGACGGTTTATGGCCTGGCTGCTTCCGATAGCCGGAGGATAGGTCATACCGGAATAATAGTGTGAATAGTTGGCTGTCTGTATCAGGATTTCTGTCTCCCCGCTTATCGCAAAGGAAAACACAAGGTCTTTAATTTCAGACTCATACGGATTAATAGAACCGGAGGATATTATCTGCCTGCCGTCTGCATATACAGTACATGCAGAAAAAATTTCCGGAATAAACATGGTATAGTTCCCGTCTCCATGCAGTTTAAGGCGGTATGTGCCTGTTCCGTAAGGTGAGCCGTTTTCATTAAATCCTGCGAAACTGAAGTATTGCCCTATATATATGGACTGGGATCCTGACATATGATCTCCGGGATATATCAACTTGCCTGGGTAAAATTCCCATCCCTTAACCAGCCATGTGATATTTTCAGAACCGGCTTTATGCTTATTTTGGTAATCAGAAAGCAGGATGGAGCCGTCTTGTGATATTTCAGCAGCTGTGTTATACTTATTGTCAAAATGATACAGAAGACCGAAGAATATCGAAGCCAGAATGCAGGTTGCTAAAACCACTATAATGGCTCGGAGATTCATAGTTTTTATCATAAAACACCTCTTTGTTTTATAAGGAATATAGAATAAAATGGAAATTACGACAGCTTTACGATATTGCAGATTAATTATATCATGTATGGTGTGTTTTTTTATTGCCTTTTTCCCTGTATCAGAGTCTTGTGCCCTGGAACAGGAATTTTGTGCGGAAGTTTCTTCTTTTGAAGAACTTTGTTCTTCCCTTGAACAGATGAAAAGTACCGGAGGGACTATAGTTCTTACACAGGATATTACAGTACCTGCCGAAGAATCTTTTATTTATAATAATGGAAGGTACCGGAAAGAAATTATCATCGAAACCGAGGGGCATACCATTTATGTTGAAGGTTATCTTGAATTATGGCCCTTTTTAACAATCCGAGGAAACGGAGATCAGAATGAACTTATTAATGTCCGGCCTAAGGGAGAACTGTGGCTGACAAGTATCTGCCTTGATGCCGGTGAAAACGGTGTCGCTGCCATACAGCAGGAAGGAGCTTTTCTGATGTATGGCAGCGAGGAATCTATGGGACTGCCCCCATTTACATGGGTGGGGCAGATTATCTGTCCGAAGACGATAACTGCGGCTGCATACTGGAGTTATGACTGTGAAGAATTACCGGTTGTCATCGTGGCTGATGACGGAGATTTTACATCAGATATGCTGCCATCAAAAGTACCGGCTTCTGTAAACCGGGATCATCAGATGTACGAAGAAGAGCTCCCTGTCATATGGGACGAAAACACGTTCCCCACTGAGCGTAAAAGGACTATTGTGGAAGGCAGATTTGGCGACGGATATTCTCAATATGAAGAGCATATGCCCAGATGCCTTGTTGTCTTTGAGTCAGATGCTGAACCGTTTTTTCTCAATGCGTACATGAAATCTGTAACCCGTTGGTACGACATGGTATTTATATATGGAAAGTCACTTAGGCCAGGCACTGTATATATACAATCTTCTGACGATGGCCAGATCTGGTCGGATATTGCAGGGACAGATGGTTATATGCCGGTTGAAACAGAAGGAAACGAAAGTTTTTCTTGGATACTTTCCTATGATCAGTCGGATAATGCGCAGCAACGCCCCAGATATTACAGGATGGTTCAGATTTCAGATGACGGTACAATGCTCTGCTCTGAGGTACTGGAATTAAGTGACGACCTTATTTTTGCTTCAGCTGACATAGAAGGAGGGCGGGGAGGTGAAACCAGTCCCGACGAGGGTGAAGATCAGCTTTTGGGAGGAAGCAATGAGCCGGTGGATGACAACGGGGTTTCATCATCGGGATCACCGGATTCCTCATTGGATGCAGAAGCGGATACCGGCTCTGATTCTTTGGAGAAACCGAATGACAGAGCAGAGGAATCTGCCGGTTACATAGGTGATGAAAATACGGAGAACTCACCGGATTCAGGCAAACATACGGTTTCAGAAGATGGTGTATATCCTGATACTGCGGTGCCGGATGTGCAGCCGCAGGAATCTGACCAAGCAGATTCTGCAAGTCATGATGATATAGACAGCCAGAGGATGATCGGCATATGGGTGATTGTAATAGTTCTGATATGTTCTGTTGCGTTTTCTGTATTCAGACGAAAGCCATAAATAAAAGCAAACACAGCGGTTTCTGCCTCAGTGCAGAAGCCGTTTTCTGTTTATATAAATATAATTACTCCAGATTGGTTTCAGCCTCGGATGTCTTAGATTGCTGTGATTGGTCTGAGATGAAATAATAACCTTTCCGCGCAACTGTCTTTATATATTGATTGCCGTCGCACAGCAGAGCTAATTTCTGACGGACTGTAGCCACAGCAACCTGCAGGTTATGACGGCTTTTTAAAATGGGCTCTTTCCAGACCTGATCATAAATCAGCTCATAGGAAAATACCTTGCCGGGATTTCTGGCCATTAAGACAATTATATCAAACTGCAGAGCAGTGAATTCCCCGGGTTTGTCTTTGTAGGTTATTATCCTGCGGTTGCCGTCAATGCAAAGATCACCGAAACGCATCACCTCTGAAAAAAAGACCTGCTCATTTTTTCGGATACGGGCTTCGATGCGCAGTTCCAGTTCTAAAATATCGTATGGTTTAGCGAGAAAATCATCACCCCCGGCCTGAAAACTTGCAATGCGGTTTTTAATATCCGTAAGACCTGAAAGAAAAATTATGGGAGTGCCGCTTATGTTACGGATTTTCTGGCAGACTTCAAACCCGGTGATTTCCGGCATATCTATATCCAGAATTATGCAGTCCACAGCTGTAGAAGTTAAAAGAGAAATTGCATCTTTTGGGTTGTTTTCACAGAATACTTCGTATTTTTTTCTGCAGAAATACAGACGGTTGCTTTCTAAAAAATCCGTATCATCATCTATGAATAAAAGCTTTCTCATGATTTTCAGTCTCACTTCTTTCCTCAATTCTTGTCCTGTATTATTTATTATATCATCTTTTCCTTCAGGACAGGATAAAGTTTGCCTAAAAAAATCAATAGTTGGTCAATTTACAGGCAAAGTCCTTTTAAAGGTTTGTGCATATGATAAAATTTATTCGTGAAAATTGAAGTTTTTATCATCACTTGCATTACTGAAAATTTAAGAATGTGCGAAAAAGATTGAAGAGCATAGTACATATAAACAACAGTTGTGCTGTAAGGAACAGCTATATTTTCAGCAATCGAAAAGGAGGGATATGAATGATTAAAAAATTGTGGGCGATTCTGCTGAGTATTGCCATTGTACTGACCATGATGCCGGCCATGGCATTTGCGGGCGGAACAGAAACTTATGATCTGTGGGTCGGCGGAATAAAGGTGACGTCGGAAAATGCAGACGATATTTTTGATAATGGCACTGCAAGCTATGATGCTGCGTCAAATACTCTTGCTTTAAATGGTACTGATATCGACCAGGCCTATACAAGCAGCGATTATTATACATCCGGCATTTATGCGGATGGTGATATCAACATTAACCTTACAGGAGATAACAGTATAAATGTTTCAGGCGGGATGATTGCAGCAGGGATTCACGCCAACGGCGTTATCCGAATCAGCGGTTCCGGTTCACTTGACCTTACAGTAAGAGACGGAAGCAGTGAAACTAGAGCCATAGCAACCGGGTATACCGATAAGGAAGCCGGAGTTATAATAGACAGCGGCGAAATTTCTATTGATGCTGACGGTGAAAGCGGAATATATGCCGTATATGTGGACGGTTCTTATGGAACAGAACTTCCCGATCGCTATTTAAAGATAAACGGCGGAACAATAGAGATGGACGCAAATTCTACAAGCCCTTATTCCTGCTATGCCACCAATGTCAAGCCCAATCTCGGCAATTATGAGGGGTATTCGGCCACTGCAATATTAAACAGCTGGGAAGTACTTCAATCCTATAATGAGAACAGCTGGGGATATTATCGATATATAAAGGTTCAGCCTCTTGAATATGATGAGAATGGTATTTCAGAGGACAAAGAACACTATCAGCCGGCTGTGCAGTCAGAAGACGGATATTACGAAATTAAAAATGCAGGTAATCTGTTCTGGTTTGCAGAAAAGCTTGGGGAAAGTGATGATAACGCGGCTCTGAACGCACGCCTTGTAAGTAACATTACCATGCCGGAGGGAATGAACTGGCTGGCAATGAAGGCAGGAACATACGGTACACCTTACAACGGAACGTTTGACGGCGCCGGATATACCATTTCAAATCTGAGCGCTGAACTGGAATCAGGGGTGTACAGCAACGAAGGCCTGTTCAAAACTATAGGTGAAAACGGAACAGTAAAGAATCTGGGACTGATAAACGCAAGCATAAAGCCCGGTTCAGGCGGTGCAGGGGCTATCTGCGGGACTAATCACGGCCTTATTGAAAACTGTTACAATCTGGGCGGAGATATCAGCATAGTATCCATATACGGCGGCGGCATTGCCGGAGAAAATGACGGAACCATCAGGCAATGCTATAATACCGGTAACGTGGAATCGACATTTACTTACGGCTCCTCTATTGGCGGCATAGCCGGATATTGCCATGACGGCGGGAAGATTATTGATTGCTATAATACCGGCGATATCACAGGTGCCTGGTATGTAGGCGGTATCTGTGGCGAGTTAAATGGAGGTACTGTTAAAAACTGCTATGGCACAGGCACTGCTGCAGCTACATATCCCGGATATGGGTCAACAGCAAATTCCATTGTCGGAGGCTGTTTAGGCAGCTGTACCGTTGAAAATACCTATTATGTCAGCGAGAAAGAAAACAATGGAGGCGGAAAGACGTCTGAGCAGTTTTCCTCCGGAGAGGTGGCCTATCTGCTCAATGCAGGCAGGGATGAAAATGTATGGGGACAGACTATCGGTACAGAAAACGCACCTGTCTTCAATGGCCAAGCAGTCTATGCCGGATATGAATACTGCTATTCCGACAGTATCACCTACAGCAATGATTCTTCCAAAGTCCACGAAACGAAGCCAGGGCATAATTTTACAAAGTCAGAATATGATGCGACTTCCCACTGGTATTCCTGCATCAATGATGGCTGCACGGCGATTAATGGAAAAGAGAATCATAATGGCGGTCAGGCAACCTACTTTAAAAAAGCTGTGTGCCAAGTGTGTAATCAGGAATACGGTGACGTTTTGAAAGATGAGACAGCGCCTGCCGGAGAAATTTCCATCGGCACAAACAAGTGGGATAAATTCCTTAATGATATTACATTCGGCCTGTTCTTTAAAGACACCCAGAAGGTTGAGATAACAGCAACAGATGACAGCTATAATCATGATGGGTACACCGATGATAAAAAGGTTAAAATTGAATATTATATTCATACCCAAGATACGGCGCTGACAGAAGAGGAACTGGAGAATGAAACTTTTACATCCTACTCTGAAAGCTTCAGTATCAATCCTGACAATCAATATGTAATATACGCAAAGATTACCGATCACGCAGGAAATGTGACATACATCAGTTCAGAAGGCCTGGTGCTGGATGAAACAGCACCTGTCATTGATGGTATCACCGACGACAGTATTTACTACACCACCCGGAATGTTACAGTGACTGATGACAATATGGCAACTGTGACTTTAAATGGTGCGGCCGATGACGAAAACATCACTCTGACAGGCAACGTTGCACAGACCTATACCATCATTGCCACAGACAAGGCGGGAAATGAGACAGAATATACTGTGACTATGAAGCCTATTGCAAGTCTTGCAGAACCCATCAGTGATATTAAGGCTGACAATGTGACTTCTGAAGACATTACGGATATTGAATCGGTAAAATCAGCTGTAGAAGCAGTGGATACTGAAAATGCCACAGAAGATGAAAAAGAAGCAATAAAAACAATCGCAGACGACTGCATCGACCTTTTAAACAAGATTGAAGAAACTTCTCGCAAAATGTCGGAACTTGCAGAAGGTACAGGCTCTATGGGCAGCGAGACTGTCAAATCTGATGATAGGGATACAGTAAATGATTTGCTTGAAAAAGCAGAAGGTTTGCTGGAAAGCGGCAACCTGACAGAAACAGAGCGGAAAACAGTAACAGCTCAGAAAGAAAACTGTAAGAATCTTCTGGAAATTATTGAAGAAGTTGAAGGAGAAATCACATCACTTGAAGACAGTGTCAGCAGACTGGATATCGATACTGTAAATTCAGAAAATGAGGATACAGTAAACGATCTGCTGGAAAGAGTAAACAATCTGCTAAAAGGTGATAATCTGACTGATGAGGAAGCAGCCGCCATGCAGGCTGTTCAGGAAAAGGCCGGCAAGCTCAGGGAAAAACTGGAAGAAGCTGCTATGGCCGGCGCTACCGAAAACATAGAAAAGGTGGAAAATATTGATTGGGGAAATGTCACAGAAAAAAATAAAGATGATCTGACCGCTGCCAGAGAGGATCTTGAAAATGCCCTCAAAAACTATGGCGGCAACTATACCGAAGGAGAAAAGAACACCCTTGAAGAAAAACTGGAAAGGGTAAACAGCGCTCTTGACAGTATCGCAAAGGCTGAAACAGTTGAGGGCGCAATTGCGGAGCTTCCCGATACGGTAAAACCGGACGATACAGATGCAGAAAAACTGATCAGCCAGGCTAAGAAACAATATGATGCCCTTACTGAACATGAAAAGAACCTTGTGAGCGGCGAAGCAAAAGAAAAGCTGAAAAGGCTGCTGAAAGAAATAGCAGATTATCAGATCATAAAAGGAGACGGCAGCAAGTGGACAATGGGGGATAAAGATCCGGTAACCATGGTAGCCAACGGAGCTTATTCAAAATTCACAGGAATTCAGGTAGACGGAAAGGATGTGGAGACTTCGTATTATACTGCCAAATCCGGCAGTACAGTGATCTCTCTGAAGCCGGAATATCTTAGCACGCTTTCTTTAGGTCAACATACTCTGACAGTATTATATACGGATGGCCAGACCAGCGGCCGGTTTGAGATTATTGCCGACAGCAAAGATAATTCACCAAAGACAGGGGATAAAAACAATACATTGCTCTGGACGTTCCTTATGATTGCTGCAGCCTGTGGTGCAGCCGGTATGACATACAGATGTTATAACAGAAAATGCAGCAAATGACGGATGATGTCGTTCTACAATTGGTAAATTATCAGCAGCGTAAGGAATATCAACAATACCTGGAAAAATATAAGTAAAAAATGATGCAGAACAGAAAAGATATTCTTTTCTGTTCTGCGGTTTTACCATATATTTATCTATGACGCTCAGATCTAGTGAAATAAACTGAAAGCAAGACATGGGGATAATTATTGACTCACTCAAATAAATGACTTTTATTTTTATCTTTATCTTTTTCTTTCTCTAGCAGGCTGAACGCCTTTTCAATGAGCATACCTTTCGAGAATGGTGAGAGGCGTCTGTATATATTAATAAGCTCTGTCATTTCCTCATCCTGGTATGCGTTACTTGCGAGATAGCTGAGAAATTTTTGCGGGTCATTTTCAAAGAATGCAGTCATATCAATACCAAGGCGGGTTGATATGATATAAAGCGCTTCTGCATCCTGAGGACGGTGGCCAAGTTCATAATGAGTATAGAGAGACCTGCTGATACCTATAAAACTGGCAATTTCCTCCTGACTTAAACGTTTACTTGTACGAAGCGTTCTTAAATTTGCTGCTATTCTCATTTGCATATCCAATTTCATAACTTCTCTCCTTTTGCGATATGATATTTTACTGAAACATAAGTCTCTATATAATAAGTGTATTTTTTTGGCCAAAAAGTTGCATAATTTTGCAGATTTTTCTTTTTTTTTGAAAAATTTTGTCTGTAAGTTATATCAAACTAAACACACGGTATATGAGTATTAAAGAAGAATCGTTGAAAAGTTGCGGTGAAAAGGAGTATAATGTTTGTAGTAAAAAAGTTGTTTTGCTGCAGAACGATTCAGAAAAAACGTATCAGCATACAAAAAAATGGAAGAGTGAGACATTATTTATGAAAACAACATTATTGTCTGAAAGTATTTTAAGTGAACATAAAGATAGAGTGGAACTTCTTCTGACATTTTATAAAGATGTGCTTCATTATATAAGAATGTTCGATCTTCCACAGGAAGATGTAGAAGATGTGATACAGGACACATATATAGAGGCATTTACATATATAGAAAAAGTTCGGGATGAAACGAAAGCAAAGTACTGGATTCTTAAGATAGCAAGGAGACAGGCTATTCGCTATATGAGAAAGGAACAGAGCAGAAAAATAAATGAACAGACTCTTTCTGAGCATGCTGAGTATAATGACATATGGACACAAACATCTACTGATGAACAGTTTACCCAGCTGGTGAAAAGTCTGGACAGAGAACAGCTTCAATCTCTTGTCTGCCGACTCAGTCTTAAAGAACAAAGGGTGCTGACATTGTATTATGCGTATGGCTACAAACTCCGTGACATTGCAACTATCCTGAAAGAAAGCGATAGCAACGTAAGAACTATATCGAAAAGATCAAAGGAAAAATTGCGCAAGATGATAGAAAATGAAGATATAGATATTAAGCCATAGCTTGTAAAAGAACTTTATAGATGTAGGATATAAATTTTAACAGATGTAATGACAAACATACAACCTCTTTACAGGTAATGCTGAAACCGGAATTTTGGCCTTATTTTCAGAGGTCGTTTTTATTTTCTTCAAAATTTGTCTGTAAGTAGTAATTGGATAAACCGCTGGTTGCTTCAACCTAAAGTTGAAAAGCGATAACTTTAAAGAATGACATAAAAAACAGCAGACAAATAAAGGAGAAAATAATGAAAAACAGAATTGACATAAAAAAAACAGGACGCAGGATAATGTCGATGAGAATAGCTAATGGTATGACAAGAGCACAATTGGCAGAAAAAGTGTCAAAATCTGAACAGACCATTGCTTCCATAGAATATGGTGACAAAGGAATGTCCCTAAACACATTATGTTCAATATGTGAGGCTCTGTCTGTGACCCCCGATTATATATTAGGGTGGAGCCGATACCCGACAGAAAAAGATGAGGAATACTCCCGTGTGTGTGATGAGATTGCGGGTTTGCTCAGAAGCTGCAGCTATACACAGATGAGAACCATTGAAAATATAATCAAAGCTTTTGTGGACGGCACAAAAAAAGAATAAAGTGTAATATAATGAAATCAGGCACTGTATGCTTTAATTTGTAATGTGCGAATTTAAAGTTATGGTACCAGTACACATGCGGCTAAAAATAGAAATAATTAAAGCCGGTTTATATTGACTCTTCCGCTTCCTGAATACTTTCATAACCGTACCGGGCTACCATTGAGGTCATTACTTTTTCAGAAAATGAAAGTCCCTGTGCCTGCAGTTCTTTTATATAATCAAGGTAAAGCAGAAGAAGCTGCTGAGGATAAGTTTCCATTTCGCCCCGCGCATATGTTTCCATAGAAGTGAATCCATATTGATCGTCTTCAGAATGTACAGGTCTCCCGCAGCCGGCAAGTTTTGGATAAGCGCGGGCAATCTGATCTTCCCAGGGAAGAAGAATTTTCAGTATTTCATTTATAATCCGGTAATTTCTCAGAGGAACCGGTGCAAGCCTGTCCCGGAGGTGCTTGTTATAATAATGGATATCAGTATAAGCCATCATACGTGCGTATTTTTCCTCCACAAGATTACGTCCGATATAATCTGCATGCAAAATAAAGTCAAGATAAACATCTATCATTTTTTCGGTCCAGTTCTCATACTGACTGCGTCTCATTATGTAAAATGTCTCATAATCATCCTGACAGCAAGCCCTGCCGCCTATATTATTGACTTTCTGGAACATCTGCCATTCTGTTTTTATTATTTCTTCAATTTTTTCGTTCATGTTTTTTTCCTTTCGCATATTTACATGTGCTCTTTGCTTTTGTGATAATCGTATATTATGGGCAATCTGCCATCGGATGCAGCTGTGACAGCTGTTCATCTTTTATTGCGACCATAAGCTGCGGTATATGATCCTGGAGAAAATTACCTGATGTGGTAACAAGCCCACGGCTTCTCAACATGTCTGAAATATATGCGCATAGTTCTTCTATATACGGTTGAGCTTTTTTCGGACCTGAGCCGACAGCTGTTTCTATGAGTGAAGCTGCTTTTATGTCGATTTCTGTCAGACTCCTGAAAGACCATTTATAAAAGGGCATAGCTTTACGATTCAAAAGATGGATCATGGATATGGCGGCTTCTGCAAATTTGGAAAGAGCCATACCGGCGGCAACCATATCGCCTCTTTTCATACACCTTGTCATGTTGTATTGACCGGACTGGGAAATAATTGCGCATCTGGCTGCCAGTTTTTTCAGTAGCACATCATCCGGATAAAAATCAAGTAATGCATTGCGTATACGGGTAAACTTTCCTAAGCCGTCAGTAAAAACTTCTCCGTTAGTTGCGGCGGCCAGAGACTGCTCGGAAATAAGAAACCAGTCGAGTGTTGAAGATGGTATGTCGGAACATCCGGTAAACGATGCATAAAAAGAAGAAATTTTCATTACCCCCATACGATCATGGGCAATGGTGTTTTTTTTATCGATACCCATAAACTCAGAAGGCAGACTGTCATATTGTGTCTGAATAATGCTTCCCCATCTGTCATAGTCTTCATCTGTGAGCCATATGCAAAAGCCGGGTGCAAAATCATGATCCCGGGATATTTCATCATCATAACCGAAACAACCGGAACCTTCTCCTGCAAGACCCGCTGCGTATCTTCCAATAAGCTGGGGAAAGCTGGTTTCTATCATTTCTAAGCCAAATGTTTCAAAATATTTTCTGCATATATCAAGGTGCTTCATTGTCGGATACTCCCTTTCTTAATGCTCTCTTACTTACATGCATCCGGATCTGATGATGTTAAAGATGCCTCAAGCTGCTGAAGATTTTTTGAAAGAGCATTCCACAGGGGACTATCTTTGCCATAATCTCTTTCGATCAGTCTAAGGGCTTTTTTCAGATCATCGTCTGCACCGGCTGTATCTCCGTATGCAAGTCGAATACGTGATCTTGTTTCAATGGCAGCACTGTAGTGAACATCTCGGTCACCTGTAATGTTTTCAAATTGACTTATGGCATAATCACATGCACTTTGAGCCTCGGAGATATTTCCCTTAAGCAGGTATATCTGAGCCATATTGGAATAAGTTGTAGCTATTTCACTCTGACAGTCTTTAAGTTCTTGCAGAATATCAAGTCCTTGTTTCAGATGATAAAGAGCTTTGTCATAAAAAGCCATATCCTGACAGAGCATACTCATATTATTATGTAGTGCCGCCATGCGGTAATCTTTTCCAAGTCCTGATTTCAAGAGGATTTCTTCGGCTTTTTTGAAAAGAGCAAGTCCCTTTTGGCTTTCACCTTTGACAGCACAGGTGGTCCCGTAGTTTATTAGTGTTGTTGCGTGATTTTCTGTATTCAGAAGGCCAAGACGGTTTATGCAGTCTATAGCTTTTTCATAAACTTTAATGCCTTCATCGCAGCGACCTGTTGCTCTGTAAAGGCCTCCCAGTTCATTGCAGATTACGAGTATCTTTTCATAATCATCAATTGCTTCTGCCTTATAAAGCTGCGATAAGAGAAAAGGTTCAACGTCGTGAGCCTGGTTAGCGGAAAAAAGCCTGTCTATCTGATTAAAGATTTCGTTTATCGTCATCGATTCCCTCCCTGAAATCTGCTTATATAATAAAGATTATCACTTTTTTTGAATTTCAAGCATAAAAGTTAACTTTTATGAAACTTTGATTTTCACTTTTTATAAAAAAGCAGTATGAAAGTAAACAAATACCGCGATTTTCAATCGTAACTACAGAAAATATCTGTATGAATCCATGATGCTGTTCCAAATAAGGCGACTGAAAGCTTTCGATTTAATTGCATGCACTCTTGAAAAAGCTGTAAAAGATTCTAAAATACCACAATATATTATCAGAAAAATATTGATATGACAGAAGCTTCTGATTGGTTAACTTAATGGACAAATGATATAACATAAAATATGCCGGTATATCTGGCATCGGGCAAATTGACGGTTGTATGACCAATTTGTTGAAAATGTGTGCATAAACCCTTGAAAACTGCAAAATAACAACAAGAATGGCACCTTGTACGAAAAGGTGAAATATGATATAATTTTACACGGATTTTAAGATTATCTGATAAAAAATTTAGATGAGATAAGGAACGTAAATGTATGACAGGTATTAAACTGGCAGTATTGAAGATGGGGATAGGGGTACTCAATCTGCTGTATCTGTTTTTTAAAATATTGCCAAGCAGGAAAAAAGTAGTATTCATAAGCAGGCAGGAAAATAATGTGACTGTTGACTTTCGATTATTAGGAGAAAGTCTTCATACGAGAGCACCTGAGGTTAAAGTTGTATATCTGACCAAAAGAATAAATGACGGGTTGCTCCAGCATATTCTTTATGCCATACATATCATAAAACAGATGTACCATCTTGCAACAGCAGAAGTTGCCGTGACAGACGGGTATTCAATAGCTATAAGTGTATTAAAACATAAAAAGAATCTGACAGTCATTCAGATCTGGCATGCTATAGGATGCATGAAAAAGTTCGGTTATGCCATGATCGGTGAGGAAGAAGGAACCTCTCCTGAAATTGCTGCAATCATGAAAATGCATAGAAACTATGATTGGGCTCTGATCTCGTCGTATAGTTTTATCAGAGATTATATTGAGGGTTTCCATATAGCTGAAGAAAAAGTACTGCAGATTCCTTTGCCAAAAGTTGACCTTCTCACTGATAAAGATTATATAGAAACCCAGCGTCAGAAAATACTTGGCGGACATCCTGAACTTCTGCATAAAAAAAATATTTTATATTGTCCCACCTTCAGGAAGGAAGATGAAGGAGAAGAATCAGGCATCAGAGATCTTATCTGCCGGATTGATTTTGACAGATATAATCTGATATACAGTCCTCATCCCAACAGCAGAGCGCATATCAATGTTCCCGGACTGATAGTTCTGCCTTATAAGACCATTGAACTTATCATGGCGTGTGATTATATAATAAGTGACTATTCAAGTGTTATTTATGAAGCAGGGCTTGTGGGAAGACCGGTCTTTCTGTATGCATATGACTGGAAAGAATACTCCGGTAAGCGTGAGTTTAATCTTGACCTGGAAAAAGATGTGCCCACTGTTTTTTCAGACGATCCGGAGGTTATAATAAGGGCCATAGAGTCAGATGAGTTTGACGGAAATCGATTTGAAGAATTTATTAAAAGAAATGTTGTTATCCCTGAGGGAGGATGTACACAGGCGATAGTTGATCTTATTGTTAAAGGAACAGGTAAAAACAATGAAAGATATAATGCGTGACATTTTACAAGAAAGAAAAAAAGGAAAAGCAGCCGGAATACCTTCCTACTGCACCGCTAACCCGCAGGTACTGAAGGCAATACTTATCCATGCGGCAGAAACCGGAAGGACAGTTCTCGTAGAGGCGACTGCCAATCAGGTAAATCAGTTTGGCGGTTATACAGGGATGACACCGGAAGACTACAGAAACTTTATATATGATATCGCTAAAGAAACAGGGTGTCCCAAAGATAAAATAATTTTAGGGGGAGATCATCTGGGACCTTTGACATGGGCAGATGAGGATGAAGACACAGCGATGGAAAAGGCCAGAGAACTGGTGAGACAGTTTACAGCAGCAGGATATACAAAAATACATCTGGACACAAGCATGAGGCTTAAGAATGATGATTCTGAAAAGCCCCTTTCCGATCAGACTGTTGCCAGACGAGGCGTGGAACTATACAAAGTTTCCATGGAAGCATATGAACAACTCAAGAAAACCTGCCCTGATGCAAAAAGACCGTCATATATAATTGGGAGCGAAGTTCCAATACCCGGCGGAAGCCAGGAATCAGAGGAACGTCTGAACGTAACTTCGCCCAGTGCCCTAAAGCACACGTTAGATGCTTATGAAACCGAATTTGAGAGACAGGGAGCAAAAAACGGCATGAAAGATGTAATAGCCGTAGTTGTTCAACCGGGAGTAGAGTTTGGAAATAATGAAGTTCATATATACAGCAGATCAGCGGCAGAAGATCTTTGCAGCGAATGTGCCAAGAACCCTGAGATAATGCTTGAAGGCCATTCTACCGACTATCAGCCTGTGGAAGCGCTACGCGAAATGGTTGAAGACGGGGTGGGAATTCTTAAAGTCGGACCCCAGCTGACATTTGCGTTCAGAGAGGCACTTTTTGCACTGGGCCATATAGAACAGGCATTGACAGATGAAAGGGGTATGATATGCGGACGCAGACCGGTGAACTTTCCTGATGTAATGGAAAAGGTAATGATGACCGATCCCAGGAACTGGAAGAATCATTATCACGGAAGCAGCCTTCAGCAGCTTATTGACAGAAAGTACAGCCTTTCAGACAGATGCAGATATTATTTTTCAACAGATGAAATACAAGATGCAATAAAGAAACTTTATGAAAATATAGATGCTGCAGGTATACCTCTCGGACTCCTTCATCAATATCTGCCTGCACAATATGAAAAAGTGCTGTGCAGAAGCATACCTGCAAAAGCAGAAGAACTGGTGAATGATCATATCAGAGAAGTTCTTCTGAGATACGAGTCTGCGGTATATATGCAATAAGAGAGTTGTTTAAAAGTATAAAAACAGGCGGGATTTTTTTGTATGGATAAGCAGATTGAGAGAATTGCAAAATGGGACAACATGAAATTTTTCCTGATATTTTGTGTTGTTCTGGGGCACATCAGCGAGATGTACACTGAAAATTACATTTGGTTCAGAAAACTGTTTCTGTATATTTATATTTTTCATATGCCGGCATTTCTTTTTGTATCCGGGATTTTTTCCGGAAAGACCATTGAGAAAAGAAAATATAAGACGATTTTCTCATATCTGATATTGTATTTTGCCGTTAAAATATTGCGGAACGGGATACGCTACATTATATATGGCAAAGGAAGTATATCGATCCTGTCAGAATCCGGCATAGCATGGTATGCCGGAGCTTTATTTGCATATTGCATTATAACGTTGCTTTTACAGAAAGCAGATATGAGATGGGTATTTATATGCTCGGTCATTCTGAGCTGCTTTGCGGGCTATGACAGCCAAATAGGTGACTGGCTGATATTGAGCAGGATAATAGTATATTATCCGTTTTTCCTCGCAGGATATATGCTTAGTGGTAAAAGACGTATTTTTATCAGATGCAGGACATGGGTTAAAATCTTCTATGGTCTGATATTTACCACAGTAACCGTTTGTGTAATGGTTTACGGTGAAAAAATATACTGGCTGAGGCCGCTTCTTACAGGAAGGAATCCTTATGAGCAGCTGGAAATGTTCTCAGAATACGGATGTTTGCTCCGGGCAGTATATTACATCATTGTCTTCGCGATGGTCTTTTCAATCGCTGTTCTTATTCCGGAAAAGCGAATACCGCTTATTACTGCAATGGGAGGCAGAACACTGCCGGTATACGCGTTTCATCTCAGTGTAATTGATATACTGTGGGGAATATGCGGATTGGGAACTGTAATATTTACTTACACAACAGGTACATTGATGTACGCCTGTATATTTGCCACAGCACTTGTAATAGTTGTGATTACTTCGCTGCCGATTTTTGACAGTTTGCTTAAAAAAATGATAACCCCAAGGTTAAAAACAATGACTGACAATTGTAAATAATCTTTCACCGGGACTTGACAGACAAATTACTATCGAATAAAATATATTGATGTTTTTACATAATATACATATAAGATTTACAAAAAGGACATTAAAGTGGAAGCATTAAAGAGGATAATAGAAGAGCATCTGATATACAAAAAGCAGATATTTAAACTTGCCAAATCAGATCTTATCAAGACCTATAGAGGAGCAGCTCTTGGCTGGATGTGGGCAATAATAAAACCGGTAGTTACCATATTTGTATTCTGGTTCGCCTTTAATTACGGATTGAGAGCAGGCGGAGATGTTGACGGATATCCGTTTTTTCTCTGGCTGATTGCAGGTTTTTTACCATGGTTCTATATGCAGGAGATGATTACAGGCGGAGCAGGGTGCATACGGGAGCATAAACACCTTGTTACTAAAATGAAATTCCCTGTTTCGGTAATACCTACATTCAACAGTCTTTCAAAGCTGGTGATTCATATAGGGCTTCTCCTGATAACGATTATGATATTTATCGGTTTCGGTCACTGGCCGGATAAATATTATCTTCAACTGCCGCTCTATATGTTCATGATGTTTTTATTTTTCTCGTCATGGGCTTTGTTTGCAGGTATGCTTTCGGCAATCAGCAAGGATTTTCTTAACCTTGTCAAAGCATTTAACACGGCAATTTTCTGGATTTCAGGAATAATGTACAATGTTAATTCTATAGACGTTCCATGGATAAGAACGATTTTACATTATAATCCGGTGACCATAATCGCCAGCGGGTACAGGCATGTATTTATTGATAAGACATGGTTTTTTGAAGCATATGATGAGATAAAGTGCTACCTTATAGTATTGGCAATAATGATGCTCCTTGCATTATGGGCATATAAAAAACTATATAAAGATATACCAGATGTTCTTTAAAGAGGTAATTTATGGATAACATAGCTATAAAATTCGAAAATGTGACA
The DNA here is from genome assembly GCA_949295785.1 of uncultured Bacillota bacterium. Taxonomy (GTDB): domain Bacteria; phylum Bacillota; class Clostridia; order Peptostreptococcales; family Anaerovoracaceae; genus Fimisoma. Next base: position 7,112 of record CASFMJ010000102.1, on the reverse strand, counting down.
AAAAGATACAAGCTTTACAAGAGTGATAAGGCCAGATTTCTGGGGATATTCAGCAAGAAGATAAAATATAAGGAAAATAAGGCAATAGATAATATGACCTTTGAAATACCAAGAGGTCAGGGGGTAGCTTTTCTAGGCAAAAACGGTGCCGGAAAATCTACTATAATGAAGATGATAACAGGTGTAAGTTTTCCTACCGAAGGCGAGATTACTGTCAATGGAAGAGTAAGTGCACTTCTGGAACTTACTGCAGGATTTGACGGTGAATTCAGCGGACGTGAAAATATATATCTTAAATGCAATCTTATGGGAATGAATGATAAGGAAATAAAGGAACTGGAACCTGCAATCGTTGATTTTGCGGATATAGGTGACTATATAGATCAGCCGGTAAGAACTTATTCCAGCGGTATGAAAGCAAGACTGGGATTTGCTATAAATGCCAACGTAGAGCCGGAGATACTCATAGTGGATGAGGCCCTGAGTGTGGGAGATAAGAATTTCAAGAAGAAATGCACAAATAAGGTGTCAGAAATCATGAACAGCGGTAATGTAACTTTTTTATTCGTTACCCATGCTCTTGAAACTGCCAGGGAATTCTGCACCAGAGGCATAGTAATGGAGAAAGGCAGAATAGTGTTCGACGGAGATATAGATAAGGCCGTGGAGGCATATGGGAAATTGTAAAAATGAACAGGAACATTTTATTGATGATGATGGGGGGAAGCGGCACAAGATTTGGAGCTGACATTCCCAAACAATATATAGAGATAGAAGATATACCGGTATTTGCGTATATAATAAAAAAATACAGTCAGATGCCTGAGATAAACGAAATTGTAATAGTTTCTCATCCAGACTGGCTTGATTTTGTAGAACAGTGGGCGAAAAAATGTGAGATCAATGTCCCATGGCATGTGACTGCCGGTGGCAAGACACGGTCAGAGTCAGTTTTTAACGGCCTAAAGGAGATAAACAGCTTTGCAGAGGAAAAAGATGTGGTGCTTGTCCATGATGCGACACATCCTTATGTTGACATAGAAGGAACCAAAAATGTCATTGATGCTGTCAACCGTTATGGCGGAGCTACATTGGGAGCTTTTCAGTACGATACGGTATACAGGATGAACAGTGATCACTTTATCGAAGAAGTTGTACCAAGGCAGGAGATTGTTTCAGGAGCTTCACCTGAGGCGTTCAGATTTGGTGACATATATAGAATATACAATAATGCAGATAAGGAAGAATTTGAAAAGATGACATCAGCGGGAGCCATAGCGCTGGCTCACGGCATAGACATGAAGGTAATACAGGCCGACATCATAAACTTGAAAATAACATATGAGAATGATATGAAGGTGTTTAAAAAGCTTGTAAACACATATTTCTTTGAACAATAAACAGGCTTATGAAATACTTGAAAGGAAGGTGAGCTCATGAAAGCAGCTGTATTATACGACAATGAAGATATAAGATATGAAAGCGATTATCCCGAACCAGAGGTGAAGCCGGGAACTGTTAAGGTGAGAGTTATAGCATCGGGAATATGTGGCTCAGATGTTCCTAGAGTATTATCAAATGGCGCAAGAAAATATCCTCTTATATTAGGCCATGAATGCGGAGGGTATATAACCGAGATCGGGCAAGGTGTTCAGGGACTTGAAATCGGCGATCATGTTGCCGGAATTCCGCTGGTACCTTGTATGGAATGTGATGACTGTAAAATGGGTAATTTTTCATTATGCAGGCATTACAGCTTTGTAGGATCAAGGCAGGACGGAACTTTCGCCGAGTACGTGGTTCTGCCGTCACAGAATGTTTTAAAAGTGGATAAGAATATACCTTTTGAAGAAGTGGCGTTGTTTGAACCGTCAACCATTGCCCTTCACGGACTCAAGCAGGCAGATTTTCGGCCGGGCAAGACTGTTGCGGTTCTCGGAGGCGGAACTGTGGGACTTTTTGCCATGCAGTGGGCAAAAATATTAGGTGCAGAAAAAGTTGTGGCCTTTGAATACATTAAGGAGAAACTTGAACTGTCTCAGGCTGCCGGAGTAGATGAGGTGGTATGGACTGCTGAAGACGATTATATGAAAAAGGCAATGGAACTGACAGATGGAAAAGGATATGATTATATCTTTGAAACAGCAGGTTCTGTTGTTACAATGCATATGGCATTTGAACTTGCAGCCAACAAGGCAAGAATATGTTTTATAGGGACCCCTACATCTGATCTTATATTTACTCCTGCCCAGTGGGAGCAGATGAACAGAAAAGAATTCTATCTTACAGGCTCATGGATGTCATATTCCAACCCGTGGCCGGGAAATGAATGGACTTTGACGAGGGATCATTTTGCCAAAGGCGATTTAAAGTATATAGAAGGTATGGTCCATAAAGAATTTGATCTTTCCGAAGCAGATAAGGCGTTTAAGATGTTCAAGAACAAAGAAGTCAAGGGGAAAATTCTGCTGACTTGCAGATAACTGAAAAAAGTTTACACAAATAAAAGCGTGATAAAATAAAAAAGCTGATATGCGTTCATATCAGCTTTTAAATTAGAGTAGATAAATTGATTTGTTATATATCCTGTACATCTTTATGGAGAAGTATATAATCTATGACTTTGTCACTGGCAAGCATTTTGTTTGTGGTACATTTATCTTTCAGGAAATTTACTGCCTCCATATTGCCGTAATTTTCGGTTCTCAATGCTTCTAAAAGCTGATCAAAGTCGTCGCATATTGTGCCGGGAGCGACTTTTGTTATGGGTCTGTGTACGCCTCTTGTGGCTGAATAGACTGCCCTGTCGTAAGTAAAGAACAGAACCGGTCTTCCAAGAAGCAGGAAGTCATAGAAACATGACGAATAGTCCGTTATCAATACATCTGTGACATAAAACAGATCGTTGAGTTTGTAATCAGAGCATTCGTAGAAGACATCAGATTGTTCCGGTACGATGGGGGCCTTTTCTCTGAGGAAATGATGCTGCTTTATTATAAATACGGTATCAGTTTCCTTACAGAACTCATATAGCCTGTCAAAATCCAGTTTGGAAAAATCATAGTAAGCATTTTTCTGGTTACTCCCCCTGTATGTAGGAGCGAAAGTTATTATACGTTTTCCTTTAAGTTCAGGAAAAGTTTCATAAAATGATGCGGTCACATCGTCCATATGCGATTTATCCAGAAAGTGTTCCAGCCGCGGCATCCCGGTAGCAAGTAAAGCTTCTTTTTCTATTCCGAATACTTCCGAATATATTTCTCTCAGGTAGTCATTTCCTATAAGAGCATAGGTATATTTTCTGTGACATGATTTTACAGGATGAGGTGAACCTTTTATGCCGAAGCGTCCGTAACCCACAAGTTTAAATCCGAAACCGGCATGCCATACCTGGACAAGAACAGTTCTTTTGTCAAGATCAAGGAAAGAAAAAATGGGAGCATAATCGTCCACAAAAATATAATCATGTTTTGCAATAAGGGCTAAAGTCCTGAGCCAGCTGAAAGGGTTCTGCCTTCCGGCAAAAATGTTTCTGAAATGATAAGTGATCTTAAACTGTTTATCAAGACCTCGTTCTTTCAGCCGTGTATCTATTGCTTCAAGATTATCCATAATACCGTTTCGGTTTTCAGACATGATAAGAATCCGCCGGCCTGTTTTTTTATAAAGTGATGCCAGAATTCTGTAATACCTGTTCAGCATCCATTTGGCAATTATAAATCCGCATTTACCTCTGAAATTTCTAAATGAAGTAGCCTCCCGCTTTGCTGTGGCAAAAGTCCTTCTGTAGTCGCCCGGTTCATATGGTATTATGTAGGATACTTCAAAAGCCACACCCTGAATACCTTCAGAGGGGTAATTCATTATTATGGGGGATACAACTACAGCCTTGCTGAAATCATCATTATAAAAGCACCTGGTGTAATCTTCGATATTGAGCATTATATCGTCTGAAAGCTGAGCCGGAAGTATGGTTTCTTCATCTATCACACTTACTGCTCGCCAGCGGCCCTTTTGGAATATTGTTCTGGTATTTCTGTCAAAGAATGTTATGGAAACTGTTTTATATCCGCTTTTTTCATCAGAATCAATTTCTTTTGTTTCTTTAAGCTTTTTGGAATATAGTATGATATCGGTATTATCGTCAGATTCATATTCTATATGCAAAAGTCCGTCTTCCCAGTGCATTTTTTTTATAATAACATTAAACATTTAGCTTACTCCTTTATCAGCTGAAAAAATTTTCAACAAAGCTTTTTTCGTCTGCTTCTTTTTTTACTGACATATAGTGTCTGTTTATGATTATGACGCTGTTTCCACAGGTTTTGAGCCTGAATGTGTAGGAATAGAATCTGGATGTATACCTGAAAATACGCTGTCCTATGAAAGGATCAGAAAGTATGCAGGAAGAACATTCCACAGGTTCATCTGACGCATCGGAAACTATATCCCAGTAACCTGCCTCAAGAAGATCTCTTCCGTTAGCAATGGTTACATTTAGTTTTGCCCGATAATAATTGCTGTTAAGGAGTCGGCTTTCCAATAAAACTTTTCTGCCGCTGTCCTGATTTTTAAGAAAAATATCAACGGGAGCATCGCTGCTGTATTCTATAAATAAATATGTTCTTTTCCAGAATATCTTGTTTATTTTGATCATGACTTTCCCCAATTCAATAAATTATGACTTAAACATAATACCATGTTTAGACACCATTGGCAATGTATTTTCAATACTGCAAGGGCATCTTCACATAATTGACACAGCAAAAACCAGAAATGTTTCAAATTCTAAATAACTTAATTCACATAGATAAAAAAATTGACACATCCCATAATGTTATTATATAATTAAACATTGTAAGCACAAGTGATTTTGACTTTTGACATGGTGTTTAACCACTGTTTCGGGTCATCAGCTATATTCGGCTATATATTGAAAGAAAAAGGTGAAAAAAATGGCAAAAGAACAATTGAACTGGGAAGACGAGCAGGTAAGACATGATTACAGACATACTGCTTCACATATAATGGCTCAGGCCGTAAAACGCCTGTGGCCGGATACTAAACTGGCCATAGGACCGGCAATAGATAACGGATTCTATTATGATTTTGATTCCGACCATAAATTCAGCGAGGAAGATTTCATTAAAATCCAGAAAGAAATGAAAAGAATCGTTCAGGCTAACTACCCTCTGGAAAGATTTGAGCTGCCAAGAGAAGAGGCCATAAAATATATGGAGGAAAAGAACGAGCCTTATAAAGTGGAACTGATAAAAGACCTTCCTGAGGATGCAGTTATATCATTCTATAAGCAGGGTGATTTTGTAGACCTGTGTGCAGGGCCTCACATGGCATCCACAGGAAAAATAAAAGCATTTAAACTGATGAGCGTGGCCGGAGCATACTGGAGAGGTGATTCTGACAGACAGATGCTTCAGAGAATATATGCAACGGCTTTTCCTACTCAGGAACTTCTGGATGAATATATAACAAAGATGGAAGAAGCTAAAAAGCGTGACCATCGTAAAATAGGCAAGGAAATGGATCTTTTTATGCTTACGGAAGAAGGTCCGGGATTTCCGTTCTTCCTGCCAAAGGGAATGATCATAAGAAATGAGCTCGAGGCATTCTGGAGACAGGAGCATGTCAAAAGAGGATACGAGGAGATCAAAACGCCTCTGATTCTTAACGAGCAGCTCTGGAGAACATCCGGGCACTGGGATCACTACAAGGATAATATGTACTTTACAAAGATAGATGATGAGGATTATGCGGTTAAGCCCATGAACTGCCCCGGTTCCATGCTTGTATATAAACGTAAGATGTGGTCTTACAGAGAATTCCCCATTCGCTGTGGTGAACTGGGACAGGTCCACAGACATGAACTTTCAGGAGCTCTTCATGGACTGATGAGAGTAAGAACATTCACACAGGATGATGCCCATATATTCATGCTTCCGGAACAGGTAAACGACGAGATAAAAAATGTTGCAAAGTTCTGTGATGATGTATATAAGATGTTTGGGTTTGAGTATCATGTGGAACTTTCTACAAGACCGGAAGATTCCATGGGAACTGACGAAGAATGGGAAATGGCTGAAAACGCTTTAAGAAATGCCATTGAAGAGATGGGTGTACCCTTCGTGATAAACGAAGGTGACGGCGCCTTCTACGGTCCAAAACTGGATTTCCATCTTCAGGATTCTATAGGAAGAACATGGCAGTGCGGAACCATCCAGTTAGATATGCAGATGCCCCAGAGATTCGATCTGACATATATCGGACCGGATGGTGAAAAACACAGACCTGTAATGATACACAGAGTTATTTTCGGTTCTATCGAAAGATTTATAGGAATATTAATTGAACACTGTGCAGGCAAATTCCCGCTCTGGCTTGCTCCTGTGCAGGTAAGACTGATGACAGTGACAGAAAAGTTTTCCGGCTATGCTTTCGAACTGAAAAAACGCATGGAAGATGCCGGTCTGAGAGTAGAAGTTGATGTGAGGAACGAAAAGATAGGCTACAAGCTCAGAGAAGCCAGAAATCAGCGTGTAAATTATATGTGTGTCATAGGGGAAAAAGAGCAGGAAGCCGGTACTGTTTCCGTACGTTCAGGAAAAGAAGGGGAACTTGGCGAAATGAAAGTAGATGAGTTCATCGAAAAACTCGTCGAGGAGATAAAAACAAAGAAAATGTAAATTGTTAATAGATAATCTACATTAAATATAGTTTAGACATAAGCCCTCCCGGCGAAAAACGCAGTGGAGGGTTTTATATTTCTGCCATACCTGCATGATACAAAATATGCATTCGATAACATATCTGAAATTTTTAACAAAAAATATACGAACGTCTAACAGTTCTTAACACTTTTGTGCATTTAATTAGGTGAAATGGGAGCATATAATTAAAATGCATATTAAATCAGAGCGGAATTATTGTTCAAGAAAGGAATAATACTATGTTTATTCTCGAAGCAATCGCCGCATTCGGTAACTGGTTCTGGGGATTACCTATCCTGGTCCTGATAGTAGGCGGCGGTATCTACATCACAATCCGTTTAGGATTTATTCAGTTCAGAAAGTTTGGATACATATGCTCACAGACTT
>CASFMJ010000101.1 GCA_949295785.1 uncultured Bacillota bacterium | reverse complement strand
GTCCGGGCTCCGCAGGGCAGGATGCCGGATAACGTCCGGCGTAGGTAACTATAGGGAAAGTGCAACAGAAACATTCCGCCGAAACGGATAATGCCGTGGTAAGGTTGAAATGGTGAGGTAAGAGCTCACCGGCGGTGTGGAGACATACCGGCCGTGTAAACCCCATCCGGAGCAAGACCAAATAGGGATAAAAGGCAGTTGCCCGCTGCCTCCCGGAAGGTAGGTCGCTGGAGCCTGTCAGCAATGGCAGGTCGAGATAGATGATTGCCTAATACAGAACCCGGCTTATAGCTCTGCCCGATTTTAATACATTAAAAGGATATAGATATATTTAGGGAGGAAAAAATGAAAAAGAAATTATTGGCTGCAGTATTGTGTGCAGTTACTGTATTTGCACTTTGCGGCTGCGGAAGTGAGGAACCGGAATATCCGGTTATGGATGATCCTTCAGAACCTGCTAATATGGAAGAAGCTTCTTTTAACGGATTCACCGGATCATATGATGCAGACAAATGGGTGTTTGACTCAAGCATGGGATTATTTGCTATTTATGATAAACCTATCTATGATGCAGGAAATCCTGACGGAAAATTGCCCAACATAAACATAGTTGTTTCTGAAGCATATGAAGGTCCGCTTACATCTGATGACATGGAGTCACTTATGAAAGAGATGGAAAACATGGGTATTACAGGTCTTACCATTGAAAATAATGAGATGAAAACCTTCAACGGACAGCCTGTCATATACTATGAGACAAAAGTATCTCTTTCGGATGATGATATTGACCTGATGATAGAAAACGGCAGTATCTCTGAATCTGATCTTGAGGCAGCAGGAGGAAGAGATGCAGTCAAACAGGCGGGTGAGACAACGCAGGTGGCAGTTGCTGCCATAATTGACGGAAAGATTGTCATAGCTACAGGCACATATTATGATGATTCCACACAGGTTCTTGAAGCTATCAAACTTCTTTTGAAGACAGGAAAAGTAAGCTGAAAATAAAACAAATTTGTAAACGACGGCTGTTATTTTATCAACCGTCGTTTTTATGGAGGAAGAGTTTAATGGTATTTCATAAGATTGTTTTCAGTCCTACAGGAGGAACTGAGAAAACTGCTGATGTAATTTTCAGTCAGATATCAGATGAAGCAGTAAAGACAGATTTGTGCATAAATAATTTTTCACACAAAAATATTCCTTCCATTAGTCAGAATGATGTCTGCATGGTGGCAGTGCCTTCATTTGGCGGTAGGGTACCTTCTGCTGCGGCTTCAAGGCTCAGAATGTTAAAAGGCAATGGCGCTGTAGCTTTTGCTCTGGTTGTTTACGGAAACAGAGCCTATGAGGATACTCTGGCAGAACTTTATGATATTCTGTCAGAAGCAGGTTTTCGTGTAAAAGGTGCAGCTGCAGCCATTGCTGAGCATTCCATATTTCATTCCTTTGCCAATGGACGACCGGATCATAATGATATTGAAAAACTGAAGAAAATAGGACAAAAATTTTCAGAAACTTTGTCTTCGGCAGGTATACTCAGACCTGAGGCAGTTTGTGGCAACAGACCGTATAAACAATTATCTTTAATTAAAATGATCCCTGTAACGACAGAATTGTGTACCGGATGTGGTTTATGCTGGAATTTATGCCCTGTGGGAGCAATTCCGCAGAATGATCCTTCTAATACAGATAAAAATCTTTGCATTTCATGCATGAGATGCGTATCAGTTTGCAGATATAAAGCCAGAACAGTCCCTGAAGATATACTTAAAAATGGTGAAGAAAGACTGAAAAAACTTTGTGCTGATAGAAAAGAACCGGAATTCTTTACTTAAAACAAAACAGCAGCTCTTATGACATATAAAAGAGCTGCTGTTTTTTACAAAGATTAAAATTGTTTTACATCAAGAGCTTCAATGAGCCTGATCTCAGGATTTTTTTCACTGAAATAATTTAGTGTGAACTGGTTGGCAAAAAGAATAAGGGGCCTCTCAAAATGATCAAAAACCAGCATTGTTCTTGAATCCAACGCAGATTTAAAATCAGAAGTTTTTTCTGTATCTATCCATCTTGCCACAGAAAAATCCAGTCTGTCCATACGGACTTTGGCGTTATATTCATTTTCAAGTCTGTACTGAAATACCTCAAACTGAAGCTGTCCGACTGCACCTATTATAACCTCGTTATATTCATTTCTGTAAACCTGAACTGCACCTTCCTGAGCAAGTTGTCTCACGCCTTTCTGGAACTGTTTGGCTTTCATTGTGTCCTTAGGAGTAACCAGTGCAAAAAGCTCGGGTGGAAAAGTAGGAAGCGGTTCGAAAAACAATTCTTCTTTTCTTGTTGTAAGAGTATCGCCTATCTGATAGTTGCCCGTATCATATATGCCTATTATATCTCCGGCTATGGCCTCTTCTACATTTTCTCTGTGGTTTGCCATCAGCATGGTGGATTGCGCCAGTTTCATATCTTTGCCTGTTCGTGAAAGTTTCACAGTCATACCTTTTTTAAATGTGCCGGAGCATATTCTGAAAAATGCCAGTCTGTCTCTGTGTGCCGGGTTCATGTTTGCCTGGATTTTGAAAATAAATCCGCTGAAAAAATCATCAGTAGGCAGTACCTGTCCGTCTGTGGTGTTTCGCGGCCCGGGAGCAGGGGACATTTCCAGAAAATGTTTTAAAAAGGGTTCTGTACCGAAGTCCGCAAGGGCAGATCCGAAAAAGACCGGAGAAAGTCTGCCGCAGGATATGGCATCAATATCAAAAGCATTGCCGGCACCTTGTATAAGCTCTATCTCATCTCTGAGTGCAGAAAGGTTAAACCCGGAGATTTCGTTTTCAAGTTCAGGACCAAATACACCTTCAGGCCCCAGTTTTATTATTTTGTCGGCTTTATATAATACTACAGAATTATCCAGTATGTCATATATTCCCTGGAAATTCATACCGCAGCCTATAGGCCATGTGACCGGCACTGACGGCAGACCAAGGACATCTTCCAGTTCCTGTATAAGGTCAAAAGGATCTTTTGTTTCTCTGTCAAGTTTATTTATAAAAGTGAAAACAGGTATATGACGCATAGCGCATACCTTAAATAATTTACGAGTCTGTGTCTCTATACCTTTGGCTCCGTCGATGACCATCACTGCACTGTCTACAGAAGTAAGTATTCTGTATGTGTCTTCACCGAAATCATTATGACCCGGAGTATCCATAATGGATATTACTTTATCATCATATTCGAACTGCATCACGGAAGATGTTACAGAGATGCCGCGCTGTTTTTCTATTTCCATCCAGTCAGATGTGGCAAACTTGTCATTCCTTCGTGCCTTGACTGTACCTGCCTGTCGTATAGCTCCGCCATGGAGGAGCAGTTTTTCGGTGAGAGTGGTTTTACCGGCATCGGGATGTGATATTATGCCGAAAATCCTTCTCCTGTTTATTTCTTCTTGTCTCGTAGTCATTTTTTCTCCTTGAAATAAAAGTTACTTAAATATCATACCATAAATGTTGAATTTGTAAATAATTTGTTATATAATATTTATTTGGCTAATGGGAGGTACTAAAAAAATGGAACAATCAACAGAAAAAAACATGCAAAGTCAGATCTCGCATGAGAACAAGATGGGTAATTTGCCTATAAGAAAACTTCTTATGAGCATGGCCTGGCCTGCTATCCTGTCGATGACCATAAACGCCATGTACAATGTTGTTGACAGTATCTTTGTTTCGAGAATAGGTGAAGATTCCCTGACGGCCGTATCGCTGGTAAATCCTATACAGCTTATGATAGTTGCCATTTCTGTGGGAAGCGGCGTAGGCATCAATTCCCTTATTGCAAGAAGACTTGGTGCTAAAAATCAGGAAGCTGCTGATAAAGCGGCAAGTACAAGTATACGGATCGGACTTTTCAACTATCTCATATTTCTTGTGATAGGTGTTTTTTTTGCAAAGCCGTTTATTTCAGGATATGCCGAAGAAGGAACATACATATATGAATCTGCGTGCCAATATCTGCAGATAGTATGTATCGGATCATTATTTATCAATATCGAAGTGGTACTTGAAAAAGTGCTGCAATCTACCGGTAATATGGTGGCGCCGATGAAATGCAGCCTTACAGGTGCAGTAGTAAATATTATACTTGACCCTATATTGATATTCGGACTTTTCGGGGTCCCTAAGATGGGTGTTGCCGGGGCTGCCATTGCGACTGTAACAGGACAGCTTTGTGGTATGCTTATGGGGGTTCGTATAATATTACATGGAGAACATCTTGTAAATATAAAAATAAAAGGATTTAAGATGGATTGGAAAATCGTATCCGACATATATAAGGTGGGACTACCTTCTATAGTAATGCAGTCCATCGGATCTGTCATGATAATATTTTATAATATGATTCTTGTGGCATATTCTACCACAGCTGTTGCTGTGCTTGGTGTATACTTCAGGATACAGTCCTTCGTGTTCATGCCTGTATTTGGACTCAACCAGGGGGCCATGCCTATTATGGGATTCAATTATGGTGCAAGAAACAAAGAAAGGCTGATGAAAACTTATAAAGAGGCATTTAAAGTTGCAGTTATAGTTATGGCTGCGGGAACTGCACTTTTTCAGGCCATACCGGCGCAGCTGCTTATGATATTTGATGCATCTGATGAAATGCTGAGGATAGGCGTGCCGGCACTGAGACTTATAAGCCTCTGCTTTATTCCTGCCGCCTTCGGTATAATTACAGGGACACTGTTTCAGGGGACAGGCCATGGTATTTTAAGTCTGTTTGCTTCTGTCATAAGACAGCTTGTAGGAATATTACCGCTGGCATTTATCCTTATAAGGATAGGCGGTGTAACGCTTTCATGGCTTTCGTTTCCGCTGGCTGAGATACTGGGGCTGCTCTACAGTGCAATAATGCTTAAAAAACTTTATAAGGATGAAATATCGCAATTGTAAAAAAGGGGCTGTCGCACAGTTGACTGATCAGGTTGGCCGGAGCGATAGCTCCTTTCTTTTGTAGATTATGAAATGCTTTCGATTTT
>CASFMJ010000100.1 GCA_949295785.1 uncultured Bacillota bacterium | reverse complement strand
CTCCATCATTATACAGCTTAAGCAACAAGATGGATAAATCCTTACTGGCTGTAAGGGATATTAACCATATTTATATTGTAGTAGAAATGAAATACAAAATTGCTTAATTAAAAAATATATTGTTGAGCGTATGAGAAATTCTTTAATGCATGGGCAAGTTGAAATTCTATTGAATAATAAAGGGAAAATAGAATTTATTTTTCGAGATAAATATAATAAGAGAGATGAAAAGATATCTATTATATTGGAAGATTTAGAAGAATTTTTATCTCAACATTGTTTGTATAGTGGGATACCCAAAAAGACTTTAACTTACCTAGTACAACAAAGATAAATATGTATTGAACAATTATTTTACAACTTTTGACTGCCAAAATATAAGAATTTATAAGAAGATAAAGAAACTATGAAAAAATGAAAGTTGTAAAACCCACTAAAATCAAGGAAAAACCAACATACAAGGAGAAATACGAACATGATAAAAATCCTTTTCGTGTGCCACGGCAACATCTGCCGCAGTCCCATGGCCGAATTTATGCTGAAGGACATGGTGAAAAAAAGAGGCATAGAAGATAAATTTGAGATCGCATCGGCAGCAACAAGCAGAGAAGAAATCGGAAACCCTGTGCACCACGGCACAAGGAACAAACTGGCTCCTCTTGGTATATCGGTGGCGGGAAAAACCGCTGTTCAGATGACGAAAAAAGATTATGAGTATTATGATTATATTATAATAATGGACGAAAACAACATGCGAAATGCCCTGCGCCTTTTAGGAAAGAAAGAAGCTCCCAAGATTTCACGGCTCCTTGACTTTACAGATAAGACCGGAGACATTGCAGATCCCTGGTATACCGGCAATTTTGACGAAACTTTCGACGACATAAAAAGAGGATGCCAAGGCCTGCTTGCTTTTCTTGAAAGACAGGGGAAAATATGACATATTATATCTACGTTTTACGATGTATCGATCAATCCCTGTATACAGGAATAACCAGTGATATACAAAAGCGTTTTGAAGAACACAGATCAGGGAAAGGCGCAAAATATACACGTATGCATAGCCCCATCAAGATAGAGGCGGCGTGGAGCTGCAAAAGCAGAAGCGATGCTCTCAGACTGGAATACCGCATAAAGCAGCTTTCCAAGAAGAAAAAAGAAATGCTGATAAAAGATGTATCACTTTTGGATAATTTCCTTTCAGATGTGGTGCAATGTGAAATTTATAAGCCATGCAACTTTAAAACAGGTACATAATTATCATATAAACAGAAGATATACAGTAAGGAAGAAGGAGCGGCAACTGCTTCATCTGACCTTGATTATTTAATTATAAGAAAGCTGTGACCACGAAAGGTTACAGCTTTTTGATTTCTTCTGTTATACGTTCCCAAGGAAAGCCTACCACATTATCATAGCTTCCTTCTATTTTTTCTGTATACCGGGCAAAATATCCCTGAATAGCGTATCCGCCGGCTTTATCATAGGCTTCAGGAGTCATCAGATATGATGTCAGTTCTTCATCACTGTAATTTTTAAAATATACTTTCGTTACATCAACAAAGACCCTTGCTTTTTCTGCGCCTGCGCATACAAGAGCAACTCCGGTGGCAACATAATGACAGGTGTCTCTAAGTTCAGAAAGCATTCTGAAAGCATCGTCAAAATCTTTCGGTTTTCCCATTATCCTGTCTTTAAACACTATGGTATCGGCGGCGATTATAATGCTGCCTTCAGGAATCATGGAAGAAGAACCGGAATCTGAAAGACAGCCAGACAAGTATTTATCTTCCACTGCTTTGGCCTTTTTTAAAGCAAGGAACATAACGGTTTCTTTCATTCCGCCTTTGACAGGAAGGTTTTCTTCTATATCTGCCGGACATATAATCGGTGTAATGCCGTGATTTTTCATCATTTCTATGCGGCGTGGAGAACCGGAAGCAAGTATATATTTTCTTTTATCCATATTGACCCCCATCAGTAATCAATCTGACAATTTTTTTCAATGTATATATTATTGCATATTTTCATCAGAATGGAAATACTAAAAGTAAAACCACAAGGAGGGAAGTGGCCCGGATTAAATGTCTGATCATACCAACGGATGAACAAAGTATGCCGCATTGCTGCCGCAACTGAAGCGTGAGGGAAAGTACTTTATCGCAGAACCCATATGACAGGAGTCAGAGCAGGAATCAGAGCAGGAAAATCAGGATGTCAAAGCAGATTGCGGCAGTAAAATCAGATGACAGACCACAGATGTCAGGAGGCAGACACCTGAAACGGAAAGAGTATAGATCAGACAAACGGCAATATGAATATTGTAATATGATTACTTTTACCGGCCGGACACCTTATCAGCCACATGAAAAAAGAACCAGAAAAAAAAGATATAGCCAAGGCTTATGAAAAATATACCAAAAAGTTCACGCCAAGGCCCGATTATATAGGAAACTGCAGCAAAGCATTCTTTACAGGAGGCCTTATATGCGCAGCGTCTTTATATTGCAGGAATATGCTTGTGGAAGGTGGAATGGAAGAAGAAAAAGCAGCAACGCTGGTGACAGTGGGGCTGGTGGTTATTGCTCAGCTTCTTACAGGCTTTGGCGTTTTTGATGTGATTGCAAAATTTGCAGGAGCAGGAGTTATAGTTCCCATAACAGGATTTGCCAATTCCATGGTGGCTCCTGCCATGGAGTATAAGAGAGAGGGACCTGTACTGGGAGCAGGAAGCAAGATTTTCAGCATTGCAGGCCCTGTACTTGTATGCGGAATCACTGCTGCAATTATAGCAGGTATCATTGCCAGGATCATATATATTTTGTAGGAGGTAATCATGCCATATAAAAAAATCGGAAAACAAACCATAGTTTTTTCCGAAAAACCATATATAGCAGGAAGAGGAAATGTAGCCGGACAGAAAGAGGGACAGGGACCTCTTGGAGAATATTTTGATATGGTTCTTGATGATGATATGTTCGGGGAAAAAACATGGGAGATGGCAGAAAGCAAGATGCTCAAGGAGGCCATGAAAAAAGCCATCAAAAGATCCGGCCTGAAGCAGGAGAACATAGATGCCATGCTGAGCGGTGATCTTCTGAATCAGCTGATGTCATCCTCATTTACAGCAAGAGATATGCACATACCTTTTCTTGGCTTGTACGGTGCATGTTCGACAATGACAGAATCATTACTTATGGGGTCCATACTCATAGACGGAGGCTTTGCAAGAAATGTACTTGTAGGTGCATCAAGCCATTTCTGCACTGCCGAAAGACAGTTCAGAATGCCCGTGGAGCACGGCAATCAGAGGCCTCCCTCAGCTCAGTGGACTGCAACAGCTGCCGGAGCAGCAGTTCTTTCTTCTCGTGATACTTTTGATGTGCGCAGTAAATACCGTATACGTACAGAGTCCGCCACCATAGGGAAAGTGATAGATGCCGGAATAAAAGACGTAAATCAGATGGGAGCAGCCATGGTGCCGGCCGCAGTGGACACTCTTCTCAATCATCTTGAAGATACAGGAAGAAAGCTGGAATATTATGATGTGGTGGTAACGGGAGACCTGGGATATATAGGAAAAGATATAATGACAGATCTGCTTAAAGGAGCTGGAATACCCGGTGAGCAGATAACGGATCACTATGATGACTGCGGCACCATGCTTTTTTCGGAAGAACAGGATGTTCATGCCGGAGGCAGCGGCTGCGGATGCTCTGCATGTGTATTCACAGCATATCTTCTCAGTCTGATGGAAAAAAAGAAAATAAGAAAAATGCTGCTCATGTCTACGGGAGCTCTTCTTTCTACAATTTCACCGGGACAGGGAGAAAGCATACCCGGCATAGCTCATGCAGTATCGGTGGAGGTGGAATAAATGGAATATCTGTGGTCCTTTCTTGTTGGAGGGGCAATATGTGTGGCAGGGCAGATTCTGATGGATACCACGACTCTGACCACACCCAGAATATTAGTAATATTTGTTGTGTCAGGAGTAGTTCTGGGGGCAGCCGGTGTGTATGGGCCGCTGGAGGAGCTGGCAGCTACAGGAGCCACTGTGCCCCTTCCGGGATTTGGCTATAATCTGGCCAAAGGTGCGCTAAAAGGTGCAGAAGAAGGCTTTGTGGAAGTGATAGCAGGCCCCCTTGAAGCAGCAGCAGCCGGTATAGGAGCCGCTCTGGCTGTCGGATATATTATAGCACTTGTATTTAATCCTAAATCACCTAAAAGATAAATGACCATCATTGACATCACAAAAATAAAATGGTATAATTTTACAAAAGGTGTAAAAAAATGGAAAGAAATTTTATTTATATTCTGGCAGCCTGCAATCTTGCAATGGCGTTCCTTCTGATTTATTTTGAAAGATCTCCTTTTGCCGGCAGGAAAAACCGTCATAAGTAACAACAAAAAACAGAATAAACAGCCGGCTGAATTTACAGGAAAACAGCAGATAGCTGATGTAAGGCAAAAGAATTGCAGATAATCACAAAAGACATTAAAGATTATTGAAGGCCAAACTGCAGAATAGGGGCAGTAAAGCATATGAAAAATATGTGAGGATAACGAATGCGATATTATCGCAGACGTTATTTCATATACGGGCCGGGTATATAGCCCGGCCTTCATAGATATAGCCTATATATGAAAATCATATATTCTTCACATAGGCTTTTCACCCATAACGATTTACAACATTGTTGTATTATGATAAAATGTAACCCGAATAAATCAAAAAGGAGACCTTAAATGGGAAGATTAGATCGAAAGCAGCAGGAATCAGCCGCTAAAGCTACTAAAAAATCTAAAAAGAGATCTGTTTCCGTAATGTCCGGTGAGGCACGGGCAGCTTCATCCAATGGTAAGACAGGTAAGCTTCAGCGCTTTAAAAACTGGTTCAGAGGACTTAAGACATGGAAGAAAGTTCTGCTCATTGCAGGCACAGTAATCATCGTTCTCCTTCTGACTGCCGGTATAGTTGCATACAGCTTTTTCAGTGATATTTTTGATGACATACATAAAACAACACCGGAAGACTATGACCTTTCACTGGTAGATGTTGACGGATATTACAACATCCTGCTTCTGGGAGTTGACAGCAGAGATATGAAGAATCTCGAAGGAACAAGAAGTGATGCAATTATGATAGTAAGCATCAACAAAGATACCAATGACGTAAAGATACTTTCAGTATACAGAGATACCTTCCTTAAAATGGGAGATACATCAACATATGACAAGATTACACATGCCTGTGTATACGGAGGCCCTGAGATGACAATGAAGAGTCTCAATCAGGCGCTGGATCTTAATATAAGCAATTACGTGGTTGTGAATTTCAAGGCAGTGGCTGATCTTGTAGATGCAGTGGGCGGTATAGAAGTCAATGTTGAAGACTATGAGATACAGCAGTTAAATAAATATACCATCGAAACTGCTGAAAATATAGGAAGAGAAGATTATTCTCTTGTGCAGTCTGCAGGCACGCAGACCCTTGAGGGTGTACAGGCTGTTTCATATGGAAGGATAAGAAAAGGAGTAGGTGACGATTTTAAACGTACAGAAAGAATGCGTACCGTCATTACCCTTGTGATGGACAAGATGAAAGAGATGTCTTTCGGAGATATAAAAGATATAATCAAGATGATGACACCTCAGGTGCAGACAAACCTTTCAAAATCCAATATTCTTGCGCTGGGTATCAGACTTCCTCAGTATAATATTACAGGTACGGACGGATGGCCGTATAATGTATCAACGGGTTATATAAACAGTGTTTCGTATGTTTTCCCGTCAGATCTTGCTTCCAATGTAATGGAACTTCATGAGAAATTCTTTGGACAAACAGATTATGTCATATCTTCAACGGCCAGTGCCATAAGTGCTACTATTACTCAGAAGATAGAGGCTGAAAGAACCGCAGGCAATATAGAAAACGAAGAACAGGTTACAGTAGATACCTCTCAGAATAATATGAAGGAGCCTGAGAGCGGTTCGGGCAGCACCAGTGATAAAAATTCAGGCTCGAGCGGTTCAGGCTCAGGTACTTCAGGCGGTTCGGGCAGCAGCTCTGGCTCAGGTACTTCAGGCGGTTCAGGCAGCAACTCAGGCTCAGGTACTTCAGGCGGTTCGGGCAGCAGTCCGGGTTCAGGCACTTCAGGCGGTTCGGGCAGCGGCTCAGGTTCGGGTAGCTCAGGCGGTTCGGGCAGCGGTTCAGGCTCAGGTACTGACAGCGGTTCGGGCAGTGGTTCAGGTACTGACAGTGGTTCAGGTTCAGGTACTGACAGTGGTTCGGGCAGTGGTTCAGGTTCAGGTACTGACAGTGGTTCGGGTTCAGGTACTGATGGCGGTTCGGGCAGCGGCTCGGGTTCGGGTACTGATGGAGGCAGCGGTAGTACAGGTGATGGAAGCGCTAATACTGCACCGGCAGCAGCATGAACTGCAGTAAAATAAGGAAATATAAATTATCGGTTAAATGCAAAGAATATGAAATCGGTAGTTTGAGCATATAATGTAATAAAATTAGGCATGGTAATCCTCTTGACAGTTATGCAGCTTTTGCTGCATCGGGGATTCTACCATGCCTTTTTAAGATAAATTTTAAGGATACTGTAAGGGTTTTCAGAAAATGTTTAACGAAAATATATTTAAGATAAACAGGAATACCGGTGTCGAATCTGATGTCACACTCATAAAATAGGTAAGGAGAGAATTTCTCTCTATTTATATGAGATGGAGGAGACACCATGGGTGTTACAAGCTCAAATAAGCAGATAGATAAAAATCGCATAGAATGCGATGGCACTTTGAAAGTAACGCTGGCAGTTTCGGCATCACCGGATATTTTATCCAACCCTACGGACATCGTTTTAGTACTGGACAGATCCGGAAGTATGGCAGGCAGCCCATTGGCGAATATGAAAGCAGGAGCGAAAGCTTTTATTGATATAATTGATGAAGCAACAGACAGTTCACAGGATGGCCAGATAGGTTCAGGAAGCCGTATAGGAATTGTAAGCTTCGCTGATACAGCTAAAGCAGATACTCAGCTTATCACTTCTGTAGAGACACTGAAAAACGCTGTAAACGAAATAAAAGCAGGCGGCTCCACAAACCATGCGGCAGCTTTTGAAAAAGCCATAGAACTTTTTGATCCGGCATCTTCTAACGGAAAAGTTATTGTCATGTTTACAGACGGAAAAACCACTGCAGGTATCCCACCGGCTCCGGTAGCTGCTGCCGCACGGGCATCCGGAATAATAATTTACTGTATCGGACTTGTAGGAGCAGACGGCATAGATGTGAATGTGTTAAATGACTGGGCAACTGATCCTGATGCATCACATGTAGCGGTGACGCCTGATGATGCCGATCTGGAACAGTTATTTAAGGATCTTGCGGCAAATATTTCCAAAACCGGTGCCACCAATATTGTTATTGACGAGGTTATAAATAGAGACTTTGTTATAACCAGTGTGACAATGCCCACAAGGGGTACTGCCGAAATGACGGATAGTAACACCATAAAGTGGAAAATGGATGAACTGGGAGTTTCATCCAATGAAGGTGCTTCACTTGAGTTTTATATCAGGCATATGGGTAATGAACCGGGGGAAAAGAAAGTCAATGAGTCAATAAGCTACTCTGACGATGAAGGAAACGTGGTCATATTTCCTGATCCGACTGTTATGGTAGACTGCAGCATAACTGTTGACCCGGAGCCATGCCCCGAGCCGGTTGATATAACTATAGAAGGATGCACAGATTCCATTGTCATTGATGGTGGAGATGTCTATATGGAATCTCTGGGAAGGATACTTCAGATAGATGTAACCGTTAAAAATGTCTGTCCCAAAAGGCGTGTGGCGCTGGCAGTAATTTTGACAGAGGTAGATCAGAAGGGAGAGGAACATCAGAGAGGGATGAAAACTCTGACCATTCCAGCCCATAATTATCCTGAATGCAGAGATGTGCTGGTAAAATGTATCAGATTTGTGCTGCCTGAGGATCTTGATGTGTCGGGAGGTTCTTCTTATGCAATATGCAATCCCCGTTACTTTAAGGCCCGGTTTATTGCAAATAATATAGACACCGATTTTGTGTGCTGCGACAATGAAATCAAAATAGTGTGAAAATGCGGCGGACTGTCTTTTACGGCAGCCGCCGTTTTATTACGGGGCATATAAGCCCCGCCGATCATGCATAGCATGAGCGGCAAATAAACCACCCGCTATGCGGGTGCGCATCGAAGGT
>CASFMJ010000099.1 GCA_949295785.1 uncultured Bacillota bacterium | reverse complement strand
GCAATCAGCTATTGCTGCATAAAAACAGCGTAGCAGCTTGAATAACTGCTACGCTAAAAAGTCTAACTTTTGGGGGTCACCTCAAATCAATCAGGGACTTTATTTTGCATAAAGAATCTGCTTTTCAGTTTTCCATCTGTCTTGCCAGAAAGGATGCTCCAACTTCGGCGACTTTCAGTTCTGCATCGCCCAGAGGCTTTTCATCCTTTGCAAGAATAGTGATAGATCCTATGGGATCACCCTGTGATACTATGGGAACAATGATCTTGGATTCATTTAAGTAGCGGTTTTTACTCTGGATGATTCTATCAAGATCAGGATCTACTCGTTTATCCAGGAATTCTTTCCGGCCTGAACCTGAGGCTGCTATAACCTGATCGGTATCAGAAACTATTATAGTATCACCAAGTATTTTTGCGGCCGTTTCTGCGTATTCTCCGGCGAACTGACTCAGCTCATTGATTGGGGAATATTTTTTCAGTATCACTTCTCCTGTATTTCCTGTATAGATTTCAAGAGGATCCCCTTCTCTGATACGCAGGACTCTCCTTATTTCCTTTGGCACGACCACTCTTCCCAGATCGTCGATTCTTCTTACAATTCCTGTGGCTTTCATACTAAACACCTTTCCGAGATATTTTCATTTACAAAAATAGTATCTGCTTCCAAAGTTTTTTTATACAGATGAAATTTAAAAATAAAAAGGATACTTCCATAATAGATAAAAATATCATTCTTATAAAAAAATTGAAATTTTCTTGATTTCGTCACTGTTTTGCCAGAAAAGGAATGTATTATTTAAAGCATTGAAAAGTATGAGTGTAAACAAAATATTGGAAAAAAATAAAAAAATGTGATAGAATAAATAGCCAAACATGGTGATTTAAAAATCCGTTGCCATAAATATCAGAAAATAAGGAGACAGTGGTTAAAATGCTTTTCAGTAATATAACGATATTAGATGAAAATTTATGTGTAAAAGACAATATGTATGTGCTGACAGAAAAAAGCCGCATATTATATATAGGAGATAAGAAGCCGGACGGCATATTTGACAGGGAATATGACGGCAGAGGAAAGCTGCTCATGCCTGGTTTTTACAATTCTCATGCTCATTCGCCGATGTCGCTGATGCGCGGTTACGGCGAAAGTCTATCTCTTCAGGACTGGCTGAATAAAAAAATTTTTCCTTTTGAGGATAAGTTGAGCGACAATGCCGTGTATTGGGGGACCATGCTTTCTTATGCCGAATCATTAAGATATGGCATTGTTTCATCCAGCGAGATGTATTACTTTATGGATGCGATGGTAAAAGCTGCGGCAGACAGCGGCATAAAGGCCAATATCTCAAGAGCCATAGTGAATTTTGACCAAAGCGACGTGTGGCAGCTGCCTTCGATGATAGAAATGAAACGGACTTTTGAGGAATACCATAACATATGTGATGAAAGAATAAAAATGGATGTCAGCATACATGGCGAATATACCTCCAATCACCTTGCGGTATCTGCCGTGGCAGAGTATGCTAAAAGCACAGGTGCACGGATGCATGTACATGTATCTGAGACAAAATCGGAACATGAGGAATGCAAAATGAGACATGATGGAAAGACACCGGTGATGTATTTTGATTCTCTGGGAATTTTTGATGTACCTGCAACTGCTGCTCATTGTGTGTGGATAGAAGGAGAAGACTTTGATATACTGAAAGAAAAGAATGTGACTGTTGCGGCAAATCCTGTAAGCAACCTTAAGCTGGCAAGCGGGATATCCAATGTGCCCGAAATGCTGAGAAAGGGTATCAGAGTAGCTATAGGTACTGACAGTACAGCCAGCAATAACAGCCTTAACTTTATCGAGGAAATGAAAGTCTTTGCTATAGGACCAAAGGCACGCTACTCTGATCCGAAAGCGGTTACACCGGAAGAAACTATAATGGCGGCTACAAGAAACGGTGCATTGGGTCAGGGAAGAGAAGACTGCGGTATATTAAGAGAGGGAGCAAAAGCGGATCTGATAGTTCTGGATCTTACCGGCCCCCATATGCATCCCGTTCATGATCTGAGAAACAATATAGTTTACTCTTCTTCAGGAAGCGATGTTCTTATGACTATGGTGGATGGAAAGATTCTTTATGAAAACGGTGAATATACTTCCATTGACTTGGAAAAAACCATATATGAGGCAGAAAAAGCTACAAATGATATATTGAACAAGCTTTAATTAAAGAAAGGAAATTACTGATGGCCAACAGTAAGATACTTAAAGGAACCGCTATACTGGGTATAGCGGGTGTGTTTGTGAAAATTTTAGGAGCTGTTTTCAGAATACCGCTGACGGCACTTATAGGAACAGAGGGTATGGCATATTACGGGTATGCATATCCGCTGTATTCTCTTTTTCTTGTAATAGCCACCGCTGGTATTCCGGTAGCAATATCAAGAATGGTATCTGAGAGAATAGCATGCAATGATTATATCGGTGCACAGAGGGTTTTCAGCGTTTCAAAATGGCTGCTATTTATCATAGGTGCGTTTGCTTTTGCCATATGTTTTTTTGGAGCTGAACTGATAGCGGAATATGTTTCAAAAGACATGGGAGCTGTTCTGCCTATAAAAGCCATTGCTCCCGCACTTATATTTGTTCCTGTCATGTCTGCATACAGAGGATATTTCCAGGGAAGACAGAATATGAATCCCACTGCCATTTCACAGTTCATAGAGCAGATATTCAGAGTGGCTGTAGGCCTTGTGCTTGCATCTGTCTTTGTCAGTAAGAGTCTGGAGATGGCTGCTGCCGGGGCAACTTTTGGGGCAACCGTTGGGGCAGTGGCCGGACTGGTTATCATAATGCTCATATACGCACTGAATAAAAAAGCAATAAATCATCATTTAAGACATAGCAGAGTTTCTAATGGTGAGAGATACAGAAAAGAAAGGACTATGGCTATAGTAAAGCAGATACTGATAATAGCCATACCTATAACTGTGGGTGCTTCAATACTGCCTCTGGTGAATTTTGCTGACAGCGCTATCGTTACAAGAAGATTGCTTGACGGCGGTTTTTCAGATGTGGAAGCAAGAGAACTGTGGGGACAGCTGAGCGGATTCTGCAATACCATGATAGGTCTTCCTCAGGTTCTGACACAGGCGGTTGCGGTTGCTATGGTACCTGCTATTGCGGCAGCATATAAGCTGAGAGACAGAAAAGAAGTAAATGAAAATATAAATATAGGTATGAGGATAAGCATGATTATAGGTATGCCCTGTGCCATCGGTATGATGGTGCTTGCCGAACCCATATTGCTGCTTCTTTTTTCGTCTGAACCTGCCAGTGCCATAAGTGCTGCGCCTACTCTCATGGTTATGTGTCTGGGAGTACCGTTTATGGCTCTGCTTCAGACTACAAACGGTGTGCTTCAGGGAGTAAACAGACAGGTGCTGCCGATGAAAAACCTTGCCATAGGGGCCGTTGCAAAAGTAGTGCTGACATATGTGCTGGTAGCAATACCTGTACTGAATATAAAAGGTGCAGCTATCGGATCGGTATTTGTATACGCGATAGCGTTTATTCTCAATATAAGAGATGTGAAAAAATGTACAAAAGTAAAAATTGATTTTGTTCTGACATACGTCAAACCTGTGATTGCTTCAGTTATAATGGGGATATGCGCATTTGCCTCATATAAACTCATTTTCGGCATTACTTCCAGTAATACTATGGCAACCTTCGGAGCTGTAGCTATAGGTGCTCTGGTATATGGTATATTGATATTGGCAATAAAGGCTATTACCAAGGAAGAAATAGGAAGGATGCCTAAAGGACAGAAGCTGGTTAAAATTTTAGATAAATTCACAAAATAAGGGGGCAATATGAAAGCAGAATATATTCATCTTGCTGAACGTGCCGATAATATGAAAGAGGCTGCGGAAAGACTCAAGACCATTGTTGAGTTATTAAGAAAAAAATGCCCGTGGGATATGAAACAGACCCATAGCACTTTAAGGAAATGTATGATAGAGGAGGCTTATGAGGCTGCTGAAGCTATAGATAATAACGATAGCGAGAATCTCAGGGAGGAACTGGGAGATGTTTTGTTACAGGTAGTATTCCATTCCATAATAGCAGAGGAAGATAAATTTTTTACCATGACGGATGTAATAAATGATGAATGTGAAAAAATGATAAGACGTCACCCTCATGTTTTTTTAGAAGAAAAATCAAATAATAATATAAAATCTATTGACAAAGTACTTGAAAAATGGGAAAATATCAAGGCAGAGGAGAAGAAAAGCACTAACAGGACCCAAGATCTTGTGAATGTGCCTAAAGCGCTCCCAGCTTTGATGAGGGCTGAAAAAGTCCAGAAAAAAGCCGCAGATGTGGGTTTTGACTGGAAAGATGTTCAGGGCGCCTTTGATAAGATTAATGAGGAAGCCGCTGAACTGGCTCAGGCCAGGGATTCTGCCGGATTTACTGAAGAATTGGGTGATCTGCTTTTTTCTGCGGTCAATGCGGCAAGATTTCTCAGAGTTGATCCGGAGGAGGCACTCAACATGGCCACCGAGAAATTCATAAGACGTTTCCGATATATCGAAGATAAAAGCTTGTCTTGCGGAAAGCTTTTGAACGATATGAGTCTTGATGAAATGGACGAGCTGTGGAACGAAGCGAAAAAGTCAGAAAAAGAGATTTGATCTCAATTATTTTTTAGGAGGAAATTTAGATGAACAAGGCTGAACTGGTAGCTGCTGTAGCAGAAAAGACAAATTTTACTAAGAAGGATGCTGAACTGGCAATCAATGCGTTGGTTTCAAGCATTGAAGATGCTCTGGTAAAGGGAGACAAAGTACAGCTTATCGGATTTGGTACTTTTGAAACTAGAGAAAGAAAGGCAAGACAGGGAAGAAACCCGAGAAAGCCTGAGGAAGTTATCGAGATTGCAGCTTCAAAGGCTCCTGTATTCAAAGCCGGCAAGGCATTAAAGGATGCTGTAAACAAATAGTTTGCAGGTTACAAGAGCCATATGAGAATAGATAAGTTTTTGAAAAATTCCAGGCTCATCAAACGGCGTACTGTTGCAAAAGACGCCTGCGATAAGGGGCGGGTCTTTATCAACGAGAAAGTTGCCAAGGCCGGTTCGGAAGTGAAAGCGGGAGATGTTATAAGAATAGAATTCGGAAACAGTTCAATATCTGCACGGGTACTACAGACGTTAGAATCATGCAGAAAGGAAGACGCCGTTACAATGTATGAAATCATATAGAGAAGAGCCTTTGCTTTCCATAGAGACAGCAGAGGTTCTTTTTTATGGATTTCCATGAGAAATGAAAGGAAAAAATATGGACAGATACGATGAAATAAGAAGCAGGATAGAAAGTGCCATGGAAAAAAATCTTGAAGAATTCTGTAATTTAAGCGATTACATAGCAGATCATCCTGAAGTCTCCGGAGAAGAATATGCGACATCAAAAAAACTGGTAGAAATATTAGAGGCAAAGGGATTTGATACAGAATACCCATATGCGGGTCTTGACACTGCATTTAAAGCTGTATATGGAAGTAACAATCATAAATACAAAGTGGCAGTTCTTGCTGAGTATGATGCGCTTCCTGAGATTGGTCATGCCTGCGGCCATAATCTGAGCGGCGTTATAAGCCTCCTTGCAGGAGTTGCTTCTACGGGAGTACAGGACGAGCTGAATTGTGATATACATGTAATAGGAACGCCGGCTGAAGAAACAGACGGAGCCAAATGTCTGATGTGCAGAAACGGTATATTCAAGGATTATGATATGGCAATAATGGTTCATCTTTATGATCAGAATCTGATTTATTGCAGATTAAACGGTCTTGCAAGTATAATGTACAATTTTCATGGGAAAGCATCTCATGCAGGAGCTTCTCCCTGGGAGGGAAGAAATGCTCTCAATGCAGCACAGCTCATGATACATGGAACAGACTGCATAAGAGGCTGCAGCACACCGGACTCAAGGATTAACTCTGTGATTCATCACGGGGGTGCAGCCGGTGGAATAATACCTGAAGAAGCGCAAGTGGAGACATGGGTAAGATCACCGGAATATTCCTATCTTGAAAAACTTATGGACAGAGTTGACAAGTGTGCTGAAGGCGGAGCAATGATGGCTGAATGTACATGGGATAAATATTTCACTGCCGAAATATATAAAAATATGAAACGCAATTCCACGGGTGAGGCCGAGATAAAAGCTGTGTTTGAAGAATTAGGGCTTGAAATCAACGGCGATCATGAAAAATTGTTCGGTTCGTCGGATATAGGAAATGTAAGCTTTGAATGTCCTGCTTTCCATCCTACACTTCAATTGGTAGACAAGGGAATTGCTATACACACGAGAGATTTTGTAAATTCAGTAAAAGGTGAGAGAGCTCATAAATGTGTTGAAGACGGTGCAAAACTCATTGCCTATACTGTAGCAAGAATTTTCAGTGATGAGGAAAAAATCAGAAAAATGAAAGAAGACTTCACAGACTGATGGTAAATTAAAATCTTAAATAAATAGATTAATTGCAGAAAAACAGGGGATCTCAAGAGGTCCCCGTTTTATGTAGGGGTTCTTTATAGAATCTTCATCTTATATACAATATAATAACAATAACTTGACAATCACAGATAAAAAAAGTATAATGTATACGTTTTTAATAAGGCTTTTCGTACAGTCATCAGCGAAAAGCAGAATTATTTTATTTTATTTTATCTTTTTATTTTATCTTTTTATTTTATCTTTTTATTTTAAGACATCATAAGGAGGACAAAATATGGAACGTAAAAAGAAGTTTAATGTGCCGCACGTATACATATTACTGCTGGTACTGATTCTGATCTTCTCTGTACTCTCATATATTATTCCTGCCGGTCAATATGATATGATGACTATCATAGATAACCCTGAAACAGGACATGAGAGAACAGTTGTCGATCCTGACACATTTACTTATATCGAAAGCACCCCGGTATCATTGCTGCAGTTCCTGACTGCCGTACCTCGCGGTCTTCAGGAAAGCGCACAGATTATTTTCTTTATCTTTATCGTTGGCGGAGCCATGACAGTAGTACAGGAAACCAGATCCATCGAAGCAGGACTGGGAAGACTGATCAATGCTCTGAAGGGTAAAACATGGGTAGTTATCCCTGTTGTAATGATCTTCTTCTCATTATGCGGATCTGTATTCGGAATGGCAGAAGAAACAATACCTTTTATACCTATATTTGTATCATTGATGGTAGCTGCCGGATATGACTCAATGACTGGAGCAGGTATAGTTCTCTGCGGTGCGGGTGCCGGATTTGCCGGAGCCTTTATCAACCCGTTCACTATTCAGGTTGCACAGGGTATCGCAGAAGTTGAACTGCTTTCCGGAATGGGCTTCCGTATAGTACTGTACATATGTCTGGTACTTCTTGCCATAGCATTCATGCTCAGATATGCTGCAAAGATCAAGAAGAATCCTGAACTTTCAGTTATGCATGACATTGATAAGCAGAGAGAAGACCTTATAGATCTTGGAGATCTTCCGGCATTTACAGGAAGAAGAAAAGCAATCCTCGTTGTATTCTGCGTAGCTATCGTATTCCTTGTATATGCAGTAATCACTTGGGGATGGTATATGGATGAGATCGCAGCTCTATTCCTGGCAATGTCCATGATAATAGCTGTTATTGACGACAAGCTTTCATTTAACAGCTATGCTGAAACTCTTGGAAGAGGAATGTCAGAAATCGCTACCGGAGCTCTTGTAGTAGGTTTTGCAAGAGGTATTCTTGTAGTAATGACAGATGGAAACATCCTTCATACTATTCTGAATGCATGCGCCGGATTCCTGTCACAGCTTCCTTCAATGGTATCAGCTATAGGAATGTACATCTTCCAGTGCCTGCTTAACTTCATCGTTCCGTCAGGCTCAGGTCAGGCTGCGGTATCAATGCCTATAATGGCTCCTCTGTCAGATCTGGTAGGTGTTACAAGACAGACTGCATGTATCGCATTCCAGCTTGGAGACGGTATTTCAAACATCTTTACTCCGACATCCGGATACTTTATGGCAGGTCTTGCTCTTGCAAGAATTCCATGGGCTAAATGGGCCAAATGGATACTGCCGCTGATCGGACTTGAATATCTGCTGGGAGCAATATTCGTAGTAGTAGCTCAGGTTATCGGACTGCAGTAAGCTTAAGATGATCTGATTAAAGATGGCACGTCCTCAGGCACTTGCGGACGTGCCATTTGACTATATTGATGAGGAAGAAAAAATGTTTATTACAGTAATTTATTTTGCACCTATTGTAATATCTATAATAGCGCTGATAATAGATCTGAAAAAAGGCTTTGACAAAAAAGCACTGGTCATGTCGGCAATGATAACTATGATGATAGAAATGCTCACCATGAGGTATATATCCAACACATGGTATGCGTTTATCTTTTCCATATTTGTACCTATGGCAGTGATCTATACAGCTATTTCCTTATATATCTCTATCAGGGCAGGTAAAGAAAAAAAGGAGGACGAACAATGAACATGGATCCTTTGATGTCATTGAAGATTTTCGGATATATAATGATAGCATTAATGATCCAGATGCTGGTGGTAGGCTCAATAATACAGAGGGGAAAGGATTCATGGCTCCCGGATTTTCAGAAAAAGGGAATAACCAATATGCCTCTCTATTGCAGGCTGTTCGGGAACCGGCTTATCCTTCTTGGACTCATTGCCGGTGTATGTGCGTATTCATCGTTTAAGGCTCATGCAGTTACACTGAAGCCTATAATCATATTCGGCCTGGGGATAATTCTGGTAGTGGTGCTGATGATAAGGGATCATGCAAGATGCGCAAAATAAATGACAGGAGAAATAAAATGCTGGATATATTGATTGTTTCAGGTAAATATCCTGATTTTGACGATAATAAAATGAAGGATGCCAATATCGGCATAAAAGACGGTAAAATCGCTTATGTAGGAAACGAAAGGCCTGATGCTGTGCAGGTTATAGATGCGGAGGGCAAAGTTGTTTCACCGGGCTTTATAGACATACATATGCATGAAGAAAGTGTTGCTGAAGGTGATAAATGGGTAATTGCAAAGATGATGGCTCGTCAGGGCGTTACTCTTGCTGTAGGTGGCAATTGTGGTGTAATGAATCAGCCCGTGAAAGACTTCAAAGCTATGATGAACAGGCTTGGAGGCTGCCCGGTAAATTATATAATTCTTTCGGGATATAATTATTACAGGCATGATGTACTGGGCTTTGATCATTATGACAAGACAGATAAAGAGGTATGGGATAAAATAAGAAATTTCATGGCGGAGGATCTTGATGAGGGAGCCTTCGGGATTTCTTTCGGAATAGAGTATGATCCCGGCATAACTACTGAAGAAATAATATATGCAACTCAGGTAAGGGACGATGAGCACCTTCTCATTGCTGCCCATTACAGAGAGGATGGAGCGCACGCTGTTGAGGCAGTGGAAGAGATGATACAGATACAGGAATCTATGGATAAAAAATTCCAGGTGTCACACCTTTCATCATGTGCCGCATTAGGTCAGATGAAAGAAGCTCTCGAAGTAATTAACAAAGAAAACAAAAAGAATCCTAAATTCAATTATGATACATATCCGTACAATGCATTTTCCACCACAATAGGTTCGACAGTTTTCGAAGATGGATGCCTTGAGGCATGGGGAAAGGATTACAGGGACATCCTTCTGACAGAAGAACCTTACAAAAATGTATACTGTGATGAAAAGATCTTTAAAGATGCAAGAGAAAAATATCCTCAGATGCTGGCTGTTGCCTTTGTTATGAATGAAAATGAAATTGCAGATGCTATAACCAATCCTGTAGGAATGGTTGCTTCTGACGGCATAATCAATAACGGCATGGGGCATCCAAGAGCTGCAGGTACGTTCCCAAGAGTACTTGGCAAATATGTTAGAGAAGAAAAGAAGCTGGATCTTATCACGGCTCTCAGGAAAATGACTCTTGAACCGGCAGTAAGGCTTGAGATGGAACACAGAAAAGGCGTGATAAAAGAAGGAGCCGATGCTGATCTGACTATCTTTGATCCGGAAACAATTAAAGACGGCCCTACATTTGAAGATATAAACATCCCGAACCAGGGCATAGATTATGTTATTGTAAATGGTATCGTAACATTGAAGGATAATGAATTCCTTACAGAAACATCTGGTGAATTCATATCATACTTTGATAAATAAAAAAATATCATAAGTTTTGTTAAATTTGGCAGATATAAAAACAAAACTGTTTTTTGAGGGGGCAATAGCCCTCTTTTTTTACAGGAAAAAACAATATAAAGTTTCTGAAAAAAACCGTCATATAATTTGATAAGTGGAAGTTATCTGATTAAGATGATATAATTATTTTTAGTGAATTCCAGAAAGAATAGAGGAAAAAGGAGATTATGAATAAAACAGTCAGAAAGACGGACAGGCTTATTATAAGGCAATTTCGTGACTAAGATACAGAGGCATATTTTCATCTTTTCTCCCGACCACAAGTGAGATGCTTTGAAGATGAAAAAACAGAAAATTTTGAGCAGGCCCGTGATATGGTTCAGAAACAGAAGAATGTGAATGATGGTTCTTCGGTGGCGGTATGCATTAAAGAAGGGGAAATTTTTATAGGTACAATATTCGGCATATGGGAAGGCGATACTTTCAGTGTGTGCTGGAATTTTGATGCCGAGTATCATGGATGCGGATATGCATATGAAGCTGCGGATGCATATTTTGATTTTCTCTTTGAGGAAATGAATGCAAGGCGCATATATGCATATGTGGAAGATTATAACATTCCGTCCCAGAATCTGTGCAGAAAGCTTGGCATGAGGCAGGAAGGCTTTTTTAAAGAGTTCATATCTTTTGTCTGTGACTCAGATGGCATGCCGATTTATGAAAATACTATGGAATTTGCCATATTGAAAAAAGAATGGAAAAAGAACGAAGAGCCCATTGATGAAATGTGTTCTGATACAGCTATCTAATATGAACCGGCAGACCCCTGACCGGCTGGAATGTATCATCTTGCAGCCGGTCAGAGGAAATAACCCAATCTGAGATGATTTATGTTTATGAAGGTGGCTGTATATGAGATGTTTCACCCGATACAAAGATGGGAGCTTATGCAGATCTGTTACCGGCATTACTGAACTTCTGAAATAACTGAAATTTCCCAAGGATGAGGACATTTTCCACATTTCAGAAGTGTATAAAAGTGGTGTGCCTGATTGTGCCCGGGTATTTTTATACCATGGTTATTCAGTAGTATTAAGTGTTCAGCATCATTAAAACCGAAAAAAGTTTGAATTGAGAAAAGATTCGAGACAATTGCAACAACTTTTGCTTTACCGTAAAAGTGATTTTATGGTAAATTATAATAAAATAAGATTTGTGAGGTGCTAAAGCAATGAAACGGATAATTGCGCTGCTGCTTACAATAGTTATGATTCTGCTATTTACTGCTTGTGGCGAAACTAAGAAATCCAATGATCCTGCAGATTCCGAGGCAGAATTGGAACGTGCAATTTCATATGGCATCGTAACAGAAGACGACCTTGTCAACATGGATGAAACGGTTACTTACAAACAATTTAGCGAGTTTCTGACTCATGTGGTGTCCATGCGGGGAGAGGAATTTGTTCCGGCCTGGGAAGAACTGGCCGCAGCGGCTCTCGACTCTAACGAACCCATGCAGCGGGACGATGTTCTTTTAGCCATGTTTGAGGCATCTATCGTCATGGAAATTGACCGGGAGGAGGGTCAGCTGGAGAACTGGGACGAGAGTCTTGCCAAGGGTGACTGGTGGGATGGCCGAACTTCGGACTACGATCTGTTCCCCAATTGGAACGAACCCTATGCCGACACCTATGACGGCAATCTGGAGTACAACATCTTTGATCACGCTGCGTGGCACTTCGAAAAAACACCTTCGGTAATTTCCGGTCTGTTGCCATTGGAGCCCAGAGAGGACATGACTTACGGCTTCGGAGAGGATGTCAGTGTTGAGGAAGCCATACGCGCAGTGACGCGTTTGGTGGAATCCAACGCCAAGATTACAGCTGAAGATCCTGTTTATGTGCCGGTGACAGAAACGAGTACCTACGATAAGACTATTATCACCGATGAACTTTTGTCGGGAGACTCTGATTTACCAGAGGTGACCCAGAGCCAGCTTCCCTCCGCATGGAAGGGAACCGGTCTGAGCAGCTGTAAGGACGGGCGCCACATATACCGTCATTTCCGGGAGTCTGATGTGACGTTCCTTTCGGAAAATGGTTTTAACTTCCTGAGACTCTTTTTCGGTTTTGACACGCTCCGCTTCCCGGACTACCCGGAGGATGGACAGCTGATCAATGAAAATGAACTTCGGGAACTGGATCAGCTGATAGCATGGGGCATCGAACACGGAGTACACATCCAGATATCCATGAGCTTTTATATGGACGAGAACGGCTGGTGCAAACGGGAGGAAACGCACGGTAACAACCTGATGCCGGAAAATGACGCAGAGTGGGCAATTGTCAGTGATTACTGGACTATGCTGGCTCGCCGCTATGCGGGAATCCCCAGCCGGTATCTGACCTTTGATCTGAGCAACGAGATTCAGCCGGCAGGCGAGGAATTTGCATATGAGGCAGAAAAAATGAATGAGATGGTGGCTTCCATCCGGTCGGCAGATAAAGAGAGGGTCCTTCTCCATTCTTTTCCGGGAGAACCCAATACTGCATGGATGGAATTTACCTGTTCCCTTGGTCTGGCTGTGGGATGTCATCCCTACTATCCCATGAACATTAGCACAGGTAATACCGGTGCAGGCAGTGGAGATTATTTTGAACCCTGCTGGCCTATGCCGGTGTTGCATTGCTGGAAAATCGCCACACGGGAGATGCCTCTGACTCTACAGGGAGAAATCGGAGGGACGAAGCTGTCTATCCATGTGGGAAAATCCGGACCTAACGCATGGGTGGAGGTTCTGGCTGATGGGAAACAGCTGGAGCATTTTGAGATGCCTGAACCTCTTTGGGAGGAAAACGGTGAGTGCTGGTACGGCGAGGAAATGCTTACATGCACAGTGCCCGAAGGGGTTGCTGAGATAGAAATCTGGGTCAGGGACGAGGACGCCCACATTGATACGGTGACCGTTGAGGGTGACGGCTGCCAAACCAACGTGATATTCAGCAGTGACGATTGGGACGATGATGCTCCGCTGCCTATAGTAATCAACAAAGACGGCACTTACAACAACACGGAAGGCACCGTACTGACCGGCCAGGAGATCTACACAGAAGCCATAAAACCCTATCGGGAGATTGCGCAGCAGCATGGCGTAGGTTTCATGATCGGTGAATTCGGTGTATTTGCCGTAGCAAACTGGGACATCAGCGTAGTGACCGCATACCAGGAAACCATGATGGAAATGTTCTCAGAACAGGAGCTTGGCTGGTGTTACTGTGAACTCTATAACGGCAGTACTCATCTGTTGCTACGGGAACCATCCCAGTCTCAATGGGACAACGCTACGGTGGTGGATGCGGGTCTGGACACGGCCGACGGACCATGCCTGGTGGTAAAAGAACTGCTGGACAGTTTTCGTAAGTACACCACAGATTGATGCTTATGTGGTTTGCGTTGTTGGAAACTGTTTGATATGATTAAAAAATAAAATAGAACATTAAAACACCGGTTTGCTGGAGATATACTGTTGGAAATCGAATAAAAGAATGATACCCCTTCTCTGTAAAGGAAAGGGGTATTTTTGTATTTTTTAGACTCATCATTTTGCATTGCGGCAAAGAAATACTAAAGATAGAATTAAAAATTACAGTAAATTCGATGATTCAGGCATGTGGGATATTTCCGTGTTATTTTTCTATAGCAGGAATCGAGCCCAGTTCTGACAGGATCTTTTTTTTCAGCATATCGAAGTTCTCCGGGAAATTAGCAAGTTTTTTTTCTTCCATTAGACATGCTGTGCCCGCAGTGATAACTGAAACAGCAAACAGTGACTGCAGCTTTTTTTGCGGGCAAAGCTCCGGAAAAGTTGTCAGAAAATCATTCGTCTGCGCCATTATCACAGGGTCAAAAGTATCCAGCCCCGTACCGTAAAGAGGGTTGGATATTTTAAATCTGACGTTGGCGACACAAAGGGCGGCGATTCTTTCGGCAGGATCATCATATGAAATTATGATCTGCTCTGCAAGGTCATGCCATTTTTCGTCTATATATTTTATTATCTCTTTTATAAACTCATCTTTGTTTTTAAAATGTTTATATGGCGCGGCACAGCTGGCTCCGCAGGCTGCGGCTACCCGCCTGAGAGAAAAATCCTTTATACCGTGTGCAAGGATCTCGTCTATACCGGCAGTAAGAAGCTTTTCTTTAAGCATAATGGCGCTATCTGCATCTCCCATTTTGTATCCTTTCTCTAAACAATGTTAATAATGTTAACTCTATTATAAACTCTCTGCAAAAAACATGCAATAATTTTCTTATATATATTGACTTGGCTGTAGATAACACGTATAATTATACGTAGTTAACAGTGATAACTTACGAGGTGAATATGACTAAAAAATCTACACAGCAACTTAAAGAAATAAGAGCAGGCATAACAGAGATAGACAATAAGATGGCAGAGCTTTTCAAAGATAGAATGGCTCTTGTGCGTCAAGTGGGACAATATAAGAAAAAGAACGGGCTGCCGGTATATGATCCGGAGAGAGAAGCCCAGGTGCTGAGAAATGGAGCAGAAAGAGTGGAAGACCCGACGATTAGGTCACATTATGTGAATTTTTTAGAAGGTGTCATGGAGATTGCACGCAGATATCAGGGGAATATTCTGGAGGGTCTTAAGGTCGGATATTCCGGAACAGAAGGTGCGTTTGCCCATATTGCCGCTTCTAAAATATTTCCTACTGCTCGTAAAATCGCATATACCAGCTTTAAAAAAGCTTATGAGGCAGTTGAAAACGGTGAATGTGACTGTGCGGTTCTTCCTGTTGAAAACAGCTTTGCCGGTGATGTGGATCAGGTAAACGACCTGATGTTTTCCGGCAGTCTTTTTGTAAACGGCATGTATGATCTGGCTGTGACTCATGATCTTCTGGGAATAGAGGGAAGTAATCTCAAGGATGTAAGAACGGTTGTAAGCCACCCTCAGGCTCTTTCACAGTGCAGCAGCTTTATACGGGATAACGGTTTTGAAGAAAAAGAATATTCCAATACTGCTTTAGCGGCCGAATATGTAAGAAAAAACAACGACAGGACAGTTGCAGCCATAGGCAGTGCTGAATCAGCCAAACTTTTCGGTCTTGAAGTCATAGCAAGAAGCATAAACGATGACAGATCCAATACAACAAGATTTGCCGTGTTCTCAAGATCTGAAAGCAGAGCTTCAAACAACACCGACAGCCCGTATTTTTCACTGATGTTTACGGCAAGAAATGAAGCAGGGTCCCTCGCACAGGCCCTCAACATAATAGGCCGTCACGGTTTCAATATGAGGACGCTGCGCTCAAGACCCATGAAAGAACTTTTATGGCAGTATTATTTTTATGTGGAAGCTTCGGGCGATATATATGGCGCAGAAGGATTGCAGTGCCTCGAAGAGATGAAAAGCTGCTGTGATATGATAAAAGTTGTAGGCTCTTACGGCAATATAAAAGAACAGAAACTTTAAAACGGAGAGAAAAAATGATAATACCTGTAAATCTCGATAAAAACGGTTATGACATAATTTTTGAAAGAGGGGCGCTTCAAAAGGTCTCGGATCTTTTGAACCTTGACAGGAAGGTGCTCATAGTTACCGATGATGGTGTGCCACCGGAATACGCAGAAGAAGTCAGGTCTGTTTCTTCCGATGCTTATCTTACGGTGATGCCGGCGGGAGAAGAATCCAAGTCATTTAAAAATTTAGAAAAGATTTGTCATACTATGCTTCAGAACAGTTTTACAAGAAATGACTGCGTAATTGCTGTAGGAGGCGGGGTTGTAGGTGATCTGGCCGGATTTGCGGCGTCGTGCTATATGCGGGGCATAGATTTTTACAATGTTCCCACTACCCTTTTATCACAGGTGGATTCATCTGTAGGAGGGAAAACCGCCATAGATCTGGATGGTATAAAAAATATTGTGGGGTCATTTTATCAGCCGAAAAAAGTGATTATTGATCCAAAGGTGCTTGATACATTAAGTAAAAGGAATTTCGCATGCGGAGCTGCCGAAATAATAAAGATGGCGGTCTGCTTTGACAGAAAACTTTTTGAACTTATAGAAGAAAAGGGTGTGAAAAACTGCCTTGAGGAAGCAATTACAGGCGCCTTGAAAATAAAGGCAGCTGTTGTGGAAAAAGACGAAAAAGAAGGTGGTCTTCGGCGGGCTTTGAATTTCGGACATACCATAGGACATGGGATAGAAAGTGTCACAGGGCTTTTTCATGGTGAGTGTGTTGCCATGGGAATGCTGCCGATGTGCAGCGAAAAAGTCAGAAAAAGGCTGTCTGACGTGCTGAAAAGAGAAGATCTGCCTGTTGACCTAAGTTCTGCTCTTAGAAGATACGGCGTAAAACCGGCTGGCAGCAACATGGCAGAAAAAATAGCAGAAGCTTCATCTCACGATAAGAAAATGATTAACGGCACTATTACAGCAGTTCGGGTAGAAGAACCCGGAAGCTTCAGGATGGAAAAAATGAACAGAGAAAAGCTGGAAAAAGCATGTATGGAGGTTGTGTCATGAAGAACACCTTTGGTAATGCCGTAACTCTCACCCTGTTTGGAGAGAGCCATGGGTCTGCCATTGGCGCAGTTATCGACGGTATCTCGCCGGGAATAAAAATAGATGAAAAGAGCATATCGGAAAAACTGGCTCGAAGAAAGCCCTGCGGCGTTGGCGGGACAAAGAGAAGAGAAGACGATATACCGGAATTTTTAAGCGGTGTATTCAATGGTTATACTACAGGAACCCCTCTGACGCTGATGATAAAAAACAATGATACAAGGAGTTCGGATTATGAGGCCATGAGAAGTGTGGCAAGACCATCTCATGCAGACCTTACCGCCTTTTACAAATATGGCGGATTTGAAGACTACAGAGGAGGGGGCCATTTTTCAGGCAGAGTAACGGCTGCTCTTGTTGCCGCATGTGCAATCCTGTCACATGCGCTTAAGACAAAAGGGATAATGATAGGAACTCATATATGCAGCTGCCACGGCGCAACAGACAGAACCTTTGAAGATTATGAAAAAGACATAAGAGCGTTAGCCGGAAAACGGTTTCCTGTGCTGGGTGACGGAAAGGATATAGAAGAACAGATACGAAAAGCAGCTCTTGCTGGTGACAGCGTGGGAGGTGTGCTGGAAACAGCTGTAATAAACATGCCTGAAGGAGTAGGAGAACCGTGGTTTGATACTCTTGAAGGAATGCTTGCCCACGCTGTTTTCTCAGTGCCGGCGGTAAAAGGCATTGAGTTTGGGGCAGGTTTTGATATAGCAAATATGCTGGGGTCGGAAGCAAATGATCAGATAAGAATGGAAAACGGCCGTCCGGTGACAGTCACCAACAACAGCGGAGGAATAAACGGAGGGATATCCAACGGTATGCCCATAGTATTCAGGACGGCAATAAAACCCACTGCATCCATATACAAAAAACAGGATACTGTAGATTTTATGAAAAATGAGAATACAAGTCTCCTTATTCAGGGAAGACACGATCCTGCCATCATACAAAGAGCAGGAGCAGTCATAGATGCGGTTACAGCACTGGTGATAGCCGACCTTCTTACAGTAAGATTCGGCACTGATTATCTGGGAGAAAAATAATGATAGAATACGGACTTATAGGTGAAAAGCTGGGTCACAGCTTTTCAGCAGAAATACACAGGCTGTTAGGTGATTATCAATATCAGCTTATAGAGCTCGATAAAAATGAACTGGATATTTTTCTGACCGGAAAGGATTTTAAAGCGGTCAATGTGACCATACCTTATAAGAAAGCGGTAATACCATATCTGGATGAAATATCTGACCAGGCAAAAGCTATAGGGGCAGTAAACTGTGTGAAAAATCACAAGGGAAGACTTATAGGACATAATACGGATTTTGATGGCCTTGGAGCTTTGCTTGATCATTCAGGGGTAAGAGTAAAAGACAAAAAAGTACTTATTCTGGGAACGGGTGGAACTTCTGATACAGCTGCAGCCGTATGCAGCCATAGGGGAGCTGCGTCAATCATAAAAGTAAGCAGAACTCCCGGACAAAAAGACAACAGAGTCATGACGGTATCCTATGACTCGGCAGTATGTGAACACAGTGATGCAGAAATAATAATAAACACCACACCATGCGGCATGTACCCTGATATTTTCGGTCAGGCTGCAGATATCCGCTCTTTTAAAAAACTTCGCAGTGTTATAGATGTAATATATAATCCTCTCAGATCATCGCTGGTGATGCAGGCCGAAAAAGCAGGGCTGAAGACAGAAGGAGGGCTTTATATGCTGGCATCACAGGCAGCTGCCGCGGCAGATTTTTTCTTTTCATCCGAGGAATATAAAGATAAGACTGACGCAGTATACCGGAAGATATATAACCAAAAATCCAATATTGTTTTAATAGGAATGCCATCCTGCGGTAAGACCACAGTGGGTAAACTCATAGCTGACAAAACAGGAAGAACGTTTATAGATACGGATATGCTGATTAAAGAAAAAGCGGGCACATCTATAAGCAGAATATTCAGCGATCATGGAGAAGCTTTTTTCAGAGATATGGAAACTGAAACTATAAAGAATGTTTCAGCTTTATCCGGTGCAGTGATAGCAACAGGCGGAGGAGCTGTCCTGCGAGAAGAAAATATAACTCATCTGAAGATGAACGGCATTGTTTTCTTCCTGGATAAAGACCCCGGAAGTCTTACTCCTACGGCCGACAGACCAAAAGCTCTCACCAGAGAGGAAATAATGCGCCGCTACAGAGAGCGGTACAATATATACATGGCTTCTTCTGATCATAAAGTGGATAACAATAAAACAGCAGAAGAGGCGGCCGCACGTATACTGGAGGTTTTAAAATGAAAATAGTCATAATAAACGGACCTAATCTCAATATGCTGGGAATAAGGGAACCGGACAAATATGGGAGCGGAACTTATGATGAACTGGTGGAAAAGATAAGAAATCACTGTATGCAAAATAAGATCCAGGCCGAATTTTATCAGTCAAATCATGAAGGTGACCTGGTGGACAGGATACAGCAGGCATATTATGACAAGGCAGATGGCATTGTGATAAATCCCGGTGCATATACCCATACCAGCATAGCGCTGCTGGATGCCCTGAAAAGTGTGTCCATACCTACAGCAGAGGTACATATTTCAGATGTTGCAAGACGTGAGGACTTCAGGCAGGTAAGTTATATAAGACAGGCATGCTGCTTAACTGTTTCCGGAAAAGGCTTTGATGGGTATATTGAGGCCGTAGATTATCTGACGAAAATGATTTCGGGGAGAGAAAATGAAAATAAGAATAAATAAAGGAAAGGCGTCGGGACATGTGGAGGCACCACCGTCGAAGAGTATGGCACACAGATTTCTCATATGTGCAGGGCTGTCACAGGGAGTCTGCACTGTACACGGAATATCCCGATCAGAAGATGTTGAAGCCACATTGGACTGCCTTACAGCCATCGGAGCTTCATGGGAAAGAAAAGATGATACTGTAAAGATAAAAGGTGTTGATGTAAGACATATGTCTGCCGCAAAACCTCTTCCATGCAGAGAAAGCGGCAGTACACTTAGATTTTTTATACCTATATGCCTTGTATCCGGCTCCAATGCCATGCTTTCAGGAAGCCGCAGGCTGATGGAAAGACCTTTGGGGATATATAAAAATCTGTGTGATGAAAAAAATCTCGTTTTCCTTAAGGATGAGACTTCACTGATGGTCAAAGGCCCTCTTAAACAGGGAGAATTCAAACTTGCCGGAAATGTATCCAGTCAGTTTATAAGCGGACTTCTGTTTGTTCTTCCACTTTTGCAAAAAGACAGCAGGATAGTCATAACACCGCCTATTGAAAGCCGCTCATATATAGATATGACCATGGAAGCGCTGGCCGCTTTTGGTGTTTCGGCAGAGTGGTCTGATGAAAGAACCATATACGTAAAGGGAAATCAGAAGTATGAGGCAGATGAGGTTTATGTAGAAGGAGATTATTCCAATGCGGCATTTTTTGAAGCACTGAATATTTTCGGAGGAGATGTAAGCATAGGTAACCTGTCACCGGAAAGCATACAGGGAGATCGTGTATATGGCAAAATGTTTGAAAAGTTAAAAGAGGGAACACCGATTATAAACGTATCTGACTGTCCGGATCTTGGACCCATACTTTTTTCGGTTGCTTCAGCCATGCACGGAGGTGTTTTTTCGGGAACCAGCCGGCTGAAAATAAAAGAAAGCGATAGAGGAAAGGTTATGGCCGATGAGCTGAAAAAATTCGGTGTAACTGCATCTGCAGGAGATGATGAGGTAATCATATATCCTGCCGGATTTTCCAGACCTGAGGAGGAACTCAAAGGACATAATGATCACAGGATAGTCATGTCGGAAGCAGTGCTTCTTACACTTACAGGCGGAGTAATAGACGGTGCGGAAGCTGTTTCCAAAAGTTTTCCTGAATTTTTTGAGAGATTAGCATCTCTGGGGATCGAGGTGGAAAAAATTGAAGATTGATAAAGATACAAAAATACTCATTATAGGCCTTGGGATAATAGGAGGAAGCTATGCAAAA
The DNA here is from genome assembly GCA_949295785.1 of uncultured Bacillota bacterium. Taxonomy (GTDB): domain Bacteria; phylum Bacillota; class Clostridia; order Peptostreptococcales; family Anaerovoracaceae; genus Fimisoma. Next base: position 1,963 of record CASFMJ010000099.1, on the reverse strand, counting down.
GGCTTCACAAAGGCGGGATATAAGATAGACGCCATAGATACTGATCCGGATACGATAAGTTATGCTCTGGAAAACAATATAATAGATAAGGGGAGCATAAAAGCTGACAGAAAGATGATAGAAGAAGCAGACATTCTGATATTTGCCTTATATCCTCATATCTTCAGAGAGTGGATAGAAAAAAATCAGTGGTATCTTAAAAGCGGTGCCATAATAACAGATGTCACCGGTGTAAAAGGATGCCTTGTAAGAGATATACAGGGGTTTCTCAGAGATGACTGTGAATATATTGCCGCCCATCCTATGGCAGGATGTGAAAAGCTGGGTATAACCCACAGTAATGAAGAAATTTTTTATGATGCAAATTATATAGTGGTACCTACAGAAAAGAATACCGAAAATGCCATTAATACATGCAGACAGATAGGGGAGATACTTAAGTTTGCCCGTATATCATATCTGTCTCCTGAAGATCATGATGAGATGATAGGTTTTGTGTCTCAGCTTACACACTGCATAGCCATGTCTCTTATGACATGTAACCACACCGAAAAACTGGAGGATTATACAGGAGATTCATTCCGTGATCTGACCAGAATAGCAAGGATCGATGAGACTATGTGGAGTGAGCTGTTTCTTCTGAACAAAGATGCACTTCTTCATCAGATGAAGCTTTTTACAATGGAGATATCCAAACTGGAAAGAATGCTGATGGAAGCCGATAAAGAAGGAATAAAAGACATGATGAGGCGTTCCACCGCCAGACGTAAACTTTTTGATAAGGAAAATCAGGAGGAAACCGTATGAACATGGAATTCAGGCGTAAACTGCCCATACCCAAAGATATAAAGGAAATGTTTCCCATAAGCTCTGAGTATTCAAAAAAGCGTGAAGAAAAGGTAAAAGAGCTGGAAGACATACTGGCCGGAAGATCCGACAAGTTTATCCTGCTCATAGGTCCATGTTCTGCTGATAACGAAGAGGCAGTGCTTGATTATCTGTCCAGACTGAGAAAAGTCCAGGATAAGGTTGAGGACCGTATATGTATAATACCGAGAGTATACACCAATAAGCCAAGAACCACAGGAATGGGCTACAAAGGTATGCTGCATCAGCCTGATCCCAGCAGAAACGAAGATATGCTCCGTGGTATAGTCACAATAAGAGAGACGTATATAAGGGCCATGGAAGAAACAGAGTTCTTCTGTGCAGATGAAATGTTGTATCCCGAAAACTACAGATATCTAAGCGATCTGTTGTCATATGTGGCAGTAGGTGCCAGATCTGTAGAAAATCAGTTTCACCGTCTTGCATCCAGCGGACTGGATATACCTGTGGGAATGAAAAATCCAACCAGCGGAGATCTGTCTGTAATGATGAATGCAATTACGGCGGCACAGGGATCACATACATTCATATACAGAAACTGGGAAGTTGTCAGCAAAGGCAATCCTTATGCTCATGTTATACTGAGAGGGCATACAAACAAAAGAGGACAGTACATACCTAATTATCACTACGAAGACCTTAAAACTGTATCCGAAATGTACAGAAGAACGGATCTTTCCAATCCGGCAATAATAGTGGATGTCAACCATGCCAATTCAGGGAAGCAGTACATGGAACAGATCAGAATCTCACGTGAGATTCTGCAGTCCAAGAGACTGAGTGAAGAAATAGACAGTATGGTAAAAGGACTGATGATAGAAAGTTATATTGAAGACGGCAATCAGCCTATAAACGGAAGCACATACGGGCAGTCAATAACCGATCCTTGTCTTGGATGGGAAAAAAGTGAGAAGCTTATATTTGAAATAGCTGAAAATGTGTGATCTATTATCTGAGAAAAAGCCGCGGCTACAAACCGCGGCTCTTTTATGATTACGGGGCATATAAGCCCCGCCGATCATGCATAGCATGAGCGGCAAATAAACCACCCGCTATGCGGGTGCGCATCGAAGGT
>CASFMJ010000098.1 GCA_949295785.1 uncultured Bacillota bacterium | reverse complement strand
TTATTTCTCATATCTTCTTAGGACATTTATTTTCTTTTTATTATATTAAATATCATGTATTAAATCAATAATCAAATATTTTATTACCTTATGTTTTACCACGTTTAGGTTTTTCTAATTGCGTTTGCCAGAACAACGTCATAATTTTTTTGAATTAACTATCTATATGAGTTCAAAAATGTATGTCAAATTATCCATGCTTTCATCAGCATCTATTTCATAAAATTCATAGGCTATACGCTTTACTTCTTCACCGCTTAAACAAGCATACCCATTATTTGCTTTTTTTTGGGCCGCCGCTATGACTGTGCTGATGCAGTCTGACAAGCTTTTACTGAGAATCTTTTCTGCATTTTTTTCATTTGTAATCTGTTCGTCTATTTTTTCTCCGATATACAGGGCTAAGCGGCGTTCTATTTTAAACGACTCACCCATTATTTTCTTTCTTGCGGCATTTATCTTCTCGCTATTATCCATTTTTCTTTCCTTTCCTTATGCCTATAGTACCTCTCATTATTATAAAGCAGAGACTCTTAAAAACACCCTCAAATCATACGCTTCTTTCTTTAAACAATAATCAATATTATTTGTCTTTTACTGAAACTATACGTTTAGACTTCTTTACTACACATGGTAAATATCCGTCCCTTTCCCCTACCATATACACAACCTCTCTACCGTTATAGTCAAAAACTAACGCTTTTACATAGCTATAACTACTTATTATAAGCCCAATACTACTATCTTTTTCCAATCCGCTAAAAGGATATTTATGTAAATTTATCGTACTATTATCACAAAGGATAAATGAAGACAATAACACATTCATGCAAGAATTATTATATATCCGAAAATATTGGATCATCTTGCCTATTTCAATATCACTTTTTCTTTTATACGGTTCATAATTCAAAGGCTCACCGTTTAATGTTGAAATATACATATTGTCTTTTTCGGTTATCCTCTTTAAATCCCCAATCGTAAAAAATAAACTGTTTCTCACCTGAAGAAAACCATTTAAAATAATATCTTCCGTTATTTTCCCTCTATGAAAAAGAAAATATAATTTACGATTTAAAATAAACGTGACAATAACAGAACATATTACAGAACAAAGTATGCCTATAAACTCACTCATCTTCTAAATGCTCCGCTTCTTTTAATATCTTTAAATCTCAAATATATATCCTTATATCTTCCAAAGACCCCCTTAACTTTAACTTTTTTTCCATTTTCTTGATTAAGCACAATATACTTACCAAGCTTTTCCTCACGAAACAGAGGCTCTCCAACCGTATAAGTAAAAAGTGTATTGATAATACTTAAAGGCGCTTTAATTCCCACAAAACATACTACTGTAAAAGGGCTTCCGCAAAACACAATAAAAGAACCCTTTAAAATTCTCTTATTATATTCAACTGACGGAGAAGTAGGATAATACGGTAAGGCAAAATCGTAATATTCATTTCCGTTGCTACCTACATACACAAGCACATCTTTAATATGAATTAAATCCAAACATGCTAAAAGCTGAGATAATTCATCTTGAGGTTCTAAAAAATACACCTGATTATTTTCAAGGTCGCATAAAATCTTATTAGAACGTAAATCTATTTTTCCTCTCTCACGGCCAAACGGAAAAAAATTATATTCTCTAACTATTTTTCCGGTTTCATCGAATTCAAGTTTAAACCCATCTTTAAATTTAAGTCTTCTCGCCTCTTTCTCCGATATACCAAGTTTAACAAGAAATTCCTCAGTCTTTCCGGGACCATAACCACCATATCCACAACTATACTCTTTTACAAAAAGCACTTCCTTATCAAAATTTTCTACCGCAAGTACGTTAGTCATATCCGGATCATTCATATAATCAAACATCAGATAATTTTTTTCGTCTTTCATGACCGTTATCGTCTTATATCCAAACTCTCTGAGTTTAGATACAAGCTCATCTGGATTAAGTTTCACAGTCGCTGTCACGCTCTTTATCATCTTGCTTTCCTTTCAGATAATTTACAGTATCACGCAAATACTTTATCTCTTCCTGCTGACTACGGCAAAAATCCCGAAGCCTCATATAACTTAAAAATACAGTTATGAATATAACTGTGAATATGATTATATTACAAATTCCTAAAATATTCCACAACATAACAATTCCTCTCTTTATTCAAACTTTAAAACCCAAAGCTCAGAGCCATATCTCTCTTTTATATATTCAGTCCCCTCATAACATACTCTCCTTATACATACCAGGTGCTCTGATACCAGGCGCTCTGAAACTTTGCTTATATCAAATTCAGATAAGGGAATCAGCTTTATACATTCCATTATTATAAAAAAGATACTAAAAAGACTCCCAGAACTCAAAAAAAAGTCTGAGAATTTCATTTCTGGGTATTTCATAAAAAAGCGCCATCAGTCCTATTCCCGCAAGTATGGCAAGAATGGCAGATGCTGCTATTTTAATTACTTTGCCTAATATGGAAGCTATTGTTTTAATAATATTATTTTTTTCAACAACTACTACATCTTGATCTATTTTATATTTTTTTCTTAGCTTATCTTGCCGTTTTTTCTCAGCTAACGTTTCCTCGAATTCACATATGAACCCTTTCTTAAATTTCATCGCTTTACCTCTACAATAAATTGAGAATTTCACCATAGATTGTATCAACTTTTTTTTCGATAAATGGATCCGGTGAATATCCCGCGAAATATGTCTTCCCCGCTGATTTTGCCATCATCTGTTTAACTGCAGCATGTTCGTCTTCAACAGAAAAAGAAAAGATAAAAGAGGGGTTCTGATCGTATATAAGTTTAAGTGAGGATTGAAATGCTGCCAATTCACTCGGCTTTGTGCCTGCAACAAGTATTTTTTTTTCTTTCTCAATCCAGTTGAGTTCCGGTGCTGTGTTGATACATCCGAAATCATAAATAAAAAAATCATAATTCATATCAAGGATCTTTCTGAGATTATAGCCTTTAGCAAACATCTCCACACCCATATATATACTTTGATCTTCGCTTCCTTTCTTCACGCCATTATAATATTCATTGAGTGAATCTACGTATCCACTTGTATTGCACTCAATGTAACAAGCACGATAACCTTGTTGTCTAAGATACGTACACATGGAAATTGCTTGTGTTGTTGTACCTATTCTTGGCATAATCCCCAGAAACGCTATTGTACTTTTTTTAAATTTCAAAACTGAGCTATTTTCTTTCTCCGTTAATTCTGCAAAATCATAGTCTGTCGGATAGTTATTGATGAGCATCAAAACTTTATAAATCTCATCATATTCTACAAACGCAAAAACCCCTTCGCCTACCAGGGCTGCAATTTCAGTTTTAAGCGATTTTTTATTATCCAAAAGGCAAATTACCTTTAGCCCTTTTTCCTTCGCCTTACTGGCAAATTTTAGGCTTTTTTCTTGGCTTAGTAATATATTAATGATTGCAGCATCGAATTTTTCGTAACTGATTAAATCTGTCAGAAAATCTATATCATCATCTTTTTCGCATACAACTATTTCTTCCAAATTTTCTATTTGTTTTTCTAAATCTTTGTTTCCGATTCCCATTATTATTTTTTTCAATTGCATCCACCTCTTCTTTGAGCCAGCATTTTATATTGTCATATATCAGTTGTTTATCAATATCTTCATCGAATTCCTCCAATAATAATTCTACAGCTTCATAATAAAATTCAGCAATCTGGATTTCCAAACTATCATTAATTCCAATAATTTCATTGAATTTTCTCCATCTTTCCATTTCATTCTCCTCTAAGTAAAGGTAATGGATCTTGATATACACCATTGCAGATCGTTTCAATATGCAGATGAGGTCCGGTACTAATCCCGGTGTTGCCTGAGAGTGCAATAATGTCACCTTGTTGTAGGTTGTCACCTTGCTTGCATTTGATCTCTTTCAGGTGATAATATTTTATTCTCCAGGAATAATCATTTTTTTCATCAGTTGCATCTACAATAACATAATAACCTGTATCATCAGTATACCCACACGAATGCACCTTTCCGTCTTCTACGATTGATATTACCGGAGTGCCTTCTGAGCATGCTATATCCAATCCATAGTGGAAAGTTTTCAGATGTGTGACGGGATGCGTTCTATACCCGTAAGATGAAGTAATAGATTCCGGTACAAAAGATGGCGTAGGCCATGGGAAATAACCGTGATATTCAACATCAATGTGTCCTGAAAGGGTATCCCCATATTGTTCAGATAGAATTCCTCCGATGAGCAGTTCGCCCATATATTCTTTTTCTTCATCAGAAAAACTGAAATTAGTCATAACATCCTCCAGGGACTTGGAAGAAAGAGAATACATCGGATTGTTGTCAATAGCCTCCATCACATATTCAAGATCATCATTTTCAGATAGACCAAGGGCTGCTCTAATTTCTTCAGGAGTCTTTTTTGTCTGAATAACTTTTTCGTGTTCGGCACCGGTATCAATATATAGAATTGCAAATTCCATTGCAGTCATATACGGATTAACATCGTCAAAACTATTCTCGTATCGAACTAAGTCAAATGCCATCATCTCCTGCCATGACCCACCTACTGCATCGGCAGCTGTCATATAGTCATCTGCCAATGATTCACTGGCAGATGACATAGAACCGCCTACAATTACAATAAGAATGATTATTGGAAGAAGAGTAAAAACGATTCCCATTAAAAAAATAATAAAATACTTTTTCATTGTCTATCCCTTTTCACATGTCTTAATTGGTGATTGACCTGGCTGTAAGATAACTTATCATTAGATGTGAACTGATTAAGTTGTTCTTCTCCATATTTTTCACTTAATTTATTGTAAAAATTTTCCCCTTTCTCTTCCCCAAAATTTTGCCTGAAAAATTCCAGTCCCTTTGGTTGCTTCTTTATTTCTGTCTTTTTTTGTTTTTCCTTGAAGTCCAAAAGATTTCGAGGTCTTTTTATGGTGGTTTTAGTCAGGTTTTTGTTATTAAAGTCCTTTCCCTTTAACTCATCAGCATTGCCTCCAGCCGCTTCATAGCGTTTTACAATTCGTGCAACTTTTTCTACATCTCTCGTATCAAATTCAGCATTTTTATTCATTGCTCGAAGCGCATCTGTCCTACGAACAAATTCTGTATACTCTACCTCTTTTCCGCTTTTTAGTGCTTTTTCTTCTGCTAACCGTTTAGATTCTTCATAATTATATCTTAAAATCTCTATAGCTTTATTTTTATCGTTTTGAGAGTATACTTCTTCATAATTTTTTCTGAAGTTAGCATCTGAAGGTTCATAATCCTCACCCCGCTGTTTTTCGGTCCTGTCGTAAAACTCTACACTCCTATAAGCCTCATCTTTACTGGTATAGTCAGCGTTTTGCTCTTCTTCATATGCTCTTTTATCCCTTTCGGCATTAGCGTTTTCACGATACCTGCCTTCATATACTTTTCTTGTTTTATACTCTCCAGTCGGATTCTTTTCATAGTTTGTTTTGTTAATATAACTACTTCTATTTACTTCTTGATCCTTTTGGTTTTTTGATACAGAGCCTCCTTGTTCATATGATTCTTCTTCATTTGGTGTACCATATCTTCTTCTTACTATCCATCCCGTTATTCTATTATCTAAACGTCTATTGACATCTTGTGCGCCTTCTCTTAATCTTTCTGCATTATTTCGGTTTATAAATTCACTTCCGGGAACATGTACGGATACTGCAAACAATTTAACAAGATCCCCCCGTTTTTTGTAAGCTATGAAAAACATTGATATGAACATAAACATCACTTCAAACATTGTGAATTTTCCAGTAAGACCATAGAAAAAACTCATTACAACAAAAAGGATGATAAGCATGAAAGATAACACCACTTTAATTGCCATTGCAGATAAAATCTGAACTGCCCATCTTTTAAGCAGTCCTAATCCGAAGTTCGGAACCAAAGCCATAAGGAAAACAAAAATAGAGAAAATAGCCAGCACCCATACCCATAATTGATAGCCTATGATTAGAACAAGGAAAGCAAGTACTGCCACAAAGACAATTACGCTAAAAATCAAATAAATTATTACTGTGGAAAAACGCTCAACCTGCTGAGATACAGTTGCTTTAAAAGTCTTTACATTGGCTTCCTTTACATATTCCTCTCGTTCATCAGATCCTTCTTCTAATGCTAAAATTTTTTCTTCATGCTTGTCAGCAACAGATTCACTGCCGAATTCAAGAATCTGCCATGGTTTGTGTACGATGATATTCCACAGCAGATCTGATGTTTTTTTAGCAGAGGATACATTTTCTGCATCGCTCCCATTTATGTCTTGGTATACAGGATCTATAATATCGCCGGCAATATCAGAAAAAGCCTCATCAACTGATGTAAGTATGCGCCCGGGGTAAGTAAAAAAAGCAGTCGCAATTGCTATTACCAATGCCAGTGATAATATGCCTAAGATAACGTTTATCAAATGTCCTCTCGCTAATTTGAAAATTAGATAAAAACCCGCAAGCCCAATAAAAAATATTGACAGTCCTCCAAAGATTTTACTGCCTATATTCCCGAAAAGCGGAGTCATTGTATCTTCCATAAGCTCAAACATATTAACTGAATAGGCAAATTCTGTGAGCGAACAAACGAAATTTCCCAGCATTTTTATAAGCCCAAATAATCCGTTTGCCAGAGCGTTGAATAAATTAGCTACCGGAGCTTTCATCATAGATTTTGGTTCCATGTCAAGATAATAGTTATCATATATGCTGTTATAAGCCCCTCCTGACTCGCTTCCATCAGTTCCGTCACTTCCATAAACAAAAATGCTTGCTAAAACAATAAGCAAGCATATAATCACAATTATTCTTATAATTCGTCTCATACCGTATCTCCTATTGCTCTGTAGGATTGGTGTTAAAGGCGTTATGGAAATCTTCCCAAACAGCATCTACATCAAGTTCTCCCACATGACCATCCAAGTCACGAAATAGGCAGTGACCATTTTCAAGGTTCATTAACAATCTGCGATTTTCTTCTGTTGTTTCGAGGCCGATAAAATTAAGCGCATTTATAATTTCTTCATCGTCGACTGCTTTATAGCAAAATTTATAGGTAAGAGCCTCTCTAATTCCCTTAGATTCCTGATCGGTAACGGAATGTCCAATGAAAATTGCGCCTGCGTTTAAAGCTCTTCCCATACGTGCCATAAACTCGAACAGAGCCATTCCTGAAGTAGTATTTTTTAGTGCCCAAGCCTCGTCAAAAACAACAAGCTTAAAAATACTCCTGTCACTCATTGCAAATCGTTTAGCGAAAGCAGCAATTGGAATCATGAGTACCATAGACAATCTTTGTGCTTCATTCAACTCTGCCTTTGGCGTTTCCGGATCAGGCAAATTAAGATTCTCAACAGTAAGAATATTTATTCTTTTGTCAAAATTGAGGCCATCAGAATTTCCATCACTGAACAGCAATTTGGCCATACCAAGTTCTTTACTCGACCTAAGCCTTCGTAGTAACTTTGTCGCTGTTTTTTTCAGTTCATCATTTTCCGGAAAATTTTCTAATACGGTAAGGAATTTTTCCATAGAAGGCTGCGATATGGTTGACATATTCTGAAGGACTTCTCCTAATACAATATATTCATCATCAGCAGACGTGAGATCATACAAATCACAAATTATATTTTTAGCGAGTTCGCATGCTTCATTTATATCATCTTTGAATAAAATGAATGGGTCAAGTTTTCCCCTATCCTCGTTCCCCGCTGTTAGCGCTGTTATTGTCATCTCCTGAGCTAAGGCAGGCAACTTCTCTTTCCATCGTATTCTATCGCCTTTTGGGTCAATTATTAGAGCTTTTGCGCCTTGAAGAACATGCAAAACAGCCAGTAAATTCGCTAAGTATGATTTACCACCTCCGAGCGTACCGGATATATATGCGGAAGCAGATCGATTAAGTGCACATGCTCTGGCTAAATTCAAAAATACTTGTTTTTTTAAAATTCCAAACGTGCCAATATAATGTCCTTCTCGATCTCCTAATAAGTTCGTAACACAGAACATTGAACCGGCAACAGTTTTGGGTGGAAGAGGAAGAATGTAGTCGTTGACATACCTTCCTGTCCCTGGGAAGGCTTCAATGAACAGTGCGTACTGGTCCGCAACAGATCTCTGGATTTCAAAAGTCATATCCTCATACCTTTCCTTAATGAACTGTGCATTATTTTCCATTTCTTTAAGATTATCAGCCGCCACACATATAGTAAATGATGCTTTCACAAGAGGATCACTGGCCGGTGCTAACTCTCTTTCGAGATTTGCCACTTCTTGGTAGGCACTTTTCAGGTCATCTGGAACTGCATCAGTCTGAAGAACATGTTCCATTTGTGAAGTTATCTCTCGCTCTTTATTTTCAAGTTTTTTTCGGGATTCTTTGAATTCTATTGCGGTTAACGTAATACATACTTCTGAAGAAATCGGCCAATCCTGAAGCATGTACAGCCATTCACCTCCCGGTATTGCAATCTGGTCAGGAATGAATGATATCGTTAAAAAAGTCTGATAGGATACATCTTTATCCCTTCTGCTATCTTTCACTTTCAGATATCTATCTTCTTGTTCCACTTCACCGGTTAGCGTTAGTAGACTTCTTTTGTCTGGTCGAAGTATTTTTTGGCCATCCTTAACAACAATCTCGCTGAACGGTTTCCATGAATGATTATCATTGCCTTGCCTGAGAATTATATCTTCATTAAGACCTCTGCAGAAACATCTACGAATGAGCCACTGGATAGTATCCTCATTAATCCTTTTTAACGGTATTCTGTTTCTTTGTGCATTAAAATAACTTTCTGACAATCTGCTAAACGTATCAATCTCAGACTGACGTATTTCTTTTAAATCTACTTCAAGAAACTCGTTAACCATTCTGAATGTATCTTTTACTATTGTTTTAAATTTCACATTTTTTTGAGGCATACGTAATTTAGTGAAAACAAAGATTTGATAATCAGTCCCTGCTCCATTTATTTTTTGCTGTTCTTCAAGGTATGCTAACGTACCGTCAGCATGATTAACTGCAATTTCATAAAGATTATCATTGCTGTTTAGATCTTTCTTGATCTTATCATAATGATTTTTAACGTCCTGTCTTATCGGTATTACATGTATTTTGGCTTCCGTTCCGATATTGGCAACAAATCGTGTTATCGCATTTAACAGGGCTAATTTTTTTTGATTGGAAAGATAATCGTAGCCTACACTATCAATCTGATACCCTGCCCAGCAATCTCTTGTTGCACTCTCGAAAATGAGATTATTTTCAAAATATTTTATAGGCAGCTCATATTTGGGCATTTCTTTTTTGCCTCCTTTTTAAAGTCATCAAAGCGTTCTGTGTAATATCTTCGTATAGCGGAGCACGATAGACTACAGGCTTAAAGCTTATTTTTTCCTTCTTAATACAATATGGTTTAAATCTGCTATATTTTTTGGGACTTATTATGTATTTAAAGTATCCCCATAAATATTTGTGAGGATTTTTACCATCAAATTTTTTATTAGTCAAAAATTTCGTAATTAGAATAGGTATTAGAATCCACTTTAATACAAACGGCAGATTACCTATGAAAGGTAAAATTTTATATATCAGATTTAGAATAAATACAGAAGCAACAAAAAAACATGCGTCTTCAATAGCTATCGGTATTATGAATTTTATCGAATCAATATTATAAATTTTTTTCTTGTAATTCCAAATGTTGGGGTAACTCCTTAAAATTTCCCTATTATCCTCATTCATCTTGCACCTCTGTCATCTACAACTTATAGACCGAAGGCTTCCCAGATTATGTTTCCTAATCCTGTCAGCCTTGATGGATTAGAAATTACAACAAGAACTATTGCGGCCACCAAAAGGAAAATTCCCAAAGGCACCCATGATTTTTTTAGAATCAAGGGAATAGCCACCACAGCTACCACAGCAAGTGCTACCCAGAATGCCTGGTCGAGTATCCAAGTACCGAAACTCTGACCTGGTTGTGCTGCAGCCATAGCAAGATCGGCATTTAGCATAAACAAAGAAATTATTAGTACCATTAAACAAGCTGTTATAAACAAATTCCTTACATATACTTTTTTACACATATTTTTTTCTCCTTTTACCTTGTTGATATATTATCTATATAAAACCTATCGGTTTCAATTAACTCCAAATAGCACACTTGCTCCAAATGTCTCCCATTGTCAACTATTTCCAAATTAGCTACCGCATAAAATCTATCATTATTTTCATCAAAGGAAACTCTTAAAGCAGTTATGGAATTGAACTGGATTAATCCTCTAAGTCCCTGCTTATATGGAAAACTTTTCGTCACATAATAGCTTAATTCATTATCATTTCCTTCAAAATATGTTTTAAAAAAGCTCTCTAAATTGGTTTGTATCTCCGAAAGCTCATCTTTATTGATGTCTCTTCCAGGAAGAGTCTTCTGATATGCGCTTATCTCTTCTGATTTATCTTCGTTAGGAATAAATTGGGGATAATTGACAACTGCCATTTTCCCATTACTGTCAATTTCAATGGGAACTGTGATTTTAAATAATTTAATATTGTCGGAATATTTTACTTCAACAATTACATCCACATCCACTGCTTCTTCAGACAGAAAATTAACTGATGTTGACGAAATATAATTTACTGTCGTCTCAACATCTTCCGGAGCTGTTATAATTAGCCCTGTTGCTGTAAAATTAGCCATACGTGAATCGTAATTATCTTTATTTTTTCCGTCATAAGTGAAATAGTTCTTCACAAAATTTTCGGCAAATGTAGATGCCTCACCTTTCAGGTTTTCTTCAAGATTCAACGTGTTAATATATTCATCAAAAGTACGCTTCTGTTCGGATGGGCTTACTGAAGTAAAGATTGCAATGATTCCTCTTAAAAAAATAAAGATCAAAATGATCCACACGAGTATCATTCCAATCTTTCTAATACTAAATCCTGATAGCTTCTGCACATGAATTTCTTCAGGTTCATTTTTTATTTTCTTTTTTTCCCTCATTACGGCCTCCTTTTTAATTCAATCCTTTCCTCCCTTTTTTTTGTTTAATATTATGAGTAGATGCTTCTACCATTTCATCATTATATTCCGCCTCCTTTTCCCCGCTGTTTTCGATGCAATCATTCTCACTATTAATTAACATCTTTCCTCTCTGATAATTTCCGGGAATAATATCACCCTCGCTAAAGTTATACCCCTGAAATTCAAAGGTATCTGAACCAACTGTATACATGAATCTGCCTAATGTCTCGCCAAGGCTGGTTGCTTTCGTATTACCCAGGACCATTTCTGAGGCATGAGTATCTGTCATTCTTCCAGAAATTCGGATCGGGAGATTGTTTTTGATTTGGCCTATTATAATTTTTGCATCCGGCCGCTGCGTTCCAAGGAGCATGTGAATTCCGGGAGCTCTACCTAATCGTGCAATAGTCGACATTTCCTTTTCAATTTCTTTATAGATTACAGCATCAGCTGCAGACAACCCGGTTTTGTCAAGCATCTCGGCAACTTCATCACAAGCAATGACAATTCTGGTTAATTCCTGATCCGGAAAACGTTTATTATACTCACTCAAATTTTTTACGCCAAGATTTCTGAACAGATTCAATCGAGCCGTAAGCTCTTGATTTATTTCTTTTAAAAGATCCAATGCTTTGTTTCTGTCATAAACCACTTCTCCGTACATCTCAAAATCCGTGAGCTCGATTCCTCCTTTGAAATCAATCATATAAGGTGTTGCTCCTTTACATATGAATTCCCATAAAAACAATCTTAGCAGCACTGATTTTCCTGATCCCGTTACGCCGGCTATCAGTGCATGTGGATACTTATTGAAATTAAATTTAACTCTATCTAAAATTCCTTCACCGGCTACTATTTCAAATTCTTCGTTAGAAATGTAATCTTGATTCCATGGAATATCCGTGCCTATAGAGAAATCAGATGTTACAGTCTCAAGCGTAATAATAGTCTTTGTTTTGGTATCCATTTTGATTTTTAAGATATTGCAATCTAAAGCAGATTCAAGCAGCACCTGTTTTTCACGCCATTCAGTAATTGGTATTCCGGCGGTTTTAAAAGAGAGAATTTCTTTTTTACCATCAGAATATTTATCAATCAGTTCCGGATATTGCCCCGATTTATTGCAAAATTTAATACTTTCAAATTTTTCTTTATAGCTATTGTCTGTTTTTTTCTCTATTACTCCATACACCGCCAAAAGCCAAACAGGTAAACTCCACGCTGCATAAAACAGTAGTTGTTTGACTATTACGCCTTCTGGATTCCATTTTGGTAATAAGATCTGTTGATTTGTAATTAAATAGGCAGTCAACCCAATTGATGCTAAAAACACAAATAACAACAACATATTCTGCCCCATATTTTTTATCCCTTTTATAATTGAGATAAATAATTTTTCAATAAATTCATCGGCCTGATTATTATTTTTCTTCATTCTTCCTCCCAGTCAGTTCCTAAATACGCATTGGTTATACGTGGCTTAACATGTCCCAACTGATTTTGTACTTTTCTCCTGGCATCTCGCCTCCCTTCTCCTTTTTTTCTTTCCTCCCGGTATCTTATTTTGGAATTTAGCCTTCTTAAGTCATGCGTTTTTATACCATACTCCACCGCTTTCTTTTTCATGTAGTTAGCTGAATAGAACAGTTTTTCTCTGTTATCCAAAGTAGTAACCATTGCTGTTAATTTGTTGAATATGTATTTATCTACTATCACGTCAACGACTCTGGAATGTCCTCCCTTGCCTTCTCTTACAATGATTGTCATGCTGCCATCATGATTTAAAACAATATCTTCCTTTCTAAGATCTGCGATTTCTGATATTCTTAGACCAGACTGATACTGCAGTCTGTAGGCAATCTTCAGTTTTTCGTTTTTCAGTGCGTTAATTTTGTGATAGTATGTTGTTTCTTTTAATTCCAAATTTCTTCCGATTGGGCGTTGCTTTAAATGCTGTCTTAGGTATATTAATTTTTCCCCGTAAAGCAAGCTCTTTGGTGCTGCTAACACATCTCTCTCATATTTTTTTACGGCAGCAATGTATTTGTGCCCCTGCTCATTATTAGCAGAAAGGCCTATTATTGCTTCAGAAATAGATTTACAGTCATCCTTTGTTCCAAGCTCGACAAGAAGACGTTCCATAAGCCCAAGGTATTCCCCCGCTGTTTTAGCTGTGATCTTTTTCTCTTTCTTCTGCTTTTCAAGTATTTTCTTATACTCTTCAATATCAATCATTCTTAACCCTACATTCTATATATTATTATTAATATTATTATTAAAATTACTGCAAGAATGGCCTCTAAAATGCTTCCCGTTTTTATGTTTAAAATGTGATAGTATTTCGATTTTATAGGATATAACCACATAATTCCACCAGGGTTTAAAGAATCCAAAACTAAGTGTGAAAGCATGCCCGGAATGAAGCCCATAGTAAAAAGTTTCATAAATTCCTGCATTGGAAATTGGACAAAAATATTAACCAAGTTCATTAAAATCCAAATTATTAACACGAAAATTGGTGTATGAAATACACCACGATGTTTTGTTATCATATGTATAATATGTGATACAAACGATGTAGCTACTGTCGTCCTTGATATTTTAGATTTCGTGTGATCAATATCTGGGAGTAGAGAACCTATAATTGCACCACCAATAACGATACCTGTATTTACATCAAAAGCAGTTCCGGTCAAGGCAGTTCCTGCAAGAATGCCTCCAGCCACATGAGTATAATATGTCATTGTTATTCTCCTTATCTGTCTCAAATTGAGACACTTTGCCAAATTTCTCTCAGCAATTCATATTTTTCTAAATCAACTGTAATCACTCTTCGTATTTTCCCTGAAACACGCTGTGTTGACGTAAATCTTCCCTTATCGCAAATGATCAGCCCAAGTATTTTGAAGTTTGTGAGAATAGTATGAGTAACAATATGTATTCTTTTGTCTTTTCCTGCAAGGTCTGACAAAATTTTTTCATTACTCAAGGCATCCTGTATTTCTCCTCTAAAATCATCTGCATTAAAGTATATCCTTTTATTATCAGCGGAAATAACATACATGTTTTCAACATCATCTATACTCATCAGATTACCCACCACACTTATATACAATTGAATTAATGCATCACCCTTCATATCCTCTCCTTCACAAAACCTCTCCCAATGCCAATGTCACACATATAATCCCTATCCTAACTCTTATATACTGTTTCTGGTTACTTTCGTATAGTTCAATTCATTGAATTAATGATTTTTTCTAATGTTTGTTTAAATTAAAAAATGTGTTACTTTAAAAAAAGTACTTAAAAAACATGTCACCGGTCGTTGGATACACTTAATTAAAGTGTCTCAATTTGAGACACTTTAATATCCACGCAATGTTACGTTCATAATTTTCCATCGCTGCGCTTCTTTATAACCCCATCTTTTTATCATTGTCTGTTTGCAATCATCTTTGTTTGCCTTACTGCCGGCTTTATGCTCTGAAGAAAACTCGATAGATAAATAATCATGACCATCATCAAGAGTTGCTATATATTTACGCTCTTTCATTTGATTCCCTCCTTATCTGTCTCAATTTGAGACACTTACAAAGATTCCAGATAATGTTCAACTGTATTTTTAATAAGTTCTTCCAGATCGGCAGCATTGATTTTATCTGCCTTACTTATATCATATTTTTTAAAATATCTACTTGTATTTTTGAAAACGTCATTTAAAGGAGCAGTTTTTTTCTCTATATCAAAAAGTGCCTGAAGATCCTCCACACTTAAAAAACGTTCCTGTGCCAGTTCCTTAATCTTATGTGCCTGATCCAAGGTTATTTTACTTTTGGAACAGATATACTCATGTATAGCCTCCTGTTGTTTGTAATCAGTCCAGGACAACTCTACACCAACATTTAACGGAAGAGCTTTTGTATCAATCAAATTCTGCAATGGCTCTATCAGATATGTAAGCCTTACATATCTTTGGATATTGGCCCTGCTGTCACCTGTCTCATCGGCCAGCTTCTGATCATTTCGTATACCATGTGATCTTATATTTTTATTATTTTCCAGCCAGATTCTATATGCCCACGCTTTATCCATAACGAAAATTTCATCTCTCTGTATATTGGTAGCTATCATCTGATTTATAGCTTTTTCATCGTCTGCCTCAATCAGCTCAATTTCACCTTTTGATTCATATAGTTCTGTTCGTCCAAGCGATTTCAAAACGTCTCTTCTGTTATGTCCTGCAATGATCTCGTAAAATCCTTCATACTGCGGATCTTTTCTAATCTTAATAGGATAGAGAAGGCCATTCTCATTGATGGAGTCTTTTAATTCTTCCAATTTTGTTCCTGATAAACGTCTGAATGGATGTGCTTTGCCATTAATTATTTCTGAATGAAAATCCAACAGCTTTTCTATGTTTACCACTAAATTTTCGTTGTGTCCTTTTTTATCTTTATCAGCAGTTGGTTCTCCAAATAACCCAGGCATAAGATTTGTTTTATTAAGCTGTGCCATTTTTTCTCCTTCCAAAAGTGTCTCAATTTGAGACACTAATTTGTTATTAATTCTTCTGCAAAATTTGCATATGCTTCAGCTACCGGTGATTTTGAATCAAAAGCAAATATGGATTTTTTCTCATCAAACGATTTCGCTGCTGCAATACCTCTTGGTATTTTATTTTTAAAAACTTTCATACCAAGGTCAGAATAGGATCTGTCAATAAGTTGTGATTTATCTTTCTCATATTTAGTTCGATTGTCTACCATGTTGATCAAAAGTCCCTTTATTATGATAGACGGGTTAATTCGTTCTTTTACGTTAATCACTGTCTGGATCAGTTCTCCAATAGCAGCTTCTGCTGCACCTTGCGATTGTGTTACGACCACAACCTCATCTGTAGCAGCCAATGCATTGACGAAAAGTATGTTCAGCGTAGGGGCTGTGTCAAGTATAATATAATCGTACTTGCCTCGTATTCTATCTATGATTCTCAAAAGGGTCTCTCTCTTTTTTTCGTCCTGTGCTGATGCCAGATTGTTGGTTATCTCTGCAAGTTTATTGTCGGCAATGATTACGTCTATTCCTTCATCATGCTTTAATATGCAATCATCAATCAACCCAGGAATCATGTCCATTCGATTATAGAACTCGAATAACAGCAAGTCTGTAAGTGTATATTGTATTTCTTCATTATCATAACCTAATTGCTTAGTAAGTCCTGCGTTTCCGTCATCGCAATCAATTGTCAAAACTTTAAACCCTTTTCTTGCAAGCGCAACAGCTGTGGACAATGTAGTCGTAGTTTTCCCGACTCCGCCCTTTTGATTGCAAATAGCTATTACCTTTCCCATTTCTTTTCTCCTTATTATTCATATACTTAATTCCAGTAAAAATTTTAAAAAGTGTCTCAAATTGAGACACTTTACACTTCATCTCCCCAATAGTCCCACTCTTCTTCTTTATCTCTCGCAAATAGTTCTATTTTAGATACCCCCCCCACGAGTTTTTCAATTCTTTTACGTGCTTCTTCAGGTTTTCTACTGTGCTCTCTAATTGGAGATATTATAACTTGATGAACTTTATGACTTTTAGTTATGTTTTTCCCTTTTGTTTTTGGGCTAAGACCTAAAAGACAGATTTCTGCATTCGCACGTGTGTATGATCCCATTCCCCAGAATAATGACTCTGTTCTTTTATTTTGTTTAATCCATACAAATGCCGCAGTTTTATATACAAAACCCCACGCCTCCATAACTCGTAGTGCTTCCTTAATATTAGGAAAAGTCGCCCAGATAAACAAAACAGCATCCTCAGTTTTTAATGATTTAATTGGCAGTTTACATATTTCATCTGTAGACATAGTATTATAATGCCACTTTGCCATACCTCGTTTACCGTTGAAAGAGCCACTTTGTTTATATTCCCATGGTGGATCTGCATATATAACTTTATATTTTTTTATAGTATCAAAAATATCTACTTTCATATTGTACATCCCTGATTGTAATTTATTAAAAAAGTGTCTCAATTTGAGACACTTTACAAAAATTAAAAATACAACATGTAACGACTGAAAAGAAGATTGTGGTTCCGGTTCAGCTTTGTGTTCTTTCTACAGGTTATGTACAGCCTGCTGTTCAGCAGAATTCAATCTGCTCCACATTCCCTCCTCTGTTTCCTAATCAGATCAGAGAAGAAGATACAGCTGAAAACTGCGGTAATGTATGTGGTGATGATGATACGGGCGACAACATATGCAGAAACGATTGCGGCACTTCACGCGACGATGATGCCTGTCACAGATGTGACAATGACTGTCGTCCCCACAGACCTCAGCCGAGAAGATAGTGCCGAACCAATCTCAACAGGGGCGTCACGCCCCTTTTTCATTGAAATAAAAAATGCATGGTTAATATCATGCATTTTTATATTCAATATTTTATTTAGCCGAAAATCTCCGTCATATACCTTACCATAGCATCTATGGTCGCCTCTGGTGAAATCAGTATCTTCATGCCCAGATCAGAAGCTGCCTTAGCAGTCTGTTCTCCTATACATACAGCCGTAACAGAAGAAAAATCAATATTTTTATTGTTTTCGGCAAAAGCTTTTACGGTAGAAGCACTTGTAAATGCCACAGCATCTATACTGCTGTCATATTTTACGGCAAGACCGGTCTCCCATATAGTATCATATACCGGTATGTCATCGTAATAAAGACCTTTATCTTCCAATGGCCTTATCAGATCTTCCGTGCCTATGGCTGCTCTTGGTATGAGTATTTTTTCTTTATCAGATACCTTTTCAGCAAGAAGTTTTCCAAGTTCACCGCCATTATATTTTTCAGGCACAAGATCAACAAAAATACCCTTCTGCATCACAGCTTCTGTTGTTGTGCTGCCTATCGCAGCAAATTTTATTCCTGACAGATTCCTTATATCTTTTTTCTTTTCCTTTAAGATTTCAAAAAATATTTTTACTCCTGCAGGACTGGTAAAAGCTATCCAGCTGTAATCTGAAATATTATTTATTGCATCTGATATGGCTCTGTTGTCCCGGCGTTTTTCTGTTCTTACAGAAGGAAGAAGTACAACTTCAGCGCCTTGTTCTCTTAACCTGTCAGCAAGAGCAGAAGCTCTGTCCTTTGGCCTTGTTACTGCCACTTTAAGCTTTCCCAGAGGTCTTTTCTCTGCCCAGGAAAACTTGTCTGCAAGACTGCACACTTTTCCTACTATAATTATAGCTGGTGTTTTTATGCCTGTTTTTTCAGAGTCTTCGCAAAGATTCTTTACAGTAGATACAACTTTTCTCTGATGAGCAGATGTGCCGTTTTCCAGTACAGCCGCTGGCATATCTTCGCTCATTCCGGCACTGATAAGACCGCTGCATATTTTTTTCATTGCGCCTACACCCATAAGGAATACCAGCGTTCCTTCCAGTCTTACAAGAGCCTCATAATCTATCTCAGCTTCGTCTTTGTTGCGGGTATGACCTGTTATCACATGAAATGAAGATGTAAAATCTCTGTGTGTAACAGGTATTCCGTTATATGCAGGTACAGATACGGCTGAGGTGATTCCCGGAACAACCTCAAAAGGTATATTGTTTTCAGAAAGCAGTTCCAGTTCCTCACCTCCTCTGCCGAATACAAAGGGATCTCCGCCTTTAAGTCTTACAACCCTTTTACCTTCAAGAGCCTTCTGCAATATGATCCTGTTTATCTCATGCTGAGGTACAGGATGATTTCCGGCAATTTTGCCCACATCTATCAGCTCGGCATCTTTAGGCATCATAGACAGTACACCTGCACCCACAAGATGATCATATATGACTACCTGCGCTTCTTCCAGAACTTTCATTCCTTTCAGTGTAAACAGTCCCGGATCTGACGGTCCTGCTCCTACAAGCCATACCTTTCCTGTCTTATCTGTTTTCATTGGATGCTTCCTCCTTCAACCTGCGTGCAAGCATTACAGCTTTCTCCGTACCCTGGCCGCTTTTTCCCTTTATACTGCCTCTGACACATTTACCCGTATATGTATCCTTATATATCCCGAAAATTTCTATTTCATCACCGTTATCCATGGCAAATGCTCCTACCGGTGCACTGCAGCCGCCATCCAGCTCTCTGATAAAAGCTCTCTCCGCCAAAGCTTCCCGTCTTGTTACAGGATCATCTATCAAGTCAAGGTAACTGTAGTCTTCTCCTTTTCTTCCCTGAACCGCCAGTATCCCCTGACCGGCTGCAGGTATCATTTCATTATGAGTAAAAGTTTTTGTTATCCTGCTTTCAAGTCCCAGCCTTTCCAGACCTGCCCTCGCAAGAATCAGACCCGAGTAAAGACCGCGGTCAAGTTTTGATAGCCTTGTAAGGACATTCCCTCTTACGCTTTCAGTATCATAATCAGGGTATAACATTTCCAGCTGCACATTCCTTCTCGCACTGGAACTTCCTATAGGAAGTTTATGATCCATATCTTTTTCCTCGAGGCCTTCAGGAAGTACAAGAGCATCATACGGATTTCCTCTTTTATAAAAGGCCAGTATGGGCAGATCATCATTTATTTCAGCAGGCATATCTTTAAGACTGTGAACAGTTATGTCTACCTGATTTTCCATCAGTGCTCTGTCCAGTTCTTTTACAAACAGTCCTTTGCCTCCGATTTTATCAAGAGTCTTATCGAGTATAATATCACCTGTAGTCTTCATAGTCACCAGCTCAAGCTGGAGTTCAGGATGCGATCTTGCTATGGCATCCATTACAATTTCTGTCTGCATCACAGCAAGCTTGCTGTCTCTGCTTCCTACTCTCACGATTTTTTTCATCATTTTGATCTGTCCTCAAATATTTTTCTGATTTTTTCAGCCGCTTCGCCGGCAAGTCTGTGGTTCTTTCCCTGCGCGGTAACTCCAATAGTCACGTCACCGTCTGTTATAACTGCAGGAAAGAAAAAATCACAGCTGTCTTTTTCAGATACAACATTTACCGGTATCCCTGATGCGGCTGCCAGCTTCCGGATTTCCTCATTTAAAGCAGCATCATCTGTAGCTGCAATGACAAAGAATGCACCGTCAATGTCATTTTCACAAAAGCACCTTTCTTCTATACATATATCAGCCCCTGTTTTTTTCAGTTCAATTATATCACTGCAGATATCAGGAGCAACCACAAGAATCTTGCAGCTGAAGCCGCTCAGTGTTTTTATTCTTCTCGATGCTATCTTTCCGCCACCTGCTACCAGTATTTTTTTGTTTCTTAGATTTATAAACACCGGAAACCAGTCTTTTCTATCTTTCATAATGACCTTCCTGTCTTTTTATGCTGCAACCGGCTCTTTAATCCGGCTCAGCTTTTCATTGTGTCTTTACGGGCAGCTTCAAGGACTGCATCAATGCATACTTCCCAATACTCGGGAGACAGTGTCTGTCTGAGCCCGAATAAAAGCTTGCTTACCGCCTTTCCTGAAGCTTCTGCCATTATTTCTTCAACCTTGGATACCTGTACCTCGTTGAGTCCCAGACGTTTTATTTCTTTATCTGCTCTAAGTATACTGTCTTTTCTGGCCCTTGAAACAGTCTCCTCCACCTTGGGAACCTGATTTCTGAAGCTGAGCCAGTTTATGGTATCATCACAGTATGTACTCATTATATCCTTCGCAGAATTTATCTCGCTTTCGTATGATGAGAGATCTTCTCCCGCAAGATCATCCACGTCATATATCTTTATATTATATCTTGAACTTATTTCCGGTTCTATGTCTCTTGGCACAGCCAGATCCATGAATAAAACCTTATCCTTTAGTTTTATTTTTTCCAGACCTTCTGCAGTAACTGTATAATGTGGACTCAAAGTTGCACTTATTATCACATCTGCAGAACCCATTGCATCATACCGGCTTTCATATGGAAGCATGCTGCATCCGTCAGGCACTATAGAAGAAAACTCTTCTCCATGATGATATTTACGTCTTAAAGTCATAGATACACTGGCGCCGTTTTTAACAAGATCTTCAGCTATGAGAGCTGCCATCATTCCGTTGCCAATTATAAGGCATTTGAGCCCGTATATATCACCGCACAAGTCTTTCAGTTTTTTTATACCGCTGTCAGCTACAGAAGTTCTGTGGGATGTAAGCTTCACTGACGATTTTATTTTTTTAGCTGCGGTAATACTGTTCTGAAACACTTTTTCAAGTATTCTTCCGGTAGTGTGTGCCTTTCTTGCACTATCCAGTGCATCCTTGATCTGAGTTATTATCTGATCCTCTCCAAAAACTCTGCTGTTTATACCGCATGCTGTTGTCATCAGATGTTCTATAGCCTGCCTGTCTTCTCTCTGTATAAAATATCCTCTGAACTTCTCATATTGCACATTTTTCAGACTGCAGATTATTTCTGCAGGATCACAACATGCTGAATCATCTGCGCTTAACCACAGTTCAGTCCTGTTACATGTGGAGATTATAATGCAACCCGATACTCCGGAAATATCTGCAGCTGTTTTCATGGCCTCATCGAGTTCATCTTTAGTAAATGAAAACTGCTCTCTATACTTTATTGATGCTCTGCTGTGGTCGATACCGGCCATTTTTATCCTCATTTTTACTGCCTTTCTATGTTTTATCTATCTCTTTTTTACTACAAGAACAGAAAAATAACTTGCTTCGTCATCTATCCGGTCTAATTCATCATATATTTTTTCTTCCGGCATCCCGCAACATTCCACCATCCGCACAGATTCGCCTTCTCTGATATCTTCAAGTGCCTTTTTGACTTCCTTCATTGCTTTTCCACTTTTCATGAGCACTTTTGTTCCGCTCAAGGTTATTGCTTCTTTCAGACCCTCATACGAGGCCGGAATTATATGAAGGCTCTCTGAGGCTTCGGTCAGGCTCTCGTTTAGTCTTGCGGCTACTGCGCAGAATGACGGTACTCCCGGTACAAGTTCTGCTTCTCTTTTTGAATCAAGTATAAGATTATGCACATAACAATAAGTCGAATAGATAGTAGGATCTCCCAGAGTGAGGAAGACAACATCTTTACCCTGATCAAGATATGAGATGATTTTTTCTGCCGCTTTTTTATGAGCATTATTTAAAATATCTCTGTCTCTTGTCATAGGCATGTCAACTTCTGTCATCTCTTTTTCCATTATTTCGGGCACTGCTTTTTTAGCTATCTCAAAAGCCACATTTATTTTCTTACCCGACTTGGGAAGCACAACAATATCACATTCTTTTATAAGTCTGGCGCCTTTGAGCGTCATAAGCTCTGAATCGCCCGGTCCTACTCCTATACCATACAATTTTGCCATATTGATTCTCCTGTATATTTTAATCAGTGCACAAAGCCTTTTTCAGATGCTCGGCATATATCTGCCTGATACCTTTCATTTCGCCCAGACCTTTCAGTGCGCATTCTGTGCTGAAACCTTCACCGGTGAGGATATTTTTCCATGAATCCTCATCATCACCTGCCATATCATTTATTGCGTGATCTCCTGCAACTATCATAAACGGCATAAGCCTTATCTTCGATGGCGAAAACCTTCTTATTGCAGGAAGGATATCGTCAAGCTCCGGGTATCCTTCTACCGTGCCTACAAACACATTGAGATGGCCCATAGCCTTGAAACGGTAATCCAGCGCTGCATATGCAGCATCTGCAAAATGACCTGTTCCATGACCCATCAGTACAAGAGCTTCATCATTTTTAAGATCTTTATTTTCTCCCATCACTATCCTTACAGTATCTTCATAGTCCTTAGAAGATGTCAGAAGCGGTCTTCCCACATAAACATTTTTAAATTTTTCTCTGTATGGAGCAAGCTGCGAGATCATTTTTTCAAATTCATCTCCGTTTATTATGTGTGTAGGCTGCACAAGAAGGGTCTGATATCCGTCTTCATATATTTTTTTCAAAGCTTCATCAACACTGTCAATATGAATACCGTCTCTTTCTCTCAATCGTCTTAATATCATGCCGCTGGTAAATGCTCTTCTCAGATCTGCCTGAGGGAATTCCTGCGCCAGCGTCTTTTCTATTTCTTCTATAGTTTTTTTCCTTGTTTCTTCATAACTTGTCCCGAAACTCACTGCAAGCAGCGCTGTATCTTTCATATCATTTCTCCCTGTAAATATAATTTCTTATATATCCTTCAAGTTCATCCATAGTATGCGGAGTCTTCAGACTGTCCCTGAATGCGCCTGCTTCCACCAGGTTGTCAAACAGTCTCAGTACGGCCGGTTTCTCCAGATTGGTAGTCTTAAGAAGCTGTTCATTTCTAAGTATATCTTCCGCAAGCCCCTGCCCGATTATTTTGCCTTTATGAAAAAGTACCAGCCTGTCTGCCCACGAAAGGCTCCTCTGGGCATCATGTGTAGCAATTATAACAGTTATGCCTCTGTCTGACAATCTGTCTATAAGATCGTCCAGCAGTTTGATGTGTTTAGGATCAAGTCCAGATGCCGGTTCATCCAGTATTATCACTTCCGGCTCCATAACAAGGATATCCGCTACAGCTACTCTTTTTTTCTGACCTCCACTGAGAAAATGAGTAGGTTTATCTGCAAACTCATCAATATTAAGATCTTTTATGACGTTTTCCACTTTACAGGCTGCCTCATCATGATCAAATCCAAGATTAAACAGACCAAAGGAAATCTCCTGCCTTACACTTGACGAAAAAAGCTGGTTGTCCGGATCCTGAAATACGATACCTATTTTTTTTCTTACTTCAATAAGCCCTTTTCGGGAATAATCTATGGCTTTGCCATCAATATAGACCTTCCCTGATGAAGGCTTTGATACACCGTTAAGAGTAAGAAAAAAAGTGGATTTTCCCGACCCGTTGGCACCCATTATAGCAACTTTCTCGCCTCTTTTTATTTCAATGTTTACACCATCCAGAGCTTTTGTTCCATCAGCATAGTAAAACTCCAGATCTTCTGTTCTTATTACGGCATCATCCATTTATTTATATGCCTCCATATATTTTACTTATCGCAGTCAGTACAAACAGTACAGCAAAAAAAACTATCACCATGCATATGTCTTTTTTTTCTGCCTTTTCGTTATCCCACAAGACCTGTATTTTCCCGTCATAGCATCTTGACTCCATAGCATCATAAAGCTTGTTTGCCTTGTTCAGCGCTCTGATAAGCAGTACAGACAACATCTGGCCCATAGAATCTATCTTTTTTCTGAATGAAATATTACCGAGCCTGCAGTCCTGTGACAGCATAATTGCCGCGGCCATATCTGAAAGTATGAAAATAAACCTGTACATCAATATGGTAATCTCAATTATCATCCATGGCAACCGGATTTTTTTCATTACCTGTATGATATCCAGCATGGGTGTTGTAAGGGAAATAAAATACAGGCACGATACCGATGAAAGAGCTGTCAAAATAAGCCTTAGAGAATATGTCAGCGACGACACACTTACTGAAACATACCTTTCGCCTATGGCAAGGTCAAAAAATCCCATAGGCTCTTTGGGAAAATCCACTGCTATTGCTATGGTTCCAAGTATAAGAAAAGACAGTGGAACAGCCATCATCTTCAAATATCTGCAAAAGGATACCTTACTGAAACGTACAGTAAGGTATCCCATAACAGCCATTATAAATAAAGATACGATAAATGATCTTGCCGCAACACAAACACACAGAGTACCCATACCAAATCCGCATTTCAGAAAAGGGCTTTTATATCTTATCTGTGATGCATACGACAGCTTATCAATAAGTATCATCTATTTTTCTTCCTCATGTTTATCATTAGTTTTGCTGAATTTTTTTCTTGCCACAAGATATCCGAATCCATATCCGAATATTCCCGCACCAAGGGCCGCCTGCAGGCAGAACAGAAGAGATTCGGTTTCTCCTCCCGGCGGTTCAAATATTGGTGAATACCACGCCTCATAATCTTTGTCTATATTGGTTATGGCTTCTTCTGCCGCTCCATCGGCTCCGCCGAATTCTGAATCTTTAATGATAAGAAGCGGAACTACTCCTATTATAATGCACAGAAGTATACATATAAGAGAAACTTTCAGATTCTTGTTCATATTATCTTCCCTCCTTCAGATACCCGAGCTGAGTAAGTTCAGGAGCTGCAAAACTCTCAAGGCCCTTCATCACTGCCACTGTCACAAGGCCTTCTATTACGGCAAGAGGTATCTGCGTTACAGCAAATATAGCCGTGAATTCTGCAAATGATGCTCCGATACCGCCTACTTCAGAAGGATGTGCCAGCGCCAGCTGGAATGAAGTCACGATATATGTAAAAAGATCTCCTATAAAAGCGGCCACAAATACGCTGACCGATTTATTGACATTAAATTTTTTGCAGAGAGTATATATGCCGTAGGCCACGAATGGACCGGCTATAGCCATGGAAAATGTATTTGCACCCAGCGTGGTAAGCCCTCCGTGTGCAAGCAGTATGGCCTGAAAAAGCAGTACAAGTATACCCAGCACCGCCATTGCCGACGGTCCGAATAAAATTGCCCCAAGCTCCGTACCTGTAGGATGAGAGCTGCTTCCTGTCACTGAAGGTATTTTCAGAGCAGAAAGAACAAAAGCATATGCCCCTGCCATCATTAGAATCATGAGTACTTTTCTGTTTTTCTGCAAAGTTTTTCGTATGGACAGAAAACCTGCAACAAGGAACGGCACGCATACAATGCCCCATGCTATGCAATGTACGGGCTGCAGATATCCTTCCATGATGTGCATGGCATCTGCCTGCTGCGGCATAAAAAATGCCATAGCAAATCCCGCACTTGCGGCAATAACGATTCTTTTCTTTTTGTTCATTGTAACCTCCTTAAAAAAAACACCGTTTCCATAAAGACATTAAGAAACAGTGCACCGTTGTACACTTTCCCATCCTTCGTAAGAAAATGTAAACATCATAAGATATGACGTCATGATATTCAGGCAGGTCTCCTGACTCAGTCCTCACAGCTTTATCCCATCTTCCCATATAAGATACAGTGACATTGCGGGGATATTGCTCTTACATTACAGTGGCGTGACCGTGCGGGATTTTCACCCGGCTTCCCTATTCTCTCAGCGGGGGTTTTGCTGAGCACCCGAATATTTAAATTGTCATTGGTATTATACCATTTCATGTCATCATTTGCAACATATCTTTTGCTATGCAAAATCATACTGCAGATGATGACATGTACATCAGACTAATTTCTGAAAAACTCTTCGATAACATTCAAAGTCTCATCTATGTCCTCTTTCTTGTGGGCATTTGAAATAAACACAGCTTCAAACTGAGCCGGCGCAATGTACTGCCCGTTTGAAAGCATATGTCTGTAATACTGTGCAAATTTATCAAGATCAGATGTCTTGGCCTGAACAAAATTGCTTACCTTACTGTCAGTAAAAAACAGAGAGCCTATTGAACCGACATGGTTTACTGTATATTTTTTACCATGAACTTCGGTAATTTCTTTTATACCATTAAACAGTCTGTCCCCCAGTTCATTTATATGTGTATAAACCTCCGGATGTTCCTTTAAATACTTAAGCTGCGCAAGGCCTGCAGCCATTGCTACAGGATTTCCGGAAAGAGTCCCTGCCTGGTATACAGAACCAAGTGGAGCTACTCTGTCCATTATTTCCTTTTTACCGCCATATGCTCCCACAGGCATACCCCCTCCTATGATTTTTCCGAAAGTCGAAAGATCCGCAGTGACGTCATAAAGGCTTTGTGCTCCTCCCAGAGCCAGTCTGAATCCTGTTATCACCTCATCGAATATCAGTACTGCTCCTTCATCTGTACAGATTTTTCTCAGTTCCTTAAGGAATCCCGGTTCTGGTGCCACAACACCCATATTGGCTGCTACAGGCTCTATTATAAGTGCTGCAACCTGATTTTTGTTTTCTTCAAAAAGTCTTTCTACACTGTCAATGTCATTGAAAACTGCCAGCAATGTATCTTTTGCAGTACCCTCAGTAACTCCTGCACTGTCAGGCTTTGATCCTTTCTGCATAAGTCCTGAACCTGCTTTTACCAGAAGGCTGTCATGATGCCCATGGTAACATCCCTCGAATTTTATTACTTTGTCTCTTCCCGTATATCCTCTTGCTGCTCTTATAGCGCTCATGGTTGCCTCTGTACCGGATGTAACCATTCTGACTTTTTCAAGAGAAGGAACCAGGCGGCAGAGCATCTTCGCCATCTCTGTCTCTATTTCTGTAGCTGCTCCATATGTGAGACCGAGAGGAATGCGCTGCTGAACGGCTTTTAGGATTTCCGGATGATTGTTTCCAAGTATCATCGGTCCCCATGAACCAATATAATCTGTATATCTGTTACCATCCGCGTCATATATATATTTTCCATCTGCTTTTGTAATAAATCTCGGTATGTCATTGACAGCGCCACAGGCTCTTACAGGTGAATTTACTCCCCCCGGTATGTATTTCTGTGCTTCTTCAAAAAGTTTTGCCGATTTTTCTCTGTTATTCATCATCCAATTCTCCCTGAATCTATCATTTCAGCCAGTTCTTTTGCATAATATGTTATCATCATATCCGCTCCTGCACGGAAAACGCTTACAGCAGTTTCAGCTACGATGGAGCCTTCATCTATCATGCCGGCAGCGGCCGCCGCCTTTATCATTGAATATTCTCCGCTTACACTGTAAGCTGCAACAGGGACATTTGTAACATTCTTTATTTCTCTTATTATATCAAGATAAGACAGCGCCGGTTTTACCATAACCATGTCAGCGCCTTCTTCTATGTCCATCATGACTTCTTTAACAGCTTCTCTTCTGTTATGAAAGTCCATCTGATAAGTCTTTCTGTTTCCTTTAAACCCGCACGAACCGGCTGCTTCTCTGAAAGGTCCGTAAAATGCAGAAGCATATTTGGCTGCATATGACATTATAGGGGTATCAGTGAACCCTGCCTGATCAAGAGCCTCTCTAATTGCTCTTACACGTCCATCCATCATATCGGACGGAGCCACCATATCCGCTCCTGCAGCTACCTGTGTAACCGCGGTCCTTGCCAGAAGAGGCAATGTTTTATCGTTGTCAACACTGTCACCTTTAAGAATACCGCAATGTCCGTGAGAAGTATACTCACACATGCATACATCACCTATGTATACAAGATCAGGTACTTCCTTTTTTGCCTGTCTCATTGCCTGCTGTATTATACCGTTTTCGTCGTAGGCTCCGGAGCCCTGTTCATCCTTATGTGCAGGGACGCCAAAAAGCATAACGCTTCTTATACCGGCATCTGCTACCTCTTCAAGAGCCTTACCCATTGTATCGACACTGTAGCGATACTGACCGGGCATGGCATTTATCTCCTTTATGATTCCTTTTCCTTCTTCTATGAACAGAGGATAAATCAGAGCATCCTTTGAAATTCTGGTTTCTCTTACCATATCCCTTATATCGGCATTCATACGAAGCCGTCTGCCTCTTTTGATCATATTCTTTTCCTCCTTTTTACTGATCTCATCTATATGTAAACAATTTTTTACTTATAATGTATACAGCCTGTTTATGAGCCTTTTATTATTATACAGACAAAAACTTTTTAAGACAAGTCCCCTCTCCCTTTATTCTTAAAGCATTTTCCATTATGTGTTTTTCCGGCACAATTTTTATGTTGTATTTACAGGTCATGAAGTATTATAATAAATAGTCAGAGTATTTTATGGCATTTCTTGCAATTTGTCTTTTTAAATTTTACAGTTATTTATGAAGGTGTGATATCAATGGTTCATAGAGAAAATACTTGTTATATTGCAGGCGCGGGCGAATTTTACGGCAAAATTCCCCGACCCCAAACAGGTGATATGGTCATAGCTGCAGACGGTGGGCTGAGATATGTTCTTGCCGCGGATATCCGCCCTGACCTGATTATAGGTGACTTTGATTCTCTCGGCACAATACCTTCAGGACCTGATGTCATTTTACTTCCTGCTGAAAAAGATAACACAGATATGCAGGCAGCCATATCTGAAGGATGGAAACGAGGCTTTCGTAGCTTTTCCATATTTGGAGGTACCGGCGGCCGTATTGACCATACTGCTGCAAATATTCAGTGTATAGCCTGGATTGCACGCAATGGGGGCAGAGGCTACCTATATGGTAACGGCTTTACAGTAACGGCTATCTATAACAGTTCCATAAGAATAGCACCAAAAGCATCGGGCATGATTTCTGTCTTCGCATACGGTGGGGCTGCTCTTGGAGTCTTTGAATCAGGACTTAAATATTCACTTTCGGATTCTGTCTTAAATGACGATATACCTATGGGAATAAGCAATGAGTTCACCGGTAAAGAAAGCTTCATCTCTGTCAGCTGCGGCACACTTTTGATTATATATCCTGATGATACAGAAGAAATTATTGATAATAAGGAGGCATGATAAAAAGTAAATAGTTGGGTGATTCGAGAACTCTAAATGCTGTTGTACAATAGATACAGCAGTAGGACAGAG
>CASFMJ010000097.1 GCA_949295785.1 uncultured Bacillota bacterium | reverse complement strand
CTTTAGATGATTTGTGGTAAAACCATTCTAATGGACTCAATCGCTTTTTTCTACTACTTAAGTCTCACATCTATTGTAAACCTACAGGCAAAGGCACGCAAAAACAAATATTCTATTGACTTTTGAAAGCACTCAGAGTAAAATATTAAAGTACAATTTTTTATGCGCAAGCGTTGAAGGAACCAGTAGCCGGGCGTAATATCCTTACAGAGAGCTGCCTCAGAAGGCTGAGAGGGCAGCGGTGAAACCCGAGACGAATATCACTCCGGAGCTTGATCACTTAATGAGAGGCCGGTCGTTTTAAATGCTGCCGGCAACTAGGGTGGTACCGCGGTTATAGAATAATCGTCCCTAAATCGATACTTATTTATCGGCTTAGGGATTTTTTATATTCCCCTGAGCAAAGAGAGGAGAGCAGAATGTTTAAAAAACTTTCAGACAGACCTGTTGCTGAAGTGCAGAACCAGCAGGTGGAAAGATGGAAAGAAGAGGATCTTCTGAAAAAATGTGTAGATGCCAGAGAGGGCTGTACACCGTTCATTTTTTATGAAGGCCCCCCTACAGCAAACGGAAAACCCGGCATTCATCATGTAATGGCCAGAACACTTAAGGATTCCGTATGCCGTTATAAAACCATGAAAGGTTATCAGGTTAACAGAAAAGCCGGATGGGATACTCATGGACTTCCTGTTGAGATAGAAGTCGAGAAGCAGCTTGGTATGTCCGGTAAGCAGGATATCGAAAAATATGGTATAAAAGAATTCAACCAGAAATGCAGAGAGTCTGTTTTTACCTATACGGGAATGTGGAGAGAGATGTCAGAACGTATGGGATATCTGGTGGATCTTGATAATCCTTATGTTACTCTTGAAAATGACTATATAGAGACCGGCTGGTGGATACTGAAAAAGTTTTTTGATGCGGGGCTGATTTATGAGGGCCATAAGATACTGCCTTACTGCCCTCGTTGCGGAACAGGACTTGCATCTCATGAAGTCGCACAAGGGTATAAGATGGTAAAGACTAATACTCTTACCGTAAAATTCAAAAGAAAAGATGCCGATAGGGAATATTTTCTGGCATGGACAACCACTCCATGGACACTTGCTTCCAATACAGCCCTTACAGTAGGACCCGATATTGATTATATTAAGGCTGAGATGACAGAAGGAGACGAAAAAGGAAATATATTCTATGTTGCAGCGCATCTTGCCGACAAGGTGCTGGGAGAAGGAAAATACAATGTCCTTTGCACCATGAAGGGAAAAGATCTTGAATATATAGAATATGAACAGCTGATGCCCTTTGTTAAAGCTGATAAGAAAGCTTTTTTCGTAACATGTATGGATTATGTATCTATTGAGGACGGTACAGGCATAGTACACACTGCACCTGCTTTCGGTGAAGATGACTATCAGTGCGGACGCAAATATGGACTGCCTGTTTTAAAGCCTGTTGATGAAAGAGGCTGCTATACAGAGACTCCATGGAAGGGTCATTTTGTAATGGAAGAAGGTCTTGATGTAGAGATAATCAAGCATCTTGCAGCGGAAAACAAAATATTCTCCAAAGAAAAGATAGAGCATAACTATCCTCACTGCTGGAGATGCGGAACACCGCTGGTTTACTATGCTAACCCCTCATGGTATATCGAAATGAGCAAGCTTAAGGATCAGCTGGTGGCTAATAATGATACAGTAAACTGGTTCCCTCCGTATGTAGGAGAAAAGCGTTTTGGCAACTGGCTGGAGGAAGTGAAAGACTGGGCTATATCAAGATCCAGATACTGGGGTACTCCGATTCCTATCTGGAAATGTGACTGCGGACATATGGAATGCATAGGGTCAAGGAAAGAACTGGTTGATAAGGCCATAGAACCTATAGATGAGACAATAGAGCTTCACAGACCATATGTGGATGAGGTGCATCTCAGATGCCCGCACTGCGGAAAGCCTATGACAAGAATAACTGAAGTAATGGACTGCTGGTTTGATTCCGGGGCCATGCCTTTTGCCCAGTGGCATTATCCGTTTGAACACAAAGAAGAGTTTGAAGAAAAACTCTTCCCTGCAGACTTTATCTGTGAGGGTATAGACCAGACCAGAGGGTGGTTTTATTCCCTTATGGCTATATCAACATTTATAATGGGTAGATCTCCATATAAGAATGTGCTGGTAAATGACCTGATACTGGATAAGGAAGGAAAGAAAATGTCCAAGTCCAGAGGCAATACGGTTTCGCCATTTGAACTGTTTGATAAGTATGGAGCAGACGCTACGAGATGGTATCTGCTCAGTGTTTCACCGGCATGGACACCTACCAGATTTGATGAAGACGGACTTATAGATGTGGTCAGCAAGTTCTTCGGCACATTAAAGAATGTTTATAATTTCTTTGTACTGTATTCAAATCATGATGATATTGACCCGGCAGCACTTAATGTGCCTTACGAGAAAAGACCTGAACTGGACAGATGGATACTCAGCAAATATAATCAGCTTATCAGAGATGTTACGGAATATATGGATCAGTATGACCATATGAAGACTGTAAGAGCTATTAATGATTTTGTAAACGAAGATCTGTCAAACTGGTATATACGCAGAGCAAGAAGAAGATTTTACGCCGAGGATATGACCGAAGATAAGAAGAGCGTATATGCCACAACATATGAAGTACTTGTAGGTGTTGCAAGACTCATAGCGCCGATAGCACCGTTTATCTCTGATGAGATATATGTAAACCTTACCGGTGAAGAGACTGTTCATGTGGCTTATTTCCCTGAGGCTGACATGAATATGATAGACAAGAACGTTGAAGAGAGAATGGATCTTGTAAGGGCTCTTGTAACACTGGGAAGAGGAACAAGAGAAAAGGAGAAGATCAAGGTAAGACAGCCTTTAGGTGAAGTATTGGTAGATGGAAAATACAGGGAAACCATAGGCGATCTTACTCCGCTTATTCTGGAAGAACTTAATGTAAAAAGAGTTGTATTTGAAGACGATCTTGATAAATACATGAATTTTACACTGAAGCCTAATTTTAAAACTGCAGGTCCTGTTCTGGGTGCAAAAATAAAGGCATTCGGAGCCGCTCTTGCCGCAGCAGATCCTGCTGCAATAGTGTCGGATCTGGAAAAAGAAGGTAAGGCACAAATCGATATAAACGGAGAAGTAACTGAGATAACAAGGGATTTTGTCGATGTGCGCATAAATGCAAAAGAAGGTTTTGCTGTAGCGATGGAGAACAATATCTTTACTATTCTTGATACGACTCTTAATGATGAGCTTGTAGACGAAGGACTGGCAAGAGAGCTGGTTTCAAAAGTTCAGCAGCTGCGTAAACAGAAAGCATTTGAAATGATGGATAATATAAACATCGTTGTAGATGCCGATGATGCAGTAAAGAATGCTGCGGAAAAATACAGGGAATATATAATGAAAGAGACTCTGGCACTCAGCCTGGATTTCGGCGATGCCAAAGACCAGTATGATCTCAACGGTCATAAGACCGGTATTTTCGTGGAAAAGATATGATGGCGAGGCGGCCGGCATTAGCAAGGCCGCCTTTTGATAATATTCGCTTTAAGAAGGAGCAAAAAGGATGATGGGATTAAGCAGCAGAGAAGCAGAGGAGCGAATAAGACGGGGACTTGATAATGTTCAGGTGAGTTCCTCTACTCGTACTGTTAAAGAAATAATCAAAGAAAATGTATTTACATATTTCAACCTTATTTTTACAGTTTTGGGAGTGCTTCTGGTTATAGTAGGGTCATTTAAAGATTTATCTTTTATGCTTATAGTACTGGCAAATACTATAATAGGCATAGCGCAGGAAATAAGATCGAAACAAACCCTGGACAAGCTTAAACTTCTGAAGATGCCCAAAATACATGTTATAAGAGATGGGCGTGAAAAAGAAGTAGCCGTTGAAAAACTTGTACTTGATGATGTTGTCATATTAAGGGCCGGAAGTCAGATACCAGCCGATGCTCAAGTTGTGGACGGAAGTGTTCAGGTAAATGAAGCCCTTATTACAGGAGAGGCAGATGAGATAACAAAAACGCAGGGAATGGGTCTTCTGTCAGGAAGCTTTGTGGTTTCAGGAGAATGTCTGGCAAAACTTACCGCAGTCGGAAAAGATTCATATATATCAAAGCTTACCATTGAGGCGACAAAAGATAAAAAGACTGAAGAATCAGAGATGATCAAGTCACTGGATAAAATGGTAAAGGTAATCGGAGTTATAATAATTCCAGTGGGCCTTATATTGCTTATACAGGAGTGGTTCGTACTTGAAGGCGGTTTTCGTGACAGCGTGATTTCGATGGTGGCGGCAGTTCTTGGAATGATACCTGAAGGCCTTTATATGACAGCCAGCATTGCCATGGTGGTCAGTGCTATGAGGCTGGCGAGGCGGGATGTACTGGTCCAGAACATGAAATGTATTGAAACACTGGCAAGGGTTGATGTGCTTTGTGTGGATAAGACCGGAACTATCACGGAAAATGAGATGAAGGTGGAAGGTCTCAGGATAATAGATAAAAAGACTGACGAGGACAATATCGTAAGGATGATAGGGGACCTGGTGCGGAATCAGAACAAAGACAATATAACCATGGCAGCCATGCAGAGTTTTTTTACAGAAAGGACAGGAAAAACCGCTTCTTCGGTGTGTCCGTTCTCATCAAAATACAAGTATTGCGGTGTAAGTTATGGGGAAGCCAGTTATGTGCTTGGGGCGCCGGAATTTGTGCTGAGGGAAAATTTTTCTGATTTTGAGGAGCAAGTTACAGAAATGAGCGAGCAGGGATACCGTGTTCTGGCTTTTGCCAGGATAGGAGAAATACCGCAGGGGCAGCCGCTTTCAAGCAGGGCACAGCTTCTGGCACTCATATTTCTGACTAATCCTATAAGAAAAGCTGCTAAAGAAACCTTCGGATTTTTTGCAGCCAATGGTGTTGATATAAAAGTGATATCGGGTGACAACCCAATAACCGTATCAAATGTGGCAATGGAGGCAGGAATAGAA
The DNA here is from genome assembly GCA_949295785.1 of uncultured Bacillota bacterium. Taxonomy (GTDB): domain Bacteria; phylum Bacillota; class Clostridia; order Peptostreptococcales; family Anaerovoracaceae; genus Fimisoma. The sequence continues at coordinate 1,113 of CASFMJ010000097.1, read as the reverse complement.
GGAGCCGAATACTACATTGATGCAAGGCAGCTTTCAAATGAGCGGGCAATATATGATGCGGTAGATCGGTATACGGTATTCGGCCGTGTGACGCCGGAACAGAAGAGAATGTTCGTAAAAGCGCTGAAACGCCGGGGCAAGACTGTAGGTATGACAGGAGACGGTGTAAACGATATTCTGGCTCTTAGAGATGCGGACTGCTCAGTTGCTATGGCATCGGGCAGTGAGGCTGCATCCAATGCTGCACAGCTTGTACTGATGGATTCAGACTTTGCAAAGATGCCGTCAGTAGTAGCTGAAGGACGACGTGTGGTCAATAATATACAGAGGGCAGCCATTCTTTATCTGACCAAGAATATATTTTCATTGCTACTGGCACTGTTTTCGGTCATCAATGTGCTGTCATATCCTCTTACTCCTTCACAGATAACACTGATAAGTATGTTTACCATAGGGATCCCTTCCTTTGTAATATCGTTGGAACCCAATAAAGATCTTATAAGAGGCAAGTTCCTTACAAATGTTTTCAAGACAGCAGCTCCCGCAGGCCTTACCACATTTGTAAGTGTAAGTTCGCTGGTTATTTTCGGAGAGGTATTTGATATCAATAAGGAATGTATTTCCACTTCCAGTACCATGCTTGTTGCTCTTGTGGGATTTATGATACTGGCTAAAGTTGCAAAACCAGCAAACAAGCTTCATATCGCTCTTGTATGTGCTATGGTTTTAGGTATGGGATACTGTGTACTGTTTACGCCTCAGATGTTTGGTATAAACAGCATATCCATGCAGGCGGCCATGCTTCTTGTGGTGTTTCTTATAGCTACAGAGGCGGTATTCAGGTATGTTTATAAATTTGTAGGGCTTTTCAGTCAAAATAAAAAAAAGAAAAAAAGAGGAAAGCATAGATAGAATAGATAGAATAAAAAAGCTCCGTGATGATGTGAATATAATACGGAGTTTTTTATTGTTGTCCTAATAAATAAATGATGGACAGTAATTAAATTTATAGTGTTCAACAAGATAAGGGTTGAGTGAAAAAGTAAATTCCACATGAAAAGGTAAATTCCATGCTGACGAGTAAATTCGTAATTTGGGGGTTTGACATATTGG
>CASFMJ010000096.1 GCA_949295785.1 uncultured Bacillota bacterium | reverse complement strand
GGCTGTGCTGGAATTGGCAGACAGGCAAGCTTGAGGTGCTTGTGTCCGAACGGGTGTACGGGTTCGAGTCCCGTTGGCCGCACCAGAATAGATAAACCTGCTTCAAAGATAAAATGGAGCAGGTTTATTTATTTATTTAAAAAATTTTGATATCCGGAATAATGTCGATGATTTTTTTGATAAAATCAGAATACGTCAACCCATTGTTCTTTGTATAATATAAACAGCAGGAGATACTCCATGCACCGGACTGATATATTTAAAGTAAAAATATGGAAATTAATAATCAGAAGGTCAATTATGAAGACTTAAAGATAAAAAAGTTGCGTATAAAAGTAAATGGATGATAAAATAAAAGAAAAAGGAGGAAGCATATGCACATACCCGCTCTTATTTCAGATCTGGCTGTTATGCTGATGACGGCAGGCATAATTACAATATTATTTAAAAAAATAAAACAGCCTCTGGTGCTGGGATATATATTGGCAGGTTTTCTCATAAGCGCATATTTTCCGTTTTTCCCCACGGTGGTTGATACAGAAAGCATCACCACATGGAGTGAGATAGGTATAATATTTCTGATGTTCCATCTGGGACTTGAATTTAACCTTCACAAACTTGCCCGGGTGGGAAGTACAGCCATAGTGACAGCCATTGTCGAGGTGGTCGGGATACTGGCCCTGGGCTTTGCTGCCGGCAGGTTACTGGGATTTGGAATAATGGACAGCATTTTCCTTGGCGGAATGCTTTCCATGAGTTCCACAACTATAATCATAAAGGCGTTTGACGAGCTGAAGCTAAAAGGTGAAAAGTTTACGGAACTGGTTTTCGGGACCCTTGTTATAGAAGACATGGCAGGGATTTTCATGATGGTTATTCTATCTACCATTTCCGTCAGCCGCAGTGTGTCAGGCGGGGAAGTGGCCGCAAGTCTTTCTCTTATGATACTTTATCTTGTGGTATGGCTCATACTGGGAATCTTTTTTCTTCCCACATTTTTTAACAGAACCATTAAACTTATGAACGATGAGATGCTTCTGATAGTTTCTCTTGGTATATGTTTTGCTATGGTGATACTTGCCAATGCGCTGGGGTTCTCGTCAGCACTGGGTGCTTTTCTTGCAGGTTCCCTTATGGCAGGTACGGTACATGTCGAAAGGATAGAACATCTGACAAAAGGAGTAAAAGATCTTTTCGGAGCCGTATTTTTCCTTTCTGTGGGAATGATGGTCAATCCGGGAGCTCTGGTACAATATGCTCTTCCTATACTGGTGATAACTGTTGTTACCATAGTTGGCAAACTGATATTTTCATCCCTCGGTATGATCCTTTCAGGCCAGACTCTGGATAATGCGCTCAGATGCGGCTTTTCTCTTGCGCAGATAGGAGAGTTTGCCTTTATCATAGCAAGCCTTGGCACAAGTCTTGGTGTCACAGGAGAATATCTGTATCCTATAGTGGTTTCAGTATCAGTCATAACCACTTTCTCAACACCTTTCTGCATAAAATCAGCACCATTTTTTATAGAGATGATAGAAAAAAGGCTGCCGGAAAAGGTGGTGGCAAAGCTGAACAAATATACATCAGAAGACCAGGCAGAAAAAGAAAAGGATAATGACTGGTATCTTTATATTAAAAAATACTTTGCAAGGGTACTGGTGTTCGGAGGCATAATGCTGGTGATGGCCATATTCGGCGTAAGGCTTCTGGAACCATGGCTGGCAGGGTACATGGACACTGGTACAGCTGACATGATAACCTGTATAACCATCTATATACTAATGGTACCGTTTGTGGGTCCTCTCATGAATCTGCATAACAATCTTTATACTTCTCTTTGGCTCAAACGAAAATCATTCAGGCCGCCTCTTGTGGTTCTGAATATTATTAAACTGGCAATAGTGATTGCTATAGCCATGATTCCTCTGGCAGCTCTTTTTAATGTAAAGGCCATATGGCTTCTGTTTATGGCGGCGGCTATAATGGTGATCCTGGGAAGGTCAGACGGTATGACAGGATGGTACCTTCAGCTGGAAACAAGATTTCTCAGAAATCTCAATGAGAGAATAATAAAACGTGAGGAGGCCTCGGGAACAAAGCAGACATGGCTTTATGACAGTCTTCACATTATTTCGTTTATTGCCCCTGAAAACGGCAATTTTCTCAATAAACCCCTTAAAGATCTGGAATGGGGATACAGATATAACGTATACGTAGTGAAGATACAGCGGGGAAGCCATACCTATATCCTGCCTGAGGGAAAAATATCCATACATGCAGATGACAAAGTCTATGTGGTAGGAGAGAAAATTGCCATAACAAACTTTTACAAGGTTATAGACGAAGAACCCTGCCGCAGAATGAGGACAGTAAGGGAGTTTATGGAAAGCGGTTATTCTGATGTGGAAAGAGCCCTTGCGGTATGCGCTGTAAAGGTAACGGGTCAGGAAGAATTCTCCGGTAAAAGTATAAAAAACGGTGGTATAAAAAGCCGGCGCAGATGCATGGTACTGGGTATACAGCGAAAAGGTCTTGCTATGGTCATGCCCAATGCCAGCATGATATTATCGCCCGGTGATGTGATATGGGTGATGGGATCTAATAATAATGTAGGAAGACTGGTATCCCGGTATGAGGAATATACAGAAGAATAGAGGCAAGGGGAAAAACTCTATGAATACCGATGAAAACAGAGAAGTACTGAAAGCTGTGATGACCACGGCGTTTATAACCACATATATGGGCAGCGCCCTTAATCTGTCTGTGCCTGCACTTGAAGTATATTTTGATGCCAACAGTAATCTTATAGGATGGATAGTAACCATATATACTCTGACAGTGGCAGCTTTCAGTGTTCCCATAGGCAAAGTGGCGGACGTTACAGGAAAGAAAAAGGTTTTTGTCAGCGGCATTGCTGTATTCGCCCTTCTTTCAGCGGCGTGCATATTTGCGCCTGATATCCGGGTGATGATTATTTTAAGATGCATACAGGGTATTGCTGCAGCCATGATATTTGCAACGAATAATGCCATACTTATAAGCTGTTTTCCTTCCGAAAAAAGAGGAAAGGTTCTCGGACTGTCAACAGCGGCCACATATGTCGGGCTTTCGGCAGGTCCTGTCATAGGCGGCATGCTTAATCATTATTTCAGCTGGCAGGCGGTGTTTGTATCTTCTGTGGCAGTATCTCTTGCAGCTTTATGTTTTGCTGTAAGAGTTCCTGATGATGCTAAAAGCCCGGAGGAAAAGGACATGCTGGATGTAAAAGGAAATATTTCGTATGTTATTGCCATAGCATCAAGCCTGTATGGTCTCAGCAGTCTGACTGCATCATCATACGGATGGATATTTCTTGCCGGAGGTATAGTATTTGGTGTGATATTTGTCCGGACAGAGCTTAAGGCCGCCAGACCGCTCATTAAAATATCCATGTTCACCCAGGATACTGATTTTACTCTTTCTAATATATCGGCGCTTCTTAATTACGGGGCCACATACGCCATAAGTTATCTTATCAGCATATATCTTCAGATTGTAATGGGGTTTTCCTCAGGGAAAGCAGGCCTTGTGCTCATAGCCATGCCTCTGACTCAGGCTGTATTTTCTCCTGCTATGGGCAAGCTTTCTGATAAAAGGGAACCGTACAAAATTGCTACAGCAGGAATGGGTCTGTGTGTATTGTCTCTGATACTATTTTCTTTTATTAATGAAAATACACCCCTTGCATATCTGATGACATGTCTTGTAATTACAGGTTTTGGGTTTGCACTTTTTTCATCGCCAAATACCAATGCGATAATGCAGAGGGTAAAAAAAGAAGACTACAGTGTTGCCAACTCAATTGTGGCTACCATGAGGACTTACGGACAGTCAGCCAGCATGTGTATAGTCAGCATGGTGATGGGTCTGACTCTTGCCGGTGGATCTCTTGAAGCCGCTTCTGCCCGCAGCCTTGTTACTACACTCAGATATTCCTTCTATGTTTATATTGTAATGTGTTCTATGGCAGTGTTTTTTTCCTGCAGAAGGGGTAAAGAAAGCAGTAAGCACAGATAAATTGAAAATGGGCAGTTATCTGATTATAAAATGGAGCATATGCTTCATTTTTTTATTATCTTTAAGATAATAAGCCAAACGCAGGAAAAAATAAAAAAGTCCTTGACAATTGAATATATGTTCAACTATAATAAAGACAGTTGAAGAAATGTTCAATTATTTTATGATTATCGGAGGTAGCAAGATGAAAAAGACATATATGCTTGATGGACTCTGCTGTGCCAATTGTGCAGCTAAAATAGAAAGAGGAATCGCCGCTATTGATGGTGTATCCGGTGCAAATCTGAGTTTTCTTACAACGAAACTTACTTTTGAAGCTGAAGATGAGAAAATAGATGAGATAACAAAGAAAGCAAAGAAGATCATCAGAAAAATCGAACCTGATGTGGATATAAAAGAACTTTAGATATGAAGAAAAACAGGAGGCAAATATGAAAAGACGTGTAATCAGAGTATCTGCTGCAGCCTTTATATATATAGCAGCAATATTGCTTCCTCACAATCTGTGGCAGCTGAGACTGGCTGTATTCCTTGCGGCATACCTGACAGCAGGAGCAAAAGTTGTGTACAATGCCATAAGAGGAGTTTTCAGAGGACAGATGCTGGATGAGAACTTTCTCATGTCCATAGCTTCCATTGGAGCTTTCATTCTTGGAGAATATCCGGAAGCAGTGGCTGTAATGCTGTTTTACCAGATAGGAGAGATATTTGAGGATTATGCCGTAGGCAAATCAAGACGATCCATAACCCGGCTCATGGATATAAAACCCGACAGCGCCAATTTAAAAACCGGCGAAGGTATTAAAGAAGTAAATCCTGCCGATGTAAAACCGGGAGACATAATAGTTATAAGGCCGGGGGAAAAGGTGCCTCTGGATGGTATAGTCACAGAAGGAGAATCTTCTCTTGATACGGCAGCGCTGACAGGCGAATCAATGCCTCGTGATATACAGGAAGGCGATGAGATCATAAGCGGATGTGTAAACCTGAGAGGAGTGCTGACTGTCAAAGTCACAAAACATTTCGGTGAATCCACTGTAAGCAGGATATTGGATCTTGTGGAAAACGCGGCAAGCAAGAAATCAAAGACAGAAAGTTTCATAAGCCGTTTCGCTGCAGTATATACCCCTATAGTGGTGGGAGCAGCTCTTCTGCTGGCCGTCATACCTCCTTTATTCATAGAAGGAGCCCTGTGGGGAGACTGGATATACAGAGCATTGAACTTTCTGGTAGTTTCATGCCCGTGCGCTCTGGTGATATCTGTTCCGCTGAGTTTTTTCGGAGGCATAGGCGGTGCTTCAAGATCAGGAGTTCTTGTAAAAGGAAGCAGCTATCTTGAGGTTATGTCCAAGGTACAATGGGTAGTCATGGACAAAACCGGAACTCTGACAGAAGGCATATTTCATGTGGAAAACATTCTGGCAGAAGATGGCTTTACAAAAGAGGAAATCCTTGAATATGCCGCCATGGCAGAAAATTATTCCAATCATCCCATTTCACTTTCTCTTAGAGAAGCATGGGGAAAAGAGTGGAATGAAGAAGAAATAACAAGGGTGGAAGAACTTGCAGGAAAAGGTGTCATTGCCTGCGTAAAAGGCCGCCTTATAGCTGCCGGGAACCGGAAACTGATGAAAGAAAAAGCAGACAAAACGGAAAATTTTCCTGCACATGAAGCAGGAACCCAGGTATATGTGGCTGTAGACGGAAAATATGCCGGATGCATATTCCTGTCGGATAAGATAAAAGATGGTGCAGGGGAAACGGTCAAAGTCCTTAAAGATGAAGGTATAAAGACCGTCATGCTTACCGGAGACAGTCCTGAAGCAGGAGAGAAAGCAGCACGTAAGCTGGGAATAGACAAAGTTTATTCGGGACTTTTGCCTGTAGATAAAGTAAGTATAGTAGAGGAAATAATAAAAAATACTCCTGAAAAGACAAAGGTGGCCTTTGTGGGCGACGGTATAAACGATGCTCCTGTACTTGCCAGAGCCGATGTGGGTATAGCCATGGGTGCCATGGGCTCAGATGCCGCTATAGAAGCAGCCGATATGGTTATAATGGAAGATCAGCCGTCTAAAATACCGGGTATTATTCATCTGGCAAAAAGAACCATGCGCATTGTCTATGAGAATATCATCTTTGCTCTGGGCGTAAAAGCAGCAGTGCTTGCTCTCAGTGCCGTCGGACTGGTAGGGCTGTGGGCAGCAGTATTTGCTGATGTGGGAGTGTCCATGCTTGCAGTGCTCAATGCTCTGCGTTGCTTAAAGAGCGGGATTAAATAGAAGCTAAATGATAGAAACTGTACTTAAAAATCACAGAAATATCATAAAATCCCCCTTGACCGGGGGGATTTTTGTTACTATAATAGTTTTATGTCAAACAGTTGGATATATGACAAATTTTAAACGAGGATGAAAAAAAGATGAAAGAAAAAGATATAGGCAAGGAACTTATAACACTTAACCATGCCATAAAAAAACGCGCTGAAAGAGAAATGCAGGGAGACCTGATGAAAATATCCATGGCCAACGGATACATCATGTCTTTTCTTGCGGAAAATAAAGATAAAGATATATTTCAGAAAGACTTTGAAGATGTACTGGGCATAACAAGATCAACTGCTTCCAAGATCCTTTCTCTTATGGAAGAAAAGGGACTAATTGAAAGAACTGCAGTAGCCGGTGATGCAAGATTGAAGAAGATAGCACTTACATCTGTCGGTGATCAGATGCTTAAAAATATGACAGAAGCAAAAAGGAATATGGAGAAACAACTTAAAAAGGGATTTTCTCAGGAAGAGATAGAAAGACTGTGTGATTATCTGAATCGCATGAGAGAAAATATGAAAAAATAGCAGTAAAGGGGGGAATGAAAAATGGTCAGAAAATTAGCTGCCCATATAAAAGAGTATAAAACAGTGGCGATCATAACACCTATACTGGTGCTCCTTGAAGTCATGATGGAAATAATCATACCGCTTATCATGGCAGAACTTATAGACAACGGTATAAACGGAGGCTCCATGGATCAGGTGTTAAAGTATGGAGCAATGCTGCTTGGGGCTGCCGTAATGGCGCTGATATTCGGAATAACGGCCGGAAGAACTTCTGCCGTGGCGTCTGCCGGATTTGCCAAAAATCTGAGAGGAGCAATGTACGATCATGTACAGGAATTTTCATTTGCAAATATAGATAAATTTTCCACAGCAAGTATAGTTACAAGACTGACCACAGATGTCAGCAATGTTCAGATGGCGTTTCAGATGTGTACCAGAATAGCCACCAAAGCGCCCGGCATGCTTATATTTGCCCTTGTAGCCGCTTTCGGCATAGATGCACAGCTTTCACTGGTATTTGTGGCTGTACTGCCCTTGCTTGCCATTGGCCTTGCTATTCTCATAAAAGCAGTACACCCTATTTTCAATACTGTATTTAAGACATACGACAAGCTGAACAATGTGGTTCAGGAAAACCTGTACGGCATACGTGTAGTCAAGTCTTACAACCGTCAGGATCATGAAGTGGAAAAATTCAAGAAGACATCCGGAAAAATATATAAGGACTTTTCCAAGGCAGAAAAGATAATGGCCTTTAATATGCCGCTTATGCAGTTTTCCATGTATGTGTGCATAATACTTCTTTCATGGCTTGGCGCCAAATCAATCGTGGCCAGCGGCAATGATGCGGCTCTTGGACTTTCCACGGGTGAACTTGTCAGCTTAATAACATATATAATGCAGATACTTGTAAGCCTGCTTATGATATCAATGATATTTGTAATGCTGACAATGGCAAGAGCATCAGGTGAACGTATAGTTGAACTGCTTGATGAAGAAAGTAATCTTCATGATCCGGAAGATCCCGTATATGAAGTGACTGACGGAAGCATAGACTTTGACGGGGTACATTTCAGCTATGGAAAATCAAAAGGCAAAGAAGTACTCAATGATATAAATCTGCATATTAAAAGCGGGCAGACAGTCGGTATAATAGGAGCTACCGGATCGGCAAAATCAAGTCTGGTGCAGCTTATACCAAGGCTTTATGATGTCACCGCAGGCACTTTAAAAGTAGGAGGCGTAGATGTAAGAAAATATCATCTCGAAAGCCTTAGAAATCAAGTGTCTATGGTTCTTCAGAAGAATACACTGTTTTCCGGAACCATAGCTGATAATCTGAGATGGGGAAATGAAAATGCCACTGATGAAGAAATGCGTCATGCATGTAAAGTGGCATGCGCCGATGAGTTCATAGATAAGTTTGAGGACGGTTACCAAACCTATATAGAGCAGGGAGGTTCAAATGTTTCAGGCGGACAGAAGCAGCGTCTGTGCATTGCAAGAGCATTGCTGAAAAAGCCAAAAGTTCTCATAATGGACGACTCCACCAGTGCTGTTGATATGAAGACAGATGCCATTATACGTAACGCAATGGTATCTGAATTCCCTGAGACCACAAAGATAATAATCGCTCAGCGTATTGCTTCGGTACAGGAAGCTGACCAGATAGTCGTAATGGATGACGGAAAGATAGCTGCCGTGGGAAATCATCAGCAGCTTATGGAAACAAGCGATATATACAGGGAAGTGTATGAATCGCAGAATAAAGGAGGTGGTATCAGTGAGCAATAGAGAAGTACGCAAGATGCCTATGGGAAGACACGGAGGATTCACAGCCATGACCAAAGGCCAGAAGTTCAAGCCGGGTACCACAAAGAGGCTGATGTCTTATTTGAAAAAATACAAGGCCAGACTGGTGCTGGTAGTGATATGTATATTGATAAGCGCAGGAGCCAGTGTTGCATCCTCACTTTTTATCCAGACTCTTATAGACGACTATATAGGTCCTATGCTTACGGAGATCTCTCCCGATTTCGGAGGACTTCTCAAAGCAATTATGAGTATATCAGTTGTATTTCTGGCAGGTGTACTGGCATCGCTTTTTTATGCAAGGACTATGGCCGTGATTGCACAGAGCACCCTCAAAGACATAAGAGACGAAATGTTTACCAAGATGCAGACTCTGCCCATAAAGTATTTTGATACCAGAACTCATGGCGATATCATGAGCTATTATACCAACGATACGGACACTTTGAGGCAGATGATTTCTCAGAGTCTGCCCAATCTGTTTTCTTCAGTGGTATCAATGATAGCAGTGCTCATATCCATGCTCCACCTGAGCATATGGCTTACCCTTATAGTGCTGGTATTTACAGCGCTCATTGTGCTGATGATAAAATCCATTGCCTCAAAAAGCGGAAACTTCTTCATGAAACAGCAGAGAAGTATCGCTGATGTGAACGGATACATCGAGGAAATGGTAAACGGCCAGAAAGTGGTAAAAGTCTTCTGCTATGAGGAGAAAGCAAAAGAAAGATTTAAAGAGAAAAATGAAAATCTGGGAAAAACCACAGCAACGGCCAACACATTGGCCAATATACTCATGCCTGCCACAGGCGGGATGGGATATGTATTGTATGTACTGATTGCCGTAGTGGGAGGAATAATGGGAATTGCAGGAATAGCCAATGTGTCTGTAGGCGGTGAACCGGTTCTGACCCTTGGAACTATTGCATCATTTCTGACACTTTCAAGAAATTTCGTAAACCCGATCGCTCAGATTTCACAGCAGCTTAATTCAGTCATAATGGCCATGGCGGGAGCATCCAGAATATTTGAACTTCTGGACCAGCAGCCGGAGAAAGATAAAGGAACCGTTACTCTTATCAATGCGTGTCAGGACGATGAGGGAAATCTCTGTGAATGCGAAAAGAGAACCGGAAGCTGGGCATGGAAAGACGGCGATACTCTGATTCCCATGAGGGGTAAGATAAACCTGAAAGAAGTTGATTTCGGATACACTGAAGACGAACTGGTGCTCCATGATATAACCATATATGCGGAGCCCGGACAGAAGGTGGCTCTGGTAGGGGCCACAGGGGCCGGCAAGACAACCATAACCAACCTGATAAACAGATTTTACGACATAGATGACGGAAAGATACAGTATGACGGTATCAACATAAACCGCATAAAGAAATTTGATCTGAGACGCTCTTTGGGCGTAGTGCTTCAGGATGTAAATCTGTTTACCGGAACTGTTATGGAAAATATAAGATACGGAAGACTGGATGCAACCGATGAAGAATGTATAGCAGCGGCGAAACTGGCCAATGCAGACGGATTCATACGGATGCTTCCCGATGGATATTACACTGTGCTTGAAGGTGACGGCAGCGGTCTGTCACAGGGACAGCGCCAGCTTATATCCATAGCAAGAGCCGCAGTAGCCGATCCTCCGGTAATGATACTTGATGAGGCCACATCTTCCATAGACACAAGAACAGAATCCATTGTCCAAAGAGGCATGGACAATCTGATGCATGGAAGGACGGTATTTGTAATAGCCCACAGGCTTTCAACCATACAGAATGCCGACGTGATCATGGTGATGGATCAGGGCCGTATAATTGAAAGAGGAAATCATGAGCACCTGATGGAAGAAAAAGGCAGATATTATCAGCTGTACACAGGGGCTTTCGAACTGGAGTAGTACGGAACAGGAAAGCAGCTGCAGCTGCTGACTTTCCTCGGCGAACCTGTGATATATGTCAGATAAAAATAAAAACCTGTGAAATTTTTCACAGGTTTTTAAGTTATATATTTTATACAAGTGGTTTTCCCGTCATTTCCGGGGGAATGGCAAGACCCATAAGCCTCAGCATGGTGGGGGCAATATCGCAGAGACTTCCGCCGTCTGCAAGTTCATGGGGCTGCTGCGCTATGTGCACAAGGGGTACAGGGTTGGTGGAATGGGAAGTTATGGGGTTTCCTTTTCCATCTGTCATAGTATCTGCATTTCCGTGATCTGCGGTAAGAAGTATCTGGCCTCCTGCCTTAAGGACAACATCAGATATTTTTCCCACACAGCTATCTACTGCTTCCACTGCTTTTACAGCGGCATCAAATACTCCCGTATGGCCTACCATATCAGCATTGGCAAAATTAAGTATGATACAGTCATATTTATCTTCTTCAATCTCTTTTATGACAGCATCGGTCACTTCATAGGCGCTCATCTCAGGCTGCATATCATATGTGGCAACTTTGGGAGAAGGTATAAGGATCCGGTCCTCCAGCGGGTTGGGCTTTTCGACTCCTCCGTTGAAAAAGAAAGTCACATGAGCATATTTTTCTGTTTCAGCTATCCTCAGCTGAGAAAGCCCCAGAGAAGACAGATATTCACCAAGGGTGTTCTTTATGACTGAAGGTGGAAAAGCAACTTTCACATTGGGCATGGTTGCATCATACTGAGTCATACATACGTAATACAGATCGTTTATAGGCAATCCGCTGTGAGCGGTAATGGCAGAATCATCGTCATCGGTATTCTTTGCCGTCCTGCTTCCGCTTTCTGACAGATATGGATAATTTCCGGCTGTCAGAATCTCTTTTCTGTCGAATCCGTCAAAATCAGGATCAACAAAGCACCTTGTGATTTCTCTTGCTCTGTCAGGGCGAAAGTTTGAGAAAATCATACTGTCACCGGGGAAAACTCCCGGAAAACCTTCGCATACTGCAGGTTTTATAAATTCGTCAGTTTCTCCGCGGTCATAGGCTGCCTGTACAGCCATGCTTCCCGAAGGATATCTTTCACCGCGGCATACTGTCAGCGCTTCGTATGCCAGCCTTACTCTTTCCCAGCGCTTGTCCCTGTCCATGGCGTAATATCTTCCCGAGACCGTTCCTATGCTGCAGCCCGGTATATCCTTTATGAAACTTTCCATATCTTTAATGTAGCCGATTCCTGAGGTGGGAGGTACATCGCGGCCGTCCATAAAGCAGTGTACAAATATGGTTTCTGCTCCCAGAGAAGATACAAGGCGTACTGTAGATTTTATATGATCTATATGACTGTGGACACCTCCGTCAGACAGAAGACCCATAACATGAACTGCTCCGCCTCTGCTGACAGCATGTTCTGCTGCTTCTGTGAGGGCTGCATTACCGCTGAAAGTCCCCTCATCTATTGCTTTACTTATCCTTGTAAGCTCCTGATATACAATCCTGCCGGCACCTATATTCAGATGTCCCACTTCAGAATTTCCCATCTGGCCTTGGGGAAGACCCACAGAAAGTCCGCTGGCATTAAGAGATGTATGGGGGTATGTTCTGAATATTCTGTCCAGATTGGGTGTTTTTGCAGCAGCTATGGCGTTTCCGGCAGAAACCGTGTTGATACCGAAACCGTCCATAATGATAAGCATAAAAGGTTTTTTCATTTCTTCCTCCTGGTGGCGGGATCGGTATATTATGTTCCGTCACTAAAAATAAATATACCACAAATAAAGAACCATTAAAAGTGCCAGAAATGTCAGAATCACATTACAGGATACAAACTCAAGATACATTTCGTGTTATTTTTTCCCCTGATGGTGTAAAATCATCATTGAAAGGAGTAAGTCATGGATCAGAAAAGAACAGGCAGATTTATAGCCGAAAGAAGAAAAGAAGCAGGACTGACTCAGATGGAGCTGGCAGAAAAGCTGGGGGTGACCGACAGGTCTGTTTCCAATTGGGAAACCGGTAAATGTATGCCCGATCTGGGATTGTTTGAGCCTTTGTGCGATGAGCTTGGCATAGATGTCAACGAGCTGATGAGCGGGCAGAAGATAGAAAAAGAAGAATACCGGGAGAAATCTTCGGAAAACATGGTTGCGACCATAAAATACACTAAGAAACAGCTGTCAAGAAAAGACAAGAGCGCAGGCGCAGCCATAATGGCAGCGGGGCTTGTCATAGTGCTTTATGAAATTCTGTCACAAAACAATGATGCTGCGGGTTTTCTATCCTTTGCAGGACCATTGCTGTCAGTGATCGGATTTTATAAACTGATAAAAAATCTTTCATACTTTCCGCGGGTGATACTGATGCTTATGTTTTTTGGAGCCATATCCGCAGCAGTACTGCTTCCTGCCTGATCTGCCTCTAAGGGAAAGAAATTAGTTTTGATGTGTGGCAGGCTGTATCGACTCTCATCAGCATACAGGCCATTTTCATGATCATATCATGCACGTACCCGGAAGCGGTGCAGAAGACGTTTGATCCGGGAAGATCATTACGACAGATGCAGGTCTGTTATCTGATAATCAATTTCTTCCTATTTATATGGAAGATGTTTAAGCTGCAGACAGCGGATTAAGGGTTTCACAAAAATTAAAGCAGCCTTGTGTTGCCATTCTTCTCCGAAAAAAATATTCTGCCAGCAGATCATATCTGTCATGGAGAGAATTTCCTCTTTTTTATACTGTAAAAACTCCGCATTTTAACTTGTATTGTCATTTTTATCTAAAAAAAGGAGGGGCTGTCGCACAGTTGACTGATCAGGTCAGCTACAGCGATAGCTCCTTTCTTTTGCATAAAAACATGAAAACCCTTGCAAGTTC
>CASFMJ010000095.1 GCA_949295785.1 uncultured Bacillota bacterium | reverse complement strand
GAGAAAGCCCGCGTCTTTAGGCGCGGGCTAGTAGTGGGGGCTTATAGCCCCAGTTCGAACCACCCGTTTTACGGGTGGCACCGATTTCGCAATCGACGTTTTTGAGATGGAATAAAAAGATTGTTTAGATAGTTAGATGGTAAATAAATTTTGTCCCAAATTATTATTCCAATAATTTGGGATTTTTTTTATTTTTTTTGAAAAAAATAGTAGACTTTTTGATTCACTATTTTTATAGAAGAATATCCAAAAAAGACTATGCTTTTGTCTCATTTCTACTTCTACATATAGTTTAAACCACTTGAATCAAAAAGTCTACATTCTGAATCAAGAAGGAGAAACATGAAAGTAACACGGTTGAGAAAGTTGAGACTGGAAAAGGGCTTGTCATTAGAGACTGTAGCCAGCGATAACCAAGTAAGCCCGCAGGTGATGTCGTTTTATGAGAATTTACACCGTACACCACGGCTTGAAATTTACAGAAGGCTTGAGCAATATTACAACTGCACAGAAGATCTTCTTGAAATTGTAGAAATTCCAGATGATACGATACTGGGTATGAACACAAAAACGTTTTAATCTTTAATTTTGATAAGAACCTTGAAAAACAGCGGGGAATGATCCTGCTCATATCAGCACTTTCTCTGAAGGTATATAAAATTTTGCGATGATATTTTTGGGAGCGAAATAATATATCGGAGCTGGTAGAAAGAGAATTGCGATGAAAACTCTGATTTAATGGTGGTAGAAGCCAAAGAGTAGAGCAACCTTATACCTGTGCAACCAACATATAAGCGTTAGCGCGACGAAAAGGGCGGTCATAAAGATCTGGTTAATAGAGTTAGTGTTCCGTAGACGGGTGCGAGAGGGCAAATATCTAAATGAAGTAGTAAAGTAGTATATTCAGGAGGCTCTAAGAGCCTCCTGAAAGTAGAAAGAGGATATTAAAATGAAGAAAAGAGAGATTATAGAACAAATTTCAAGAGACTTATGTCTTAATAAAAAAGATGTAAATAACGTGATAAACACATTTATAAATACCGTATCGTTTTGTATGAGAAATGAAGAACCGGTACAAATTACAGGATTTGGGACATTCTCCGGCAAAAAAAGGGGTAGGAGAATTGTAACAAACCCGCAAACAAAAGAAAAAATAGAAATTCCGGAATCAGTAGTTCCATCTTTTAAGGCTTCAAAGACATTAAAAAATTTTGTAAACAAATAAAAATAGGCTATATCAACCGCTACTTGATATAGCCATAACTTGCTGAAATGAGTACAACGCTTATCTTTAACTCAATCAACAACATTTTTTTATATTATACAGCGTGAGCCTCCTTTTGGCAACAACTTTTTATAGGAGGTAAAAATGAATTATTGGGGAATTATATTTTTATTTTTGATTGTACCGGCAGTTACTGTGGCCGGTTTATATTTATGCTATTTAACTGAAGGAAAGGAGAAAGGAAATGTGTAAAGTTTATATAGCCTATGGAAGCAATATGAATTTAAAGCAGATGGCTAAGCGATGTCCTAACGCAAAAAAAATCGGAACAGGAATAATAGGCGATTATAAGCTTATAATCCCAAGAGTTGCAACTATAGTGCCAGATAAAGATAACTTTGTTCCGGTAGTATTATGGGAGATCACAGAAAGTTGTGAAAAAAATTTAGACAAATATGAAGGTTTTCCTCATTTGTATAGAAAAGAAAATTTCATTGTATTAACTGACAAAGGAAGAGAAATAGAAGGTATGGCTTACGTTCTAAATGAGCCATATTGCTACTATGATAGCGAACCCACTAAAGAATATTTGAATATTATTAAGGAAGGCTATTTTGAAAATAAAATAAACATAAACTGCATAGACATATTTTAGGAAAGGAGGCTAAAAATGGGACTAAATGAAACTATTATCAGAGAAATACATCAATCTCAATCTGATGACAAAAAAATAGCTGAAATTGTAAATAAAAAAATTGCTGAGATTATTTTCTCTTCAATAAAGCAAAACGGAGAGCAATATGATAATTAAGGCAGTAGGATACGTAAGGCTGAGTAAAGAAGATTTGAATTTAGGAGAATTTGACGAATCTGAATCAATCTCGAATCAAAAGCAATTAATACAAGAATATGTGCTGCAGCAGGGATGGGAGCTGCAGCACATATATGTTGATGAAGACATTACAGGATCAGACAGAAACAGACCTTCTTTCAATGAAATGATTGCCGCAGCATATTCGGGTAAATTTGATATAGTAGTAGTGAAAAAACAGTCCAGATTCGCACGTGATTTAGAACTCATCGAAAAATACATATTAAACGAATTTATAGAAAGAGGTATCCGCTTTATATCTATTCTGGATAACATTGACACAGCCTTAATTTCATCAAGTATGCGTAAAAGCAGCCAGATTAACGGACTTATTGATCAATGGTATTTAGAAGATTTAAGTGAGTCGGTCAAAGCATCATTTAAAGTGAAGCGACAGAGGGGCGAAACAATATGCAGTTATGCCCCTTATGGCTATCTTAAAGATCCGGATAATCATAATCATCTCGTCCCGGATCCCAATACTGCAGATAATGTGAGACGGATTTTTCACATGTATAATAACGGATTTGGCACATATAAAATTGCCAATATATTAAATTCTGAAGGAGTACTCAATCCGTATGGCTATAAAAAACAATTTACTACTATAAAATTGAAAGAAACAGAATTATCAACCCTTTGGCGAGGATCTACTATTAATTACATTCTGAAAAATGAAACATATATAGGAACCGTCGTTTCTGGAATGTATAGGAAATCATCTTACAAGTCCAAAAAGTTGCTGAGAGCGCCCAGAGAGGAGTGGACTAAGATCCCCGGTATGCATGAACCATTAATAGAAGAAGACTTATGGAATTCGGTTCAGGAAAAGCTTGCTGCCGGCAGAAGCAGAGCATATAAAGGGGGAAAAAGGCATCCTCTGGCCGGTAAGATATTTTGTATGAATTGCAAAAAAAAGATGCAGCGCAATGGTGCAGTACATTTAAAAAATGGGGATACTCATAGTTATTTCTCATGTTCAACCAAAGGGATTTCACCGGAATTATGTGAAGGCGCTACTATAGAACAAAATTATCTGGAAAATATCATACTTCAGAAAATAAATGCCTTAATTGAGAAATACTTGGATGAAGATTATCAATTAGAAAAGCTTGATTTACCTGAAAAGAGTATATATGAGCAAAAATTGAAATCAATTGAAAAAAATATAAAAGACCTTCTTCTTAAGAAAAAAATACTTTATCAAGACAGATTAAACGGAGTTATTTCTGTAGACGAATACACTGAAATTGCCAATGAAATTGACAGTAGTATTCAATCATATGAAAGGAAAAAAACAGACATAATCAAAATAACCGGTGAAAGCGACAAAGAGAAATTTGATCAAAAAATAAAATTGCTCAATGGTGTTAGAAATATAAATGAACTTACTACAGAACTGGCAGACGCATTCATTGATAAAATTTATATTAAGAATACCTCCAAAAAAGGGAAAAAGGAAATAGAAATAATATGGAAGTTTTAAGAAAATTAAGTTTACAATGTGTATCAGTAGTTACGCAGATTGCAATGATCAGGTTTCCATGGACACAACCGTCATTGCCTATGGCAAGATCTCTGCCGCAATTATTAGTGGCAAGTCTTGCCTCACATGCAGAGTTGCATAATTCGGCAAACCTTGGCACAAAAGCCGTGTCAACCGCTGAAGGCATACATATTTCAAAGAAATTTGTAAGTACCAGCGGGTGTGCGGCATCAGCTATGTTTACATTGGCACATACCGTGAAAACATGCTCATTGTTGCAGCTGTCACACAGCAGAAGATCAAGTTCGATTATAACATTACCCGTTATGGAAATATTCTGGGTTCCGAATATAGGTGTACCCATACATTTTTCGTCGCAGCTGTCTGTCTCTGCATAGATAAGCTTTTCTGAACAATTGCCGTCAGCACCTACCACAGTAAGGTGCTCTCCGGCACCGTTCTGAAGAAATGTTGCGCCTGAGATGCTGGTATTGACATCAAGCTTCAGGTTGCACGGATCATCTACATTATATGGATTGAAGCTCCTCTTACATCTGATATCTATAACTCGCTTTACTCTGTGTCCTGCCGGTATGCAGGGAGAAAAGGCCTGATCCTGAACTGTCTTCATGCCCTGAAGATTGATCAGTATAGCGTCAAAGACCTTCTGAACATAGATCGGCTCGCTTTTAACATTGTCCATGTCACCGTCAAATTCACAGATGGTATTGGCGTTACAGCAGTTTTGATAGAGGTCCTGGGATACTCTCCCACCAAAGCAGCTCATATATTTTACCTCCTTAAATAGTCCAATATCTTTCTCTGATAGTATATGAAAACAGTGAAAAATGTGTTATCATATAAAATGAATTTTTTTGGAGGAAGAAAGATGGGAAATATAGATATAAAAACACTGGACTGTGGAATAAGAGTGGTTATGGAAGAACTGGATCATGTAAAATCAGCTGCTTTCGGCATATGGGTAAAAAACGGTGCCGTTGATGAGTGGCAGCAGGTATCGGGAATATCCCATTTCATTGAACATATGATGTTCAAAGGTACACAGACAAGAAGCGCAAAAAAAATAGCAGAGGATGTTGACAGAATAGGCGGACAGATGAACGCGTTTACCGGAAAAGAAGCCACATGTTATTATGTCAAGACCATAAGTTCTCACCTTAAAGACGGTGCAGAAGTGATTATAGATATGGTCAATAATGCTGTATTTGACAGCCGAGAGATGACCAAGGAGAGAACGGTCATATATGAAGAAATAAATATGATACAGGATCAGCCGGATGATCTGGTGCATGACAGCATCTGTGAAATGGTATTTAAAGGAAATCCTCTGGGCAATTCCATAATCGGCACAAGGACATCTCTTGCAGGAATCACAAGGCCGGTCATAACTTCATATAAAGAGAATACATACACCAGAGATTCCATAGTGATAGCTGTAGCTGGCAATTTTAACAAAGATGAATTTCTGTGTTATCTTTCAGATAAATTTGAAAATCTCAAATCGGAAAGAACAATAAGAGAAAAAGAAGAATCTGAGTATAAGCCTCGATTTAAAGTCATCAAAAAAGATATAAATCAGTCTCACATCTGTATGGCGACAAGGAGTATAAGTCTCGACGATCCCAGATACTATACTTTTGCCGTACTCAACAACGTGATGGGGGGAAGTATGAGCTCGAGACTTTTTCAGAACATAAGAGAAGAAAAAGGACTGGCCTACAGTGTATACTCTACCAACAGCGCCTTCAGCAGTGACGGATATTATAACATATATGCAGGCGTGAGTCATGATAAGATAAATGCTGCCATTGATGGTATAAAAGAAGAACTTGATATACTTGACAGGAAGGGCCTGACAGAAGAAGAAATAGACATGTCAAAAGAACAGCTTAAGAGCAGTTACATATTCGGTCAGGAAAATGTTTCCGGACGCATGTTTTCTCTCGGAAAAAATCTGCTTCTCCTTGACCGGGCATATGAGCAGGATGAAGTCATAGACGGCATAGATAAAGTGACAAAACAGGCCATAGACCAAGTTAAGCCACTGGTTTGCGATATAGAAAAATACTCAGCCGTATGTCTTACAAACAGAGATATGAACCTGAAGAAAGCAGTGAGAGTATAAATCATGAAAGAAAAAGCAGAAACGATAAAAATCATAAGTAAGAGCGGAAGAATCCCTTCATATGAAACCGAAGGTTCTGCAGGCGCAGATATAAGAGCATTTCTTGACCGGCCCCAGACTCTTATGCCCGGAGAGAGAAGGCTTATCCCTACAGGGCTTTTCGTCCAGCTGCCTGAAGGTGTGGAAGCGCAGATAAGGGCAAGGTCAGGTCTTGCTATAAAACATGGCATAGGACTTGTTAACGGAGTCGGAACCATCGACAGTGATTACAGAGGGGAATGGAAGATTCCTCTGATAAATTTCAGTGATCAGCCATATACTGTCTGTGAC
This sequence comes from uncultured Bacillota bacterium, assembly GCA_949295785.1. Classification (GTDB taxonomy): domain Bacteria; phylum Bacillota; class Clostridia; order Peptostreptococcales; family Anaerovoracaceae; genus Fimisoma. The sequence continues at coordinate 5,893 of CASFMJ010000095.1, read as the reverse complement.
GGAGACAGGATAGCCCAGGTGGTTTTTTCAGAGTATATACAGGTCGGTTTTACTATAACTGATGAAATCAATTCTACAGAAAGAGGCTCGGGTGGGTTCGGACATACCGGATCAAGGTAAAAAAAGGGGGGTGAAGAAATGCTGTTAAGAGAAGATCTGGAAAAAAGAGAACTGAAAATATTATCTGATTATGCTGCAAAAAGCTGTATGTCAAGAGGCAGAAAATTTCCTGAAGAAAAATGTTCCACAAGAACAGAATTTCAGAGAGACAGAGACAGGATAATACATTCAAAATCTTTCAGAAGACTTATGCATAAGACCCAGGTTTTTCTTGCGCCGGAAGGAGACCATTTCAGGACAAGGCTGACTCATACTATTGAGGTTTCTCAGATAGCAAGAACCATAGCAAGAGCGCTTAATCTAAATGAAGATCTTACAGAAGCCATTGCTCTGGGGCATGATCTTGGCCATACGCCTTTTGGCCACAATGGTGAGGATGTGCTCAATTCAGTTCATCCGGGAGGGTTCTCACATAATGTGCAGAGTCTGCGTGTGGTAGATGTGCTGGAATCCACGTCTCAACGCCAGGGAATGAACCTTACCGAAGAAGTAAGAGACGGTATACTTAATCATACAGGAAAAGGGATCCCTTTTACTCTTGAAGGGCAGATTGTCAAAATAAGTGACAGAGTGGCCTATATTAATCACGACATCGATGATGCGCTGAGAAGTCAGGTAATCTCCATGAAAGATATACCGCAGCCGGCACTTGAACTGTTTGGAAGAACACACAGAGAGAGGATTAACACTATGGTTACTGATCTTATAGTAAACAGCGACGGTAAAAAAGAAATCTCTCAGAGTGAAGAATTCAAAGAAGAACTGGGTAAACTGAGAACATTCATGTTCAGTCATGTATACAAGAGCAGACGTGTAAAAAAAGAAGAAGATCTTGCCAAAGTGGAGGTTGTCATAAGTTCACTTTATGATTACTTTCTGAAACATCCGGCTAAATTGCCGCAGGATCTGCAGAAAATTGCTGCCGAAGAAGGTACTCATGAAGCTGTAAAAGATTATATAGCAGGTATGACAGACAGATTTGCTCTTAACATTTATACTGATCTGTTCGTCCCCAGAAGCTGGAAATAAAAATTTTTATATAAAAAAAGGAAATCACTCATTTTTTGCGTATATAAAACATAGAATGATGTTTTGGAGCAAAAAATGAGTTTTTCTTTCAGCAAAGAGGCAATAGAAGATCTTAAAAGCAGGATAGATATTGTTGACGTTATCGGCAGAAATGTACATCTTCAGAAAGCAGGAGCCAATTATAAGGGACTGTGTCCTTTTCATAATGAAAAGACTCCTTCTTTTATAGTGTCTCCGCAGAAGCAGATATTTACCTGTTTTGGCGGCTGCGGTGCTTCAGGGGATGTTGTATCATTTGTTGAAAGATATTATAACCTTGAGTTCAATGATGCTGTTGAAAAGCTTGCAGATGAGTATGGAATAGACATTAAAAAAAATGTCTATAAAAGTGATGACAGAGAAAAGTACTATGATATAAACAGAGAAGCTGCAAGGTTTTTCTACAGGAATATGACGGAAAAGAAAAATGCCGGGTATACTTATATGAAAAAAAGAGGTATCAGTGATACTGTCATCAAGAAGTTCGGACTCGGTTATGCAGAAAACAGCTGGGACAGCTTATATTCGTATTTTAATGAAAAGGGTACAGACCCCGAGCTGCTGGTGGAACTGGGACTTCTTTCAAAAAAAGAAAACAGATACTATGATAAGTTTCGGAACAGGGTGATATTTCCCATTATAAACACTGCCGGCAAGGTCATAGGTTTCGGAGGAAGAGCTCTTGACAGCCAGACAATGCCCAAATATCTGAATTCACCTGAAAACAGAGTTTTTCAGAAAAAAAACAATCTTTACGGATTAAATCTTACAAGACAGGATATAGGCAAAGACGGATGTGCCATAATAGTAGAAGGTTATATGGATGCAATCTCTCTTTTTCAGTATGGAGTAAAAAATGTAGCAGCTTCACTGGGAACAGCCCTTACAGAAAATCAGGCCAAGCTGGTCAGCAGATATACAAAAAATGTTATTTTGTCTTATGATGCCGATGATGCCGGACAGAAAGCTGCATTGAGAGGCATAGAGGTTCTGAGAGGTGAAAACTGTAAGGTAAAGGTTCTTCATGTGACAGATGGAAAAGATCCTGACGAATATATAAAGAAAAACGGCAGAGACGCTTTTATCAGACTTACTGAAAAAGCCATGCCCTATATAGAATATAAGATTGAGGCAGCAAAAAGAGGGCTTGATATTTTAACTGAGGACGGAAAAATTGATTATATGAGGAGAATTTCCCCTATATTAGCTGATTTAAGTCCGGTGGAATGTGATATATATATAAAAAAGATTTCTTCAGATACCGGCATATCTGAAGGAGCTATAAAAATGGAAATCTCAGGCAATAGTATCACAAAGAAGGAAGAAACCGGAAGATTACGCAATCATCCGCCGGAATCCATGTCCGTAATACCTTCTCTTGAGGCAACTGTTCTTAAATGTCTTTTTATTGATCCGGAGTTTGCAGAAAAAGTGCTGCCATGTTCAGAATTGTTCCGCAGTGATCTGGGAAAAAAGACCATAAACATTATTTTTGAACTTTATGGACTATATGGTGATATGAGCATGGATCAGGTTACTGACAGACTGGACCCGGCTGAAAGCGAAACATTAAAAGATAGTTTAGATAAAATAATAATATCAGGAAATGAAAATGAAGTTCTTGATCAATGTATTCACAGATGGAGATATGAGAAACTTCTGAATCGTGAAAGGGAGCTTAGAGATATATTGTCGCTGGCTGATGAAAATGACAGACAATCTGTAGACCGGCTGACAAAAGAACTGATGATGATCCAGAAAGAAATGAAGTCACATGGAGGAAAAATGTAATGAGTACAGAAAAGACTATTTCAGAAAAGGCAGAGGAATGCAGTGCCGTATCAGAACAGGCAGGCGAGAATCCTGACAAGAAACAGGAGTTGCTTTCCCTATTGCTGGAAAAAGGAAAGAATTCTCATAATCAGCTGACATATGCTGACATTGCCGATGTGTTTGATTCATCGGATCTTGATAAGAATCAGATGGATGATATGTACGAGCTGCTTATGTCAAAGGGCATAGAAATAGTATCAGAAACAGAACCGGATAATTTTGACGACATACTGGCTGAAAACCCCGATGTGGTGGAAGATGCAGAGCTTATTGTCGAAGAAGCCGGAGAAATGGATCTTGAAGCAGCAATTCCAAAGGGTATTGCGGTGGATGATCCCGTTCGTATGTATCTGAAAGAAATAGGAAAAGTTCCCCTTCTGTCGGCTGATGAAGAGATAGAGCTTGCAAAGCGTATGGAAAACGGGGATGAAGAAGCTAAAAAGAGATTGTGTGAGGCAAATCTTCGTCTTGTCGTAAGTATTGCCAAGAGATATGTGGGAAGAGGAATGCTTTTTCTCGATCTGATACAGGAAGGCAATCTGGGACTTATAAAGGCAGTAGACAAGTTTGATTATACTAAAGGATATAAATTCTCAACATATGCCACATGGTGGATCAGACAGGCAATAACCAGGTCAATAGCGGATCAGGCAAGAACAATCCGTATACCTGTTCATATGGTAGAGACAATAAATAAGCTTATCAGAGTATCCAGACAGCTTCTTCAGACATATGGCAGAGAACCAAGCCCTGAAGAAATAGCCAAGGAAATGGGAATCTCCGTAGAGAAAGTACGTGAGATACAGAAGATAGCGCAGGAACCTGTTTCTCTGGAGACACCTATAGGCGAGGAAGAAGACAGTCATCTTGGAGATTTTATACCCGATGAGGATGTTCCTGCTCCGGCAGAGGCAGCTGCATTTTCAATGCTGAAAGAACAGCTGGTAGAGGTACTGGATACATTGACAGAACGGGAACAGAAGGTTCTGAAATTAAGATTCGGTCTTGAAGACGGCAGAGCCAGAACCCTTGAAGAAGTGGGAAAGGAATTTGACGTAACAAGGGAGAGAATAAGACAGATAGAAGCAAAATCATTGCGCAAACTCCGTCATCCCAGCAGAAGTAAAAAGTTAAAGGATTATCTTGAATAAATATGATAAGACTAAGTGACAGACTACAGATAATTGCAGATCAGATTAAAAAAGGCGAAACCGTGGCAGATATAGGGACTGACCACGGTTTCTTGCCGATTTTTTTATGGGAAAGCGGTATTTCACCCAGAGTCATTATGACTGATATAAGCCCGGGCTCCTTAAAAAAAGCTGAAGAAAACTGCATAAGACTTCATCCCGATACACAGTTTGATCTAAGGCTTGGAAGCGGTATAGAGGTACTGGATTGCGAAGAGACAGACTGTCTTGTGATAGCGGGCATGGGAGGGATACTTATAACCGAGATACTTGGAAAAGATATAAAAAAGGCTCAAAGTTTCAGGAAAATGATACTTCAGCCAAGAAACAATATCGGTTTGCTCAGATACTGGCTTTACAATAACGGATTCTCTATATGTAACGAACAGCTTGTAAGAGAAGGAAAATACATATGTGAGATTCTTACTGTACTTCCAAAAGAAATGGCAGTGGCAAGGAATCTGGGTCCGGACAGGATAGAATATGAATATCCGCATACTCTCATAAAATTTGCAGGACCCTTGACAAGAGAATATTTGTGCAATAAACTTATTATTGAAAAAAATATATTACATGGAATGGAAGCTTCGGACAATATCTCGTATGCAGATATAAGAAGCAGGCAATACAGGATAGATTATATCAGGAGACTCATTGAGAAATTATGAAATTTGAAGAACTGAGCGATATTATTGAAAAAAGAAGTCCTCTGGAGCTGCAGGAACCATGGGACAACTCAGGGGCTCAGATAAGATTTTCCGGACGTAGAATCGAAAGAGTGCTTGTTGCTCTTGAAATAACCGGTGATGTTATATATGAAGCTGTAAACCTGGGAGTACAGGCAATAATTACCCATCACCCACTGTTTTTTGATACATTAAAAAACATTTATGATGATTCTGTCACAGGAGACTATATTATAAAACTGATTCAGAACCATATCAGTGTTTATTCCAGTCATACGCCTTTTGACAAATGTAACGGAGGTAATAATGACTACCTTGCAAAAATATTGCATCTGTGCGATATACATGTCCCTGACGAGACGGGGTTTTGCAGAGTGGGCACAATAGACGGACAATGCGACATAAAAGAATACATAGAGCAGATAAGCCGATGGCTCAATATTGATAAAAGGAAGATGTCCTTTAGCGGAGATCTGAAAACTCAGATCAGAAAAGTTGCATTGTGCACCGGAGCCGGTGCAGAGTATTCAAAAATGGCAATAGAGTGGGGCTGTGATCTTTTTATCACAGGAGATGTGAAATATCATCAGGCCAGACTTGCTTCAGAATCGGGAATGAATGTACTGGACATCGGTCACTACGGCAGTGAGAAAATTTTCACTGAAAACATGGTTTGCTACCTCAGAAATAACACAGATCTTGATATAATTAAATCAAAGACGGATTCAGATCCGTTTATTCTTATCTGAAAAGGGGCGTATGAAAAATGAATAAAAGAAAACAGATCATAGCCAAGATACTGGTTATAGTTCTGATTGCGGCAGTAGTCATTACATATTCAGTATCCTTTGTAGCATATATGTTCTGATTAGACTCGGGTAGAGCAGGCAGTCGCGTCTTGCATAATGCAGATGAGGAAAGTCCGGGCTCCGCAGGGCAGGATGCCGGATAACGTCCGGCGTAGGTAACTATAGGGAAAGTGCAACAGAAACATTC
>CASFMJ010000094.1 GCA_949295785.1 uncultured Bacillota bacterium | reverse complement strand
CAATCCACAGTATCTCCAAACAGTATAGCATACAGACCTTGGAGAGGGTCTATAAACACTACTACTATATAATACGAGGAGAAATTTTATGAGAAGTATAAAGGAACTACTTATGCGCCTTGTTTCTGTACAGAGTGATACAGGTACAGCCCTTGAATGCGAAATGGCAGAGGAAATTTATAAAATAATAAAAGAAGAAGATTATTTTCAGAAAAACCCTGATCTTTGCGGCAAATATTATGGCGATGATATGCTGAACCGGCCGGTGGTATGGGCACTGAGAAAAGGAAAATCCCAAAAGACACTGATGTTCATGGGCCACTATGATGTTGTGGATCTTGAATGTTACGGTTCTCTTGCAGAGTATGCTCTTTCTCCCGATAAACTTAAGGAAAAGTTTAAAGAAAAGTTTGGAGATGATCCTAAGTGGAAAGAGGACCTTGAAAACCCTGACTGGATGTTCGGAAGGGGAGCGGCAGATATGAAGGCCGGTCTGGCGATTTCACTGAATACTTTATTCAAGGAAACTGACAGAGATATATCGCTTCTTTTTGTGGCAGTTCCTGATGAAGAAAATATGTCTGTGGGAGCACGAATGGCATTGGGACTGTATAAGGAACTTAAAGAAAAATTCGGTCTCAGCTATGAACTGTGCATAGTAGGAGAGTCATGCAACCTGAATACAATATGCAGCCAGCAGCCTCATATCATAATGGGTACAACAGGAAAAGTGATGCTTACAACTGTTGTCAAGGGATGCGTCTCCCATACATCAAGAGTAATGAACGGACTGAACCCGTCCATGGTCCTTGCCAAGATAATGGAAAAAATGGAAATAAATGAAGAGATGATATCATATGATCATGGCACAGCTACGCAGCCGCCTACAGTACAGATATTCAAGTCACTTAAAAAATCATATGATGCATCGCTGCCCGAGTATTGCGGAGCATGCTATAATGTCATGTTCCTTGGAAGCATAAACGCAGAAACCCTGTTATCTAAGCTGACATCATATTGTGAGACCATAGCAAAGCAGGTTGCAGATGAATATCACAGGGTGTTTGACTGCGTGATGAAAAACGGAACTGTAGACAATAGTGCAAGGATAGAAACAAGTCCCCTTATGATAACTTTTGATCAGCTCAGGCAGATGATTATTAAGGAAAAAGGAGAAAAAGAAGCTGCAGATATAGAAAAGGCAGCTTCTGCAGAGGCAAAAGAAAATGTTGAAAGCGGTATGAGCATACCTGATGCCAGCATGCTTTACATAAAGAATCTTATGAGCAAGATTGTCCTACCTTCTCCTACTGTAGTTGTGGGAATTGCTCCGCCATATTATCCGCCGGTGCATATATCAAGAGTTGATGATAACGCAAGAAGATTTTTTGATGGCATAGAAGAAGGATATGTAGCTGTCGAATATACACCGGGAATGACAGATGTAAGTTATACTTCATGTCTGAACGCAGAAAGTGAAAATAATGTAATGAAATGTATGGCTTTCCCCAGGGAGTTATATGGAATGGACTTTGATTCCCTTGAAGAACTTCACATGCCCACTGTGATGATAGGGGCAAAAGGGAAATATCTGCATCAGATAGGAGAACGAATATACATACCTGATGTGGAACAGCGTATACCGAAAACATTTGAAGATATTATAGAAAAAATGTCTAAGGAACTTGTGTGATAAGAGGTATTTTAATCAAAAATACGGCAGTGCCAGGCTGCCGTATTGTTTTTTAGTGAAATAAATCTGTTTATGCTGTATAATTATAAGTAACATTAAATTTGGCAGGTGAATGTAAATGAACTATATCAAAATCCTGGATGACATTTTAAAAGAAAGCAATGAAACCTACGATGTCCTTACTATAATAAATAAAGATGGTATAGCAGAGTATACAAAGAGAATAAATAATACTTTTGAAACCGAAGAATACGACAAAGAGCGTATGGGAAAAAATATTCTCGACACATTTGAAGGTCTTAATCAGGAAAACAGCAGCGTAATGAAGGCTATAAAGACCGGACAGGTTTCGAAGGTTGAAAACCAGATATTAATAGTGGGAAATACAAGAATACTTGTAGAAGGTCATTCATATCCTATTTTTAACGAACAGGGTCAGATACAAGGTGCGGTTGACGCTTTGAAATATCTGAAATATCTCACGCAAAAAAGTGATGAGAAAAAAGCAGAAAAAGGGATACTGGACCATATAGTAACTGAAAACAATGAAATGAAGAATATAAAAGAGTCATTAAAATTTATAGCTATGAATGATTCTAATGTATTTTTGCACGGGGAAACAGGCACGGGAAAAGGCGTAGTAGCTAAAACCATTCATCAGCTGAGCGGAAGATGGAACAGCCCGTTCATATCACAAAACTGTGCGGCCATACCCCCGAATCTTATGGAAAGTACTTTTTTCGGCACGGAAAAAGGCGGCTTTACAGGAGCAGAAAGTAAAAAAGGACTGTTTGAACTTGCCAACCATGGAACATTGTTTCTTGATGAAATAAATTCAATGGATCTTTATTTACAGTCAAAACTTCTCAATGTGCTTGAAGAAAAAACAATCAGAAGAGTGGGCGGAGAAAAGGATATCCCTCTGGATGTGCGTATTATAAGTGCTGCTAACGAAAATCTGAAAGAACTGGTCAGAGACGGGCGTATGCGATCGGATTTTTATTACAGAATAAGTCCGGTGAAGATAAAACTGCCTCCATTGAGAGAAAGAAAAGAGGACATTGTACCTCTTACGGAATTTTTTATAGACTTTTTCAACAAAAAAATAGGGCGTAACATAAAAGGCGTTACAGACATGTCACTGGCAGCATTTCAGGAATGGCACTGGCCCGGAAATGTGAGAGAACTGCGTAATACTATAGAAAGTGCATTCAATGCGGAAAAATCCGATATGATCACATTGAATTCCATACAAGGCCTGTTTGAAGACATGGATCATCCCGGAATATGGAAAAATGATAATAAAAATAGATCAGCAGATCTTCCGGAGCAGAAATATTCTTACAATGGGCCGTCACCAATAAATGGATATTGTGATTTAGACAAAATAAAGAAAGAACTGGAATGTGGAAATGCAAGTATAGACGATATTATGCAGAGCATGGAAAAGGCAATAATAGAAGAGATAATGAGAGAAAACCGGAAACTTAAAGTAGTGGCAGAGAAACTGGGTATTTCGCCTCAGAAACTCAATTACAAAATAAACAGGCTCCAGATAGAGAAATAGTCATAATCCAGATTTAAAACCTGCCTTAAGTACTGTTAAAATCACATATATTTCGGTTACGGGTATAAGCTGAGATTCGGAGTTTGCAAATTGCTTTGTGCAGCATTCATTTAGAATGTTAAGCCATCAGGCGTGTTACAGGTACATTCTACCTCTCTTAAAAATAATTCTGCTGCGCGGGAAAACTGCTGATCTTTTCTCCAGATCAGGCGCATGGGTGAGACTATTGCAGGAACAATGGGCCGAAAGCATAAGATGCTCTCCAATCCGGTGTTTACCAGCTTATCAAAGCCCAATGCGTATCCCAGTCCCTCACGCACTAAAATGGAGGCATTAAATATTAGATCATAGGTGGCAACAATATTAAGCCGGGCATAGTTTTTCTGAAGCCATTGGGGCATTTCACTGGTGGCACCCTGCCTTGATACTATAAGAGGAAGTTCTGTCAGCTTCTCAAGAGCTACTTCAGATTTGGCCACCATCGGGCTGTCTTTACGCATAATCAGACCCCATGTATCTTTTACAGGCAAGTCTAAAAAATCATATTTGGATAAATCGATGTTCTGAACTACAACAGCAAAATCCAACAGCCCTTTATCCAGACGTTCACAGACTGATTCTGCATTTCCGCTGTAAAGATGGAAATGCAGATTTTTGTATTCATATCTGAGCCTTCCTGCAGCTCTGGCAATCAGAGTCATACCGTCTGATTCTGCGCATCCGATATAAATATCACCACCGTTGAACTCTTTCATAGAAGCAAATTCTGCAGAAGTCAGGTCTACCATTTCCAGAATATCCAGGGCTCGCTTATACAGTATACTTCCTTCAGGAGTAAGATGTATCTGATAGTTGCCGCGGATAAAAAGCTTCTGCCCCAGCTCTTCTTCCAGTTCTTTAATCTGTTTAGACAATGTAGGTTGTGTCACATGCAGCTTATGTGCTGCTCCTGTCATGCTTTTTTCTCTGGCAGCTTCCACAAAATAACGCAGTATGCGAAGTTCCATATGAAATCACTCCTTTCACATCATTTACATTATATTATAAACAGATATTCCTTTCAAGAATTGCTGGATATAATTTATAACAATTTGCTATTTTAATGCCGGGGTTTTAAAATAAAAACGAGGTGAAAAGAATTGCGATTAGAAGAATTTTTGAAATGTATGGATAGTGGAGAAGAAGTGAAAGCAGGTTCTGAAGCACACATGTGCATGCATGAGCTTTCTTCTGAGGCTATGCGCCTTACTGCCCAACTGAACAGCAGTTATCATACTGCTGATGAAATCGTTTCGCTTATGCGAAAGATTACAGGACGTCATGTAGATGACAGTTTTAGATTGTTCCCGCCATTCTACACAGACTGCGGCAAGAATCTTAAACTCGGGAAAAATGTTTTTATAAATTCCGGTGTAAAAATCCAGGATCAGGGAGGTGTCACCATTGAAGATGGTGTGCTTATAGGCCATAATGTGGTAATTGCAACTCTGGATCATAGTCTTGATCCTGATAATCGGGCAAATATGATTCCCGCACCTGTTCACATAGGTAAAAACGTATGGATTGGTGCAAATGCAACCATATGTAAAGGTGTAACTGTGGGAAACGGAGCTGTTATTGCAGCAGGAGCCGTTGTAACGGGAGATGTGCCTGAAAACACCGTATATGGAGGTGTTCCGGCAAGGCAGATCAAAAAAATTCAGGAGGAATTTTATGATGATGAAAACTGAAAAACTGATTTTATGTGAAGAATGGGACAAAACATTCCCCAAAAGCAATAAGGTAGATCACAGCAAAGTGACATTTACTAATCGATATGGCATAACACTGGCTGCCGATTTGTATATTCCGTTAAATGCAAAAGAAAAATTTGCAGCCATTGCTGTTTGCGGACCTTTTGGTGCGGTAAAAGAGCAGAGTTCCGGTTTATACGCCCAGGCGATGGCAGAACGTGGATTTCTGACCATAGCCTTTGACCCGTCATTTACCGGAGAGAGCGGTGGTAATCCTCGCTATATGGCTTCGCCTGACATCAACACTGAAGATTTTCAGGCGGCTGTTGATTTTCTTTCTGTTCAGGATAATGTTGATCCTGATAAAATCGGCATCATAGGAATATGCGGATGGGGCGGAATGGCATTGAATGCGGCCGCATTGGACACACGTATCAAGGCAACGGTTACCTCAACCATGTACGATATGAGTCGTGTCAATGCCAATGGATATTTTGACGAATCAGATAGTGCAGATGCCCGTTATGCCATGAAAAAAACATTAAATAATGTCCGTACAAAGGAATATAAGACCGGCATATATTCCCGCGCCGGCGGATGTCTGCCATATCCCGCACCCGAGGATGCGCCGTTTTTCGTTAAAGATTACAGCGCGTATTATAAGACGGAACGCGGCTATCATATCCGCTCGCTGAACTCAAATGAAGGGTGGAATACTATTGGAACTATGTCATTTATAAATCAGCCGATATTACAATACAGCAATGAAATCCGCAGCGCTGTGCTTATGATTCATGGTGAGAAAGCCCATTCATGCTATTTTTCAAAAGATGCATTTGCTGACATGGTAAAAGATAACCCTTATACAGATAATAAGGAGCTGTTTATAATTCCGGGTGCAGTGCATACAGATTTATATGACCGGATGGATGTTATTCCGTTTGCCAAGATAGAAAAGTTCTTCAGAGAGAATTTAGAATGAGGTGCATTACAGGTATAAAAACAGGTTTTCCTGCAGGTGCAGATTATATAAAACAGCATCTGGCGTCCTTATACAGTTGATTTTGTTTTTAATGAAGGAAACAGCCAAGAGCAGATAATCCAGACTGTACATGCATGAAGAAGGATTATGAGAAAAGAGGTAACTATAATGAGTAAAAAAGTGCTGATTATTTCCACAAGTCACCGCAGAAACTCAAATTCAGATGCACTGGCTGCCGAATTTGCCAGAGGCGCGCAAAAGGCCGGACATGAAGTGGAAAAAATAAGCCTGATAGGAAAAGATATTAATTTTTGCTGCGGATGTCTGTCATGTCAGAAAACAAAAAAATGTGTGATCCTGGATGATGCAGATATAATCGTCCGGGAAAAGATGCTGAATGCAGATGTTCTGGTATTTGCCACGCCTATTTATTATTATGAGATGTGCGGTCAGATGAAGACTCTTCTGGACAGAGCCAATCCTCTGTATAGCTGTGAATATGCATTCAGAGATGTTTATCTGATTGCAGCAGTGGCAGAGGACGGTGACCATGTATGGGCGCACGCTGCCGGTGGTCTTGAAGGCTGGATACAGTGTTTCCCCAAGGCACATCTTTCCGGTGTGATATTTGGAGGAAATGTAACCGAACCTGGAGATATTAAAGGAAGCAGTGCTATGAAAAAAGCTTTTGATGCAGGCAATGCTATATTATGATCAGACTGTAATTTAAATTTGCAGCCAGCGATAATAAGATTTAAATAAGCAGAACACTTAACGGGAAGGAGGTCAGAGGGACAATGAAGAGAATAGGAGTCTTCTTGCTTATTCTGTTCTTATTGATGCTTTTTCTCGTATATGTCACAATCAGTGATTCGAAAGAACAAAAAACGGTAGTGGCTGATCATTCTGAAAATATTAACGAATACACAGATACACAGGTAAATCCATCTCAGCCTGAATCCCAGGCAGAGGAGGATAGTCCTGAAACTGTACCGGAGGAAACAGGATCAGTGAGAATACAAATTGAAGCAGGAAGCGAAAAATTTATAGCTGTGCCGGAAGATAATTCTTCAGCAAAGGCTTTTGTAACATTACTTTGTGAGAGCCCTGTTACAGTACAGATGCACGACTATGCAGGAATGGAAAAAGTAGGTTCCCTGGGAAGGACTCTGCCGAGAAACGACAGACAGATCAAGGTGAGCGCAGGTGATGTGATTTTATATCAGGGTAATCAGATAACGATTTATTATGATAACAATTCATGGAACTTTACTAAACTGGCTACTATTGAGGATACAACCGGGGATCGTCTTTTAGAAGTGCTTGGTACCGGGGATGTGGAAGTAACATTTTCCATCCTATGAAAGCGCCGCTTTTTATACCGCCGTTATATAATGTTATATCGGCGGTTTTTTAGTCTGTACCGGCAGTTTTTTCCTCAATTCTTGCCATAGATAAAAAAGTGAAAATAACGGAAATTTTTATTTTGCAGGCATATAAATGTTAATTAACGGGATTCTTTATTGATATTGAACGGCTTAAATGTTAAAATAAAAACACTTGAATCATATATAGATAAACGTGAAGTTTTATATATTTCAGGTAAAATAATATAAGGAAAGGGAAAAAAGATGGATCTAATTACCGGAATCAAAGAAAGAAGAAGTATAAGAAAATTCCAGGACAGAAAAGTCCCCAGGGAATTGCTTGAGGAAATCGTAAATATAGCGGCATATGCACCATCATGGAAAAACACACAGATAGCCAGATACATAATAGTTGACGATGAGGCTAAACTGAAAGCTTTGGCCAATGAAAAGTGTGCGTATGGTTTTAAGGGTAATGTTCCCACTATGGAAGGAGCAGCTGCAATGCTTCTGCTTACATTCGTGGAAGGCCGTTCGGGATATGACAGAGACGGAAGTTATTCCACAAAGAAAGAGGATCAGTGGCAGATGTTTGATGCCGGAATAGCAGCACAGACATTCTGTCTGGCTGCACATGAAAAAGGGCTGGGAACAGTCATAATGGGATATTTCGATGAAGAAGAGATTAAGAAGATCGTAGAGATACCCGAAGGCCAGACGCTTGCGGCACTCATACCAATAGGATATCCCGATATAGATCCGGATGCTCCGCCAAGAAAAGACGCATCAAAGCTGCTTACATTTGTATAAATCATATAATTAAAACACCATTATAAAATCTAAAAGCCGGCATGCGGATATTTTTAGAATCATCAGAATAGAGAATTTTGCCGGCTATGTATGAACAAAGAAAATATATATCTGAGAGGCGAAAAGGATCATTATGAAGAAATTTGAAAAAGAATCACTGGGTATTTTTCCGACACCGCTTCATCGCCTGCCCAATATAAGCAGAGAATTGGGGACTAATGTATGGATCAAGAGAGACGATTTATGTGGCGTGGCACTGGGAGGCAATAAGGTCAGAAAGCTGGAGTATCTTCTTGCAGATGCAAAAAAACAAGGCTATGATCTTGTCATGACAACCGGCCAGGCTCAAAGCAATCATGCTATGCTGACCGCTGCATGCGCTTTGCGCATGGGAATGGATTGCATACTGGTGCTTAAGAAGAGAGGCATAACCGAAAGAAAAGGCAATCAGATACTGAATTACCTTATGGGGATAGATGTAAGATTTGTTGATACTGACAGCTATGATGAAATCTACAAAGAAATGGACAGAATAGGGGCAGAACTGGGACGTAGAGTCTACAAAATACCATGCGGAGGATCAAATGCGCTGGGCTCACTGGGATATGTAGACTGCATGCAAGAGATTTCCCAATCCGGCATGCATTTTGACCATATAGTATGCGCCTGTGGTTCAGGAGGTACAGCTGCCGGAACGATTCTGGGAGCAAGTCTCTATCTTCCGGGCACTCATGTAATGTGTTCCATGGTGGATTCAGATCCCTTTGATGTGATAGTGCCACAGCTGATGAGGGAGGCTGCAGAACTTCTGGAAGCCGACGTTGTTTTGCCGGTGCCTGACCTGGTGGATATGTGTGGCCCCGGATATTCCATACCGTCTGAAGCCGGAAATGAGGCAATATCTATGATGATGCGCCTTGAGGGTATAGTGCTGGACACATGCTATACAGGAAAAGCTTTTGCCGGCCTTATACAAAGGGCAAAAGTCGGAGAGTATAAAAAAGATGATAATGTGCTGTTTATTCATTCCGGCGGAGCAGGCGGACTTTTCGCACAGAACTGGTAAAAATCATGCTCCTTGTTCCGGATTTAAAAAATATCAGTAAACTGGAGTTTATGATTACATGAACTTAAAGATACTAAGTGAGGCCTCTGCCTAAAGAGGCCTCATATTTATTATTAATCGAAAGAAGGTATATAAGCAGAATAACGCTTTATTTATGTTGATTAAAAACAGCGGTACATTAAAGATTCATTGGAAGTTTCTGCTGATAGCTGAGAAAAATGTCAGAATATCAGTTATAATATGAAAGTTTTGCGAATCTTAAATAAAACAGTTGTAATGCATTTGAAAAAAGTATATAATACTATCGGTCAAGCCTTGAAGAAGGCTTTTTATTTTGGAAATAACATAAGTTATGTACAGGAATTTTTATAAGTGATTGAGATAATGTTCAGGGAAAGGTTTACCATGAGAAGCGACAGAAAGAAAGAAGCACAGAATCAGAAAAAAGCAGGAATTTACAGAATTATATCCATCATATATGCCATACTGGCGATAATATTCACAGTGACTATGCTCTGGCTGAATATACTGCCCGAAAAGATATTGTATCCGGCGCTGGCGGTACTTGTGATAATTTCATTGTTCATTGTACCTGTGATGTATAGTCCGAGAGGAAAAAAAGGTAGAAAAAAAGGTGCCGCTGTGTTTGCTGTAATACTGATAATCATATTCGGCATGGGCACTTATTATGCAGGAAGCACCCTGGGATTTTTCAATTCTATTACAAGTGTGCTGGCGGAAAAGGAAGATTTTTATCTTGTAGTCAAAGCTGATTCTTCATATGAAGAAGCCGACGATGTGGCCGGCATGACCATAGCCACAGCAGCTGCTGCAGACAAGACATACACAGAAGCAAGAAATAAACTGAAAGAAGAAATAAAAATAGAATACAGTTATGTGGAAAATGCTTCTGATATGATAACCGGGCTTTTAAACGGAGAATATCCTGCAGCTTTCATAAGCGCCGCGTCATATGAGACCATAACAGAAGAAAGTGATGCAGCAAAAGAGGGAACAAAAGTCATATATACGATTTCCATAGCAAAAGAAAACAGCAGAAAAGCAAAAAATGTCAACGTTACCTCAGAACCTTTCAACGTTCTGGTAAGCGGCCTTGATACCACAGGAGACATAAACACGGTATCAAGAAGTGATGTGAACATGATAGTTACGGTAAATCCTAAAACCCATAAAATACTTCTGACGTCTATCCCCAGAGACAGCTATGTGGAACTGGCTTCAAAAGGTGCAAAGGACAAGCTTACCCATTCAGGACTTTACGGCATTGAAGAAACTGTAAGCACTGTTGAAAACTTTATGGGTATAGAGATAAATTACTATGTGAAAGTTAATTATTCCACCATTACCAAACTGGTAGATGCCATAGGAGGTATAGATATAGATTCACCTTATGGATTTACAACACATGGAATGGCGGATCAGTATACTTTTGTTCAGGGCCATAATCATCTTGACGGTTCGATGGCTCTGGCATACAGCAGAGAAAGAAAGTCATGGCCGGATGGTGATCTGAGAAGAAATGAAAATCAGCAGATAATTATAGAAGCAATATTGAAGAAAGCCAGCAGCAGTTCCACCATACTTACAGATTATACATCCATACTTAAATCTATAGAAGGAAACCTGGCAACTGATATGAGCTCTTCCAGCATAAAAAAACTTATAAAAATGCAGCTTAAGGATATGCCGGCATGGACTATAGAAAAACAGGCCATAAAAGGAGATTCGTCTTCACAGATGTGTTATTCGCTGGGAACCTATGCTTCCGTAGTCTTTTGCAGTGAAACAGCAGTTGCAGAAGCAGCCGATAAAATAACAGAAGTGAAAGGCGAGACCGGGGAATGAAAGTAGAAAGAGAAAAGAAAAGAGTTCTGTGCAAGCAGGTGCCGCCTGCTTCCAGTATAACCTGCGGCAGCAGTAATCCTTCCGCTCTGGGATGTACTTTTTATGAACTTGAAGACGGAGAAATAGGAACGATTTTCACGCCACAGCATATGCATGAAGGCCACAGGGGAGTGATGCATGGAGGCATGTCAGCGGCAGTATTGGATGAACTTATGGGCAGAGCCATATTACACACCGATTTTTGCAGACAGCTTCAATGCACACCAACATATGTAACAGCTGAGATGACAGTGGAGTATAAAAAGCCTGTTTTTGTGGGTTCAAAAATGTATGGATACGGAAAGATAGACAAAGTCGAGGGCCGCCGCTGTTATACTTCGTCAGTAATTTCAGATGAAAATGATGAGATAATGGCAGAGGCAAAAGGCATATATGTAAGAGTGGATGCGCCCGATGATCCGAAAGCCGGATATACGGCAGCAAATGGCAGCAGGACAAAGCTCGATAATAACGATCCCGTCAAATTATGACTATAAATATCCATAATAGGCGTATAAAGCAAAAAAGCTGGTTTGTACATTAGTCAATGATGTGAGACCAAATTCGTGAAAAAGAAAAAGGTCAAGTGATACCATTAAAACGGTTGCCAAAGGTAGT
>CASFMJ010000093.1 GCA_949295785.1 uncultured Bacillota bacterium | reverse complement strand
GACTACCTTTGGCAACCGTTTTAATGGTATCACTTGACCTTTTTCTTTTTCACGAATTTGGTCTCACATCATTGACTAATGTACAGAATTGTCTTGAATACTTTTTGTTTGACCTTTTAATTTGCTAATTTCTGGGTTATAATATGATATAGCAATACCAAGGAGGTAAATATGGATAAAAGAGTCATGGAACTCTCTAAAGTGCTCACTTCCTACTCCTGTGACCTTAAGAAGGGAGAAAGAGTGCTGATAGACTATGAGGGTCAGTGCTGCCGCCCTCTCGTGAGGCAGCTTATAAAGGATACCTATAATCTGGGGGCACGCCCCTATGTAAACCAGAAAGACAGCTCGGTGCTCCGGGAGATACTTCTTGGCGCCGATGAACAGCAGATAGAGTTTTTAAATGAATATCAGCTTTATCAGATGAAAGGCATGGATGCCTATATTGCAGTCAGAGCCGGTGAAAACACATCAGAACTGGCTGATGTGCCCTCTGAGAAACTGAATATGTATTATAAGCTGACATCTCCCACTCTGGACTACAGGGTGGACAAGACCAAGTGGGTAGTTCTGAGATACCCCAATGCTTCTATGGCACAGCTGGCAAATATGTCTCAGGAATCTTTTGAAGATTTTTATTTCAATGTATGCACCCTGGACTACCGCAAAATGAGCCAGGCCATGGATCCTCTCGTAGATCTTATGAACAGAACAGACAGGGTCCGTATCACAGGTCCGGGAACAGATCTCACATTCTCCATAAAAGATATTCCTGCTGTCAAATGTGATGGGCTGCGCAATATACCTGACGGTGAAGTGTATACTGCTCCGGTAAGAGAATCTATGAACGGCGTTATCAGCTACAATACATTCTCAGAGGAACAGGGTTTCACATATGAGAATATAAGATTTGAAGTAAAAGACGGCAAAATCGTAAAGGCTTCAGCAAATGATACAGACAGAATCAATGCCCTTCTTGATACTGATGAGGGCGCCAGATATTTCGGTGAATTTGCCATAGGCGTCAATCCTTATGTGCTGCATCCGATGAAAGACACCCTTTTCGATGAGAAGATATGCGGAAGTTTCCACCTTACTCCGGGAAAATGTTACGATGATGCAGACAACGGCAATCATTCTGCAGTCCACTGGGATCTTGTCATGATACAGCGGGCTGAGTACGGTGGCGGTGAAATATACTTCGATGACAGACTCATAAGAAAAGACGGTATCTTTGTAGAAGAAAGCCTTTCATGTCTCAATCCGGAAAATCTTAAATAATATCTTTCTGCATAGAAAAATAAACTGATGCATTAAAAGGAGCATTATTATGGAAAAGAAAACTATAGCAGTCCTGTTCGGAGGCTGTTCCAGTGAATACAGTATTTCCCTGAAATCCGGCCATGCGGTGTTGTCTAATATTGATAAAGAAAAATATAATGTCATACCAATCGGAATAACAAAGGACGGCAGATGGTTCCGCTATGACGGGCAGCTGGACAAAATCACCGAAGATACATGGCATGAGGATAAGAACCATTGTATACCCGCCTATATTGTACCGGATACCGCCATACACGGCATGGTGGAACTGAGAAAAGACGGCACGGCTTTTACACGTCTCGACGGAGCTTTTCCTGTACTTCACGGGAAAAACGGTGAGGACGGAACTGTCCAGGGTCTGATAGAAATGGCAGGAATACCTGTAATGGGCTGCGGCACTCTGTCATCTGCTCTGTGCATGGATAAATACAGAGCTCATGTCATAGCAGAAGAAGCCGGTATAGCTGTGCCTAAAGCCGTAGGTCTTAAAGGGGATTTGTCTGAAGAAGTTCTTCACAAATCTGTAAGCAGTCTTACCTATCCCCTTTTTGTAAAGCCTGTCAATGCCGGTTCTTCTTACGGAATAAGTGTCGTAGAAACAGCTGATAAACTTAAGGAGGCCTATGATCTGGCACTTGAGTATGATGATGAGATAATAATAGAAGAAAAAATCAACGGATTTGAAGTCGGCTGTTCTATCATCGGTGATGGCAATGGCAGAGAAATAGTCGGCCGTGTGGATGAAATCGAACTTTTCCATGGGTGTTTCTTTGATTACACTATGAAATACACAGGCGTAGACTCAAAGATACACAGCCCGGGAAGACTGGATCCCGAAACAGAAGAGAGAGTGCGCGACGCAGGCAGAGTTCTGTTTGCCGCGTTGGGATGCAAGGGTTTTGCCCGTATCGATATGTTCCTTACACCTGAAAAAGAAATTGTTTTCAATGAGATAAACACCATTCCGGGGTTCACATCTGTGAGCCGGTTTCCCAAGATGATGGCAGGCGTTGGTCTTGAATATAAAGACGTGATAGATAAAATAATAGAATATTGCCTGCAAGAAGACAAAGCCTGATATTAGCAGACTTATACGGAGACTAAAAGACCTGTACAGCAGTAATGCTGTGCAGGTCTTTTTCAGACATATCACATATGCTGAACCGCATATGGCAAGCAGTCTTTTTTATGTGTCTTCCATTTTAAATTCTTCTATCAGTAACTCATTTTCATATCTTTTTCTTGAGCCTTACATCCGGCTCTTTAGGAAGTCTGAACAGGGGTATAAATCTGTCAAATCCTGTAAATGTAAGTATGGGTAATGAAATTACCGCTATATACGCCATGAAGTTATATTTGAGGAAATCAAGCGGCTGCAGCTCTACCAGCGGGTATACACCAACGGCGATTCCCACATAATATGCAAGGTATACATGCCACGGAATAAGCTGTGAACCAAATACGCCCATAGCATCTCCAAATGTGGCGTTTCTAAGTCTGAGCTTATACATGTCTTCTTCGCTTCCTTCAACATTCTCATCTAAAATATCCTTGATAACCGGTCCTATGGTCACTATCTGTGCCATTTCATCAGCAAGGGTCATATTTCCCACAAGAGAGAGGATTGCATTCCATGTCATCAGATGTCTCACCTTTCGTGAGCATTTCACCACAAATTTTGCCAGGGGTTCAAACGCATTCATTTCCTGCATTACACCGCCAAAAGCAGCTACCCACATCATCATTACAACTACCCAGCTGCCGGCTTCTGAAAATCCGTCCATACACTGTGTAAGAAAATCATTTATGCTTCCTGTGGTTCCTGCAAAGGTTCCCAGTATATATGATGATATAAGTCCGGATCCGATACATATAAAAGTGTTAAGCCCAAGGATTGCCAGCAATATTACAAGTACAAGGGGGATTACCATATAAAGAGGAACTCCTGAGGCAATCTGCTGAAGAAGCGGTATTGCCGCCGGTCTTTCGGCTTCAAGAACATCCCAGACATTTTCAGGTATCTGTGATACCACCGCTGCTCCGTCAACTGAAGCAGAAGGAAGATCCATAACTATACCTGCTATATAAAAAGCTATAGACGCCAATACCAGGCAGCTTACTGACCATACACCCTGATGTCTTATTCTGTCTACCACCTGAACACCCTGAATACCCGACGATACTATAGTAGTGTCAGAAATAAGTCCGATATTGTCTCCGAAACATGCTCCTCCGGCAATGGCGCACACTGTCAGATACGGATTACCGTCAACAATATGGCTGAGCCACATGAATATGGGTGCGCAGGCAGCGAATGTGCCCCAAGAAGTACCGGTAGCCACCGAAAGTATTCCGGTACATACTACACCTACAACCGCAACTGTTTTTCCTGTAACACCCATGGACAGTGCAATATTCACAACCGAAGCCCCTACTCCCGAGCTCATGAACAGGCTGGCCATTGCATAAGCAAACATGAGTATAAAGAGGGCAATAAGTATATTATTGACACTCTTGGTTGCAGCATTAAGTGAGTCCTGGAATTTTATTTTTTCAGTCAGTCCTGCCACAATAAAAGCATAGATAGCCGCTATAGGTGCCGCAATAAGAGCATCATATTCAGCAATCATCAGGCCTGCCAGAAGAAAAACAGGCGAAAATTTAAAAAGTGCTTTAAGAAAATTCATCTAATCCTCCTTAGATAATGTTAAGATTCTGTATATTTTATAGCAATTATTGTGCCACTTTTAACAAAGAATCTGATTCTTATAAATACACAGTTTTATGTGACATAAAACGATTTTTTGATTCAAAAATGGTTATTTTTCGACATGTTTGACTCAAAAATGAATCTTTAGTGTTTTCAAAGTTTATACCCTTTATAATAGTTTCTTCATATTCAGCTATACATTCTAAAGTCACTGTTTCTTCATAATCACACCGATTTTATAATTAAATCTTTTATTTGATTCATTTTGTATTATAACTGATCTATTTATTAAGTAATACCGGTCAATGCAAAGAACCACATCTGCAGGGTTTAATCTTTAATACAAAACGATAAAATAAAAAGAACTGACGAACAGTTGACAAAAGACAACTGCGCATCAGTTTCCTTTAAATATTCTTTATTTCATCAGTCGCTTAGTTTCCAATCAATGGGTTCTTGGCCTGTCAGCCTTAGAAATCTGTTGGCTCTGCTGAAATATTTACCTCCAAAAAATCCTTTCCAGGCAGAAAGCGGACTGGGATGAGCCCCCTGCAGAATAAGATGATTACTGTTTGTTATGATTTCCTGTTTTGATCTGGCATTGGCTCCCCACAAGATAAACACCATCGGCATTTTTCGATCATTCAGTATGCGTACCACACTATCAGTAAAATTCTCCCATCCTTTTCCTCTGTGAGAGTTAGCCTCTCCTTTCCTCACTGTCATGACTGTATTGAGAAGAAGAACACCTTGTTCAGCCCACTCTTGCAGGTACCCATGTCTTGGAGGATCTATTCCCAGATCATCTTGCATTTCTTTATATATGTTTATAAGAGATGGAGGTACAGTCACACCTTTACGCACTGAAAAACAAAGGCCGTGAGCCTGACCCGGCTCATGATAAGGATCCTGTCCCAGTATTACCACTTTTGTATCTTTATAAGAAGAAAATTTTAACGCATTAAAAATATCTTCTGCGGGAGGATATATAGTTTTTTCTCTGTATTCTCTTTCCAGAAAATCTCTTAGCTTTATGTAATACTCTTTCTGAAACTCGTCTGCTAACAATCTGTCCCAGTCGTTACCTATGTTCACCATTATTTTCTCCTTTTTTATGATTATATCATAAATTTCATTAAAATTCTTACTGCTTTTTAGAAAATCACTATAACTTTTGTAACTTTTAGTGTATAATATAATCATGAGTGTGGTTTATATCAGCTCAAAAGCAAATGAAACAGTGAAAAAATACCTGCGTGACACAGGTCATAAGTTGAAAGAAGTCAAAGGTATATCGCGAATGGACCCGGCAATAGCCACTCACCCCGATGTGTACATGTGTGCACTCAGAGATTCGGTCTATCACGGAGAAACCTTTCTGTTAAACCCCAATTATCCGTCCCATGCCATCTTTAATGGATGCTCCACCGGTAAGTACTTTATACATAATCTTAAGTACACAGCACCGGGGCTCCTTGAAGCGGTAAGGAAGGAAGGCCAGATCGAGTTAAATGTAAAGCAGGGCTACGCTAAATGCAGCTGTGTGGTAGTAGACGAGGATTCCATAATAACGGCCGATAGAGGTATATGGAAAGTTACTGCATCAGCAGGCATGAACGTGCTGCTTATTGAAAGGAGTCAGGTATTGCTCGAAGGCTATCCTTACGGATTTATAGGAGGTGCTTCAGGAAGAGTCGGCAACAGCATCATCTTTAACGGAGATGTGACTCGTCACAGTGATTATGAGGCAATTCAACGCTTTATTGAGGAAAGAGGCCTTGAGATGATTTATTTCAAAGAATACCGTCTCACCGATATTGGCTCTATAATAGAGGAAAAATAACATGAAAAAACATGCTATCATCCCCGTATTCATACCTCACAAAGGATGTGGCAACGAATGCGTCTTCTGCAATCAGAGGCGTATCACAGCCAGAAGCGCTCCAGTGATGCCTTCTGATGTAGACGATATAGTTGAGGAATATATGTCTACCCTTTCTTTCATGGACATGGAGGAAATAGAGCTTTCCTTTTTCGGAGGTTCCTTTACAGGAATACCTCTGGATGAGCAGAAAGCTTTTCTTGAGGTTGCGAAAAAATATAAAGAGCAGGGGACTATACAGAGAATACATCTTTCTACCAGACCCGACTATATAGATGAGCGAATACTGGACAATCTGAAATCATTTGGTGTAGATACCATAGAACTGGGGGTACAGTCATTCAGTCAGCCCGTACTTGATGCTTCAAAACGCGGTCACAGCGTTGAGTCTGTGTACAGAAGCTGCCATATGATAAAAGATTATGGTTTCATACTTGGAATACAGCTTATGGTAGGACTGCCCGAAGACAGTATGGAGCAGGATATTTTTTCTGCTCATCAGACAGTTGCCCTGGCTCCGTCCATTGCCAGACTATACCCCACTGTTGTCATACCTGATACAGAACTTTATGACATGTTTCTCTCGGGAAAGTATATACCCATGGAACAGGACGATGCTGTTCGCCGTACAGCGGCCATGTACAGGATCCTTGATGATGCCGGTATAAACATTATAAGGGTAGGCCTCAAATCCAGTGATATAATCAATGGTGAAAACCTTCCTTCAGGGACATTTCATCCGGCTTTCAGACAGCTGGTAGAAGGCACCATAGCACGTGAAGACCTGGACAGTATGTTAAGCAAATGCAATCCGGGCACACATGTTCACTGCGTATGCCATCCTGATTCTTTAAACAGCATGATAGGCCATAAAGCCGTAAACAGAAAATACTTCAGCAAGACCTACCCATGGCTTCATATCAGTTATACTACAGATATGACCATGAAAAAGGGTTCTTATAAAATAATCACTTAAAAGGAGATTTATATGAAAGCAGTCATAACCGTGATCGGAAAAGATATGGTCGGCATACTTGCAAAGGTTTCAACAGCCTGTGCTGACAGCAATGCCAACGTACTTGAGGTCACCCAGTCAATCATGGAAGGATACTTCTGCATGGTGATGGTCATCGATATAAGTGTGATGTCCTGCAGCCTTGATGAACTCGAATCAGCTCTGAAAAAATCTGTACCGGATATGGTTATTCATGTTATGCATGAAGACATTTTCAATTCCATGCACAGGATTTAAAAAAGGTACGGAGGTCAAAGATGGTCAATTTTAACGATATCATGGAAACCATAACCATGATACAGGAAGAAAATCTCGATATCAGAACCATAACAATGGGTATATCTCTTCTGGACTGTGCAGACAGTGATATCGACCGTTCATGCCGCAAGGTATATGATAAGATAACCTCTAAGGCGGCAAGGCTGGTGGAGGTAGGCGAAGCTATCGAGAAAAAATATGGTATACCTATTGTAAATAAACGCATCAGCGTTACTCCTATAGCCATGCTGGTGGCAGCCAGCGGAGGCGACCCGGTCAAATACGCCAGAACACTGGATGAAGCCGCAAAAAAAGTCGGTGTGAACTTCATAGGCGGTTTCAGCGCACTGGTACAGAAAGGCTTCAGTGCCGGGGATAAAGAACTCATACAGGCTATACCACAGGCACTGGCCGAAACAGAATTCGTATGTTCATCAGTGAATATAGGTTCTACAAAAGCTGGTATCAATATGGATGCCGTATGTATGATGGGAGAGGCGGTAAAAAAGACTGCTCAGCTCACAAAAGACAATCAGTGCATAGGAGCTGCCAAACTGGTGGTCTTCTGCAATGCTCCCGAAGACAATCCATTTATGGCAGGAGCATTTCATGGCCCAGGTGAACCTGATGTTGTGCTCAACGTCGGCGTTTCAGGACCCGGAGTTGTACGGGCGGCACTGGCAAAGCTTCGTGATGATGCGCCTTTAAATGAGGTGGCTGAACTGATAAAGAAAACTGCTTTTAAAATAACCAGGATGGGACAGCTTGTAGGTACAGAGGCTTCAAAAATGCTTGGAGTACCATTTGGTATAATTGACCTGTCATTAGCCCCTACCCCTGCTGTAGGAGATTCTGTTGCTCATATACTTGAAGAAATAGGTCTTGAGCAGTGCGGTACACACGGTACCACCGCCGCTCTTGCTATGCTTAATGATGCAGTGAAAAAAGGAGGCGTCATGGCTTCATCGAGTGTAGGAGGTCTCTCCGGTGCTTTCATACCTGTAACTGAAGATGCAGGAATGATTGCAGCAGCCAGAGACGGTGTTTTATCCATAGAAAAGCTGGAAGCAATGACTGCAGTGTGCTCAGTAGGCCTTGACATGATTATTGTTCCCGGAGATACTGAAAGTTCTACAATTTCTGCCATAATAGCCGATGAAGCTGCTATAGGAATGGTGAATTCAAAGACAACAGCTGTAAGAGTTATACCGGCCATCGGCCTTTCTGAAGGTGAAGAGCTGGACTTCGGAGGACTGCTTGGTCAGGGACCGGTAATGAAACTTCGCCCTCAGTCGGCATCAAAAATGATTGCAAGAGGAGGCCGCATCCCCGCTCCTATGCAGAGTTTGAAGAATTAGTACACTAAACTGTGAAGTTTTCATGGTTTATCCCCTGCCCCCATTGACATTGTCTCGCTTTGATATTACATTATTTATAGAGACTTAATGGGGGTTGAAAATGGGAAACTTCAGATACAGAATGGCACAGTTCATGATGGGAAGAAACGGCTTCGACGCATTTTGCAGAAGCCTTGTTTTTATTGCCATGCTTCTTATATTTGCTGACATTATCATTCCCGGAAGGATAGTCAGATATATAGGTCTTGCGTTTATGTTCTATGCCTACTTCAGAGCCTTTTCACGAAATATAGCAAGACGCAGCGCCGAAAACACCTGGTATATCTCCTGTGTTGAAACGCCCCTCAGATCATATATGCACAGAGACAGAAAGCATTTCAGATATTTTAAATGTCCCACTTGCGGACAGGTGCTCAGAGCTCCCAAGGGTCGCGGCCGCATAAGAGTTACCTGCAGCAGATGCCATGGTGTTTTCGAGAAAAAAGTATAAAAACATAAAGATATGACAAAAGCCTGCCAGCCGAAGTTTTCGGCCGTCAGGCTTTTTTATCTGTATGTGTTTTTTCTTTTTATCTTCTCTTTCCTAAAGCACCTGCACAGTACATCACATAAACAAGCAGCAGCAGCGCCACCGCCATCCAGCATGCCACTGTCAGCATTCCCATTGGACTGAACTTATCATAATAGCCTTTAAGATATATAACAATAATTATAAACGGTACACCATAAGAGACATAATTTTTAAGACTTTTGCTCATCTTAAGTCCCCTGCCTGTATTGGCCTCTTCGATGAAATTATCCCATCCCCAGCCCGATGCACGCGTACAGAATAATATATATCCAAGACTGCCTAAAGGCAGCAGATTATTTGTAACTATGAAATCTTCCAGATCCATTATGGTACTGCCCTCTCCCAGAGGCTGCAGTGATGAAAGCACATTAAATCCCAGCACACACGGCATGCTCAGAGCTATCATCAGAGGGCATGTAACTGCTACGCTTTTGTTCCTGCTCCATCCGAAAAGATCTTTATTGAAGGCAAGAATATTTTCAAATACAGCTATTATTGTCGTCAATGCTGCAAAAGACATGAAAAGGAAGAACAGGCTTCCCCATATTCTTCCGCCGGCTATTTCTGCAAATATATTAGGCAGGGTCACAAAAATCAGATTGGGACCTGAATCAGGCTGTATACCAAAGGAAAAGCACGCCGGTATTACTATAAAACCTGCTGTAAGCGCAACAAATGTATCAAGTACCGTAACGCTTACTGCCTCTCCTGTAAGACTCTGCTGTTTGTCTATATAACTTCCGAATATCAGCATGGCTCCTATTCCCAGTGACAGAGTAAAAAACGCCTGACTAAGAGCTGCAAAAACCACATTTCCCACACCATTGTCAGTAATCTTGCTTATGTCCGGAATAAGATAAAATTTTATTCCCTCACCTGATCCCTCCATGGTGACAGAATGTACAGCAAGAGCTACCATGATTATAAGAAGGACTATCATCATAAATTTGCTGATTCTTTCGATGCCTCCCTTGAGTCCGAAAAAACATACGGCAAACCCTATTATACATATTATCACCGTCCAGAGTATCATAGTAGGAGCATCCTGCAGCATACCATAATAAGCATCTGATATATCCTGTGGTGTTGCGCCGGAAAAGTCGCCTCTTATACTGCGGAAGCAATAATAAAGCATCCATCCGCCCACCATTGTATAGAACATCATAAGCATATAGCATCCGCCAATGCCAATATATTTCAGGCTATGCCATCTGGTCTTTCTTGGCTCCAGTTTTTCAAAAGCACCCGCCACACTTCTGCGGCTTGCTCTTCCAACAGCAAATTCACATGTAAGAACGGGAATACCAAGTATTACAAGAAATACGAGATAAATAAGTATAAATGCGGCTCCGCCATACTGTCCGCAGATATACGGAAATTTCCATACATTACCAAGTCCGATGGCGCATCCTGCCGAAACAAGTATAAATCCCATACGTGATCTGAAAGTTTCTCTCTGCATATTACCTCCGATAGTTCTGGATTATTCCTGATTTTAGAAAAGTCCGGCAGCCCAGTCAAACAGCGGTACCACCGCTATAGGCATGAAAATCGCAGGTGTGAAATCCATCACCTTCAGTTTTGCCACCCCCAGCAGGTTAAGCGCCAGACCTATAAGTATCAGTGAGCCTACACAAGTCATCTCAGCTATTACAGTTTCACTTAGAAACGGTTCAATAAACTGTGCCAGCATTACTATAGCGCCCTGAAAAACGAATACAAATATTCCTGCCGCCAGTACTCCGAAACCAAGTGATGCAGCAAAAAAAATCGCACCTATGCCGTCCATTGTCGCTTTTGTAAAAAGAGTTGTATTGTCGCCTGTAAGCCCTGCCTGCAAAGAACCCAGTATGGTCATAGCTCCTACACAGAATATCATGCTGGCAGTAACAAATCCCTCTGTAAATGAAGCACCTGCCGTATCTTCCTGAGGTTTTTTTATAAATCGTTTCTCCAGCTTCTCTACACCACTGTTCACACGCCTGTCTATTCCTATAGCAAGTCCTATGACAGCTCCCGCTGCCATGGAAATTACTGCCACCAGTGTATTCTCTCCCTCAAAGGCTCCGCTGATACCGATATATATGGTGCACAGCCCCATGCCGTTTATTATAAAACCCGACCAGTCTCTTGGTATTATCCGTTTGGCCAGCAACCCTATACTGCTGCCAACAATAACAGTAAGGGTGTTTACTATTACTCCCAGCATTACTCTCCCCTGCCGCCGAAAGTATCTGATATGTTACCGCTGCTTTTTTTTGCTTCTGCCTGAAGTTCTTCAATGTTGGCCATATGTTCGTCTATTTCAGCACAGTAAGCCCTGATTCTGTCCATATCTATACTTCCGTCAGACTTGATAATACCATATACATAATCTCCCAAGGATTCTTTTATATCCTTTATCTTTCCCTTTTCTAAAACGGCCTTACCTTTGGCCCGGCTGTAATCCACGGTATCTCCCGCTACTTCGCCCACCTTATTGGCCATCTGTCCCAGCTTGTCCATCAATGCCATTTTATTTTTCTCCTCTTTAAAATTAAAATACTGTTCCATTATAGCACGGTTGTGGTAAAATGAAAACAGCTTATAAGGAGGATTTTACTATGTTATTAGACCATGAAAAAGAGAATATACTTCATCTTCCGACACCCATAGAGTATCTGCCTAACATATCAAAAGATCTTGGTATCGAACTCTATATCAAACGGGATGACCTCACGCCGCTTGCTATGGGCGGCAATAAACTTCGTAAGCTTGAATATCTGCTTAAAGATGCCATAAACAAAGGCGCAGACCGTCTTATCACCGTTGGAGGTGTACAGACAAACCACGGAAGGCTCACCTGCGCGGCTGCACGCAAATTCGGTCTGTCAGGCTCTATAATATCTGTAGGTGAATATCCCGGTGAACTTTCAGCAAATCTGATTCTTGACGGAATGATGGGCTGTGATGTCTGGATAAAATCACCTGAAGCCGGTGTTTCCGACTCTGATATTTATGACCGGATCATACCTGAAGTGACTGCCTATTATGAAAATAAGGGGGAAAATGTATATTTTATACCTATGGGCGGATCAAACGAAATAGGTGCAATGGGATATTATGAATGCGCATTGGAGATTGCCTCTCAGATAAAAGGTACACCCCTTGAAGGCTGCAGGCTTGTTTCCACCATAGGAAGCATGGGCACTTATATGGGACTGTTTGCTGCCATTGCCAACGAAAAGCTCCCTGTTAAGCTTACCGGTATTTCAATACTGCTGTACGACGATATCAGAAAGTACGCTCTTGACTATTATAACAGGGTAGCAGACTTTTTGGGTCTGCCTTACAAAGCAGCGGAAAGTGATTTTGCTGTTTCTGACGATTATCAGGGCATAATTACTGATTATGACAGGGGAGCATATAACAACCCATGCAAAGAGGTCAGAGACGCAATGTATTATATGGCCGAAAAAGAAGCTATCATCCTTGATCCATGCTATACCGGAAAAACCTTTGCAGGTCTTATGGAAATGGTAGGCTCCGGCCGTATAAAGCAGGGAGAAACCGTTCTGTTTCTGCATACAGGAGGTGCGCCTGGCATAAACACACCACATCACAGGGTAGAGATAGAAAAGGAACGAGAAAAATTTATTCATCTGCTGTGATATGAAACATGTAAATCAAACCCCAATATGAAATAAACTTTCCTTGTGAAATTGTGATACACGTCCCCATATTAAAAAGGGGGCGTATTTATATCTGCTTTCTCTTATTACTTTTCTTGTTGTAAATGAAGACTTTATTTTAACTCAATTCACATAACTTAAATTTCAGATTGTCACTCCTTTTTTAGCAAAACTGTAAATTTTAAATTATGCTTTAATACTTATATTGTTAATTTACCTGTTACAAACATGGGGCTGTCGCACAGTTGACCAAATCAGGTTGGGTGTAGCGATAGCTCCCTTCTTTTGCATAAAAGTGGCTCTATGTCAAATGTTGG
>CASFMJ010000092.1 GCA_949295785.1 uncultured Bacillota bacterium | reverse complement strand
GACTACCTTTGGCAACCGTTTTAATGGTATCACTTGACCTTTTTCTTTTTCACGAATTTGGTCTCACATCATTGACTAATGTACAGAGAGGAAAAGACATGAAAGCAGAGGGTGGATATATAAAGAAAGAAAAGTAAAATTCTGATTAAAAAAACCGTTATTGTTAAGATATAACAATTAGCTATTTGAGGTTAATAAATAATGTCAGTATTGATAAAAAATATAAAGGCTCATGCATTATGAATGAGGAGGATAATCCTTTATCGGAGCAGTATCCCGCATCTTATATATTAAAGCTTCATATATATCGCATAAAAGCAAGACAGAACCGAATTTAGTGCGGTTCTGTCTTTTATAATGGACAGCTACTTCCAAAGGCGCAGAAAGCGTCCCTGGCGGAGTGTGTAATTACTGTTTATTTATAGCCTTTCCTTCAGCAACCAGTTCATCTATGTATTCATCAATAAGGGCAAGGCCTTTTTCCAGTTCTTCTGCATGAGATAAAGTTATGCGGAAGGTGTGAGGCAGATAGAAACAGTCTCCGTGACAGATGAGGACGCCTTTCTTATCGAGAAGATCATCACAGAATTTGACTGAGTCAACATCCAGATCATAGTGAATAAGATAAGTTGTTCCGTATGCATCAGCATACTGATGGAGGTATTTATGACCTTCAAGCCACTTGTCAATTATAGCTTTGTTATGTTCCACTATTTTTCTGCTGCGCTCAAATATTTTATCGGCATGTTCTAAGGCTATGGCGAATATCCATTCGTCAAAAACACCGCCGCATATGGAGTCATAAGATCTTCTGTTGAAAAGTTCCCATCTTGTCTCGGGATCTTTGCAGATTATCCAGCCGCATCTTGTTCCTGCCATGGAATATATCTTGGAAGAACTGCAGGTTACAATAGCCTTGTCATATATATCAGCCATGGAAGGCATGTATTCCCTTTTAAGGCCTCTGTACATTTCGTCACATACTATCCATGCATCAACAGATCTGGCAATTTCAACCAGCTCCTGCATTTCCTCAGGTTCCAGGAGGGCACCTGTGGGATTGTTGGGATTAGTCAGCATTATAGCCTTGGTATTATTGTCTACTGCTTTTCGTACCTCATCAAGATCCAGTTTGTATCCGGCCTCAGGCTTCAGATCCACTTCTCTGACTTCGGCGCCGATGGAACGGGGAATTGAGTAATACTGCTGATAGTTGGGCATTATGGAAACCACATTGTCCTGCGGGTCTATAAGTGTGTAGACAACAGTGTTATTGGCGCCGGTGCCTCCGTGTACAAGTACCACATCTTCTGCAGTAACATTTTTATAAAGTCTGGCAACGGCTTCTCTTAACCTGGGAGTACCTGCGAAAAAACCATATCCCAGATTCATTTTTTTTAAGTCTTCAAGGAAGTTGTCCAGGCTTTCGCCGGTTACCTCAAACAGTTCCTCTACAGTCATGGGGAGAACGCAGCTTCCTCCAAGGTATACCTTGTTCTTGGGGCTGTTTGCAGCCGGATTAAGCCAGTTCTCCAATACAAATTCATCTAACTTCATTATTATTGCCTCCTGAAATGGCTGGATTTTTTTTGATATAATTATATACCTTCATAGTCAAACATAAAATGATAATCAATTATACAAAAATATAATTTCTTTTTTATAAAGTTGTGTTATAATACAAAAATAAGAGGTTATATGTTACTATATCAAATTGTAAAATATTTTTTCGGGTGGAGGTAAAAATGAGACTTACTGTAGAAGACATAAGTAATTTCCCGGAATTTACCGATCTTAAACTGATAGCCGGACGCGGAGGCCTCAATAATCTGGTTGAAAGATGCGGCATTCTTGATTATGAATTTGTGGACGGCGTAAGAGAAAAGTGGTACAGCACCAATTTCAGAGATGAAAATATGATAGTAATGACAAGCTTTCTGTATGCTAAAGATAATGAATATCTGATCATGGATGCAGTAAGAAATCTGGTTTCCAGAAAATGCAGCGGTCTCATAATAAAAAATATATTTCATCTGCCCATACATGAAAATGTGATCAGATATGCAGATACAATGAATTTTCCGCTGCTTGTTATCGAGGGCAGCAATATTCATTTTGAGGACCTTATAATACTCATTTCAGAGAGAGTCAAACATTACAGTCTTATACATTACAGAGAAAGCAAGGTAGACGAGATACTCAGAAGCGGAAACAATCAGAAGCTGTGCGAAAAGACCGCATATGACATCAACCCTACTTTCAAGACGGACATGGTAGCCATGTTTTTTAAATCAAAGACTGCATTCGGCCCGGAAGATTATGTGGCTGTTGAAGATCTGATAAGCGGCCGGGATATTCTGACTGCATCCGACTCGATGTTTTATTATAAAGACGGATTCTTTATAGTGCATTCAAGAGAGATGTTTGCTACCGTAGATGCGGAGAAACTGTGCAGGCCTTTTATGGATATGTTCGGTGATGCCATAAATAATTTCAGGGTAGGAATAAGTTCAGTTCATCATCTTCTGTGGCAGATAAAAAACTGCTTTGAAGAAAGCAAGTACGCGGCGGCTCTTAAAGCCGACGATTCATCGGGACACATGCTTTATGAGGATCTGGGTATTTACAAAGTGGTGCTTCCTTACTGCAGCGGCCAGATTATGAGAGATTTCTGCAGAGAATATATAAAACCGCTGAAGGATTATGATCTGGAAACAAAAGGCAGCCTGCTGGAGACAGCCATAGCATATGTGATGTGTGATGCGGATATACAAAAAACCGCAGATCATCTGATGCAGCATAGAAACACCATAAGATACAGATTGAAAAATATAAATAACATTTTGGGAATAAACGTTCTGGAGACAAAAGACTATGAAAAACTGTCATTTGCAGTGAGAATATTCATCTGTAACGATGAAAATATATAAATTCGGAGGGAAAAATGAAACATCGCTTTATTTCAAAAAAATACTGGAAAGAAGTCGGCACGCCTTTTGGCAGCACCAATGAAAAGGCAGCCAGATTCACAGACTGCATCAATCTGAGCATAGGAGATCCTGACCTTATAACAAATAAGAGGATAATAGACGGGGCGTATGAAGACGCTCTGAAAGGCCATACAAGATATACAAATATGTATGGAGATCCGGAGCTGAGAGCAGAGATACGCAAATTTTACAAAGAAGAATATGATCTGGATATTGCCGAAGACGAAGTTATCGTCACTGCTTCCGGGCTGCTTGCAATGTACAGTATAATGCAGGTGATACTTGACCAGGATGATGAAGTCATAATACAGGCGCCTTTCTTTACCCCATACACATCGCAGGTTAAAATGGCAGGGGGAATACCGGTAGAGCTGGATACTCTGGAGGAAGAAGATTTCCAGATAAATGTGGACAGACTGGAAAGCCTTATCAACGAAAGAACAAAAGCCGTTATAATTAACAGCCCGTCCAATCCATCGGGAAGCTGTTTGTCCGTTGATACAATGAAAAAGCTGGCTCAGGTGGCGGAAAAGTACGATCTGATCATAATAGCCGATGATATTTATACATCATACAGTTTTGAAAAAGAGTTTGTACCTTTCATGAGCATGCCCGGTATGAAAGAAAGAACCATAACAATAAATTCTTTTTCAAAGAATTTCATAATGACAGGCTGGAGAGTGGGAAATATCATAGCTCCGTCATACATAATAAAAGTACTTAAAGATATGAGTGAAAACATCATATATTCCGCGCCGGCGCCTTCCCAGAGAGCAGCCATATACGCCTTAAGATACAGAAAAGAAGTTCAGCCTCCTGTAATAGAAGAATACAAGAAGAGAATGAATTATGCTGCTGAAAGAATAAACAGTATTCCATGGATGAGCGTGATGACTCCTCCACGCGGAAGTTTTTATCTGTTTATAAACATAAAGAAAAGCGGTCTTTCCAGCGCACAGGCCTCAGAAATGATACTGGACAAGGCTCATGTGCTGCTGCTGCCGGGCAATGCCTTCGGAAGATGCGGCGAAGGATATCTCAGACTGGCATGTACAGTAGGCATAGAAAAATTAAAGGAAGCATTTGACAGAATTGAAAAAATAACTGTTGACAAATAGCTGGAAGTAGTGTAATATAATTTTAGGAATGATTCCTATTCTTAAAAACAGAGGTGTTGCAGGTGACAAAACAAAAGAGACTTATCCTCGACCTGGTAGAAAGTTCACATGAGCACCCGACGGCTGAAGAAATTTTCTTCAGGGCAAGACAGCAGATGCCCAGCATCGCATTGGGAACGGTATACAGAAACCTCAATTCCCTTGTGGAAAACGGTATGGTAAGAAGGATAACAATACCCGGAGAACCAGACAGATTTGACAATACGCGCAGCTATCATGACCATATGATATGCAGCTGCTGCGGAGCTATAAAAGACGTATATATCTGTGGAATTGAGGAAGCCATAAAAAGCGCGACAGGAGACGAAATATCTTCTTATGAACTGAATGCCTACTATTTGTGCGAGAAATGCAAGAAAGTATCGGCTGTAACAGCCATCTGATACTGGAGGGCTGCCCATGGATTATGCCGCTTTGATGTGAGAAGCGGATTAAGAGTATAAAATCATACAGGAGGAAACGAAAATGAAAGAATTAAAGGGAACAAAGACAGAAGCTAATTTATGGACTGCGTTTGCAGGAGAATCTCAGGCAAGAAACAAGTATACATACTTTGCAAGTGTTGCAAAGAAAGAAGGATATGAACAGATTTCTGCCATTTTCCAGAAAACTGCCGATAATGAAAAAGAACATGCAAAACTTTGGTTTAAAGCGCTGGGAGAACTGGGAGACACAGCTCAGAACCTGCTTGCTGCAGCTGAAGGTGAAAATTATGAGTGGACAGACATGTATGCTCAGTTTGCTAAAGAAGCCAAAGAAGAAGGCTTTGATGCCCTTGCTGCTCAGTTTGCAATGGTTGCAGAGATCGAAAAACATCACGAAGAAAGATACAGAGCTCTTCTGAACAATGTAGAGATGCAGGCTGTATTTGAAAAAGCCGGAGAAACCATGTGGGAATGCAGAAACTGCGGACACCTGGTAATGGGCAAGAAAGCTCCTCAGGTATGCCCGGTATGTGCACATCCTCAGAGCTTCTTTGAAGTAAGATGTGAAAATTACTGATTTTAAGAGTCAGTACTAATTTAGCATAAATATATTCCGCTCGGCGGATATTATGTGTGATAACTGAAAACATATGTAACAGAAGAGGCTGCATGATTGCAGCCTCTTCTTGACAATGTCCTATGCTCCATTGTAAACTGATAAATGACATTATTTTGGAGGCACCATGATCAAGGAATATTCAGCACGTACCATACGACTTGTTTTCGGACTGTTTCTTTATGGGGTAGGTTCTTATATGGGCATACAGGCCAATGTGGGACTGGCACCGTGGGAAGCTTTCAGTATGGGTATATTTTATAAGACAGGATTTCTTTATGGAGATATTGTTGTTGTTACGGGACTTGTTATAATAGTCATCGATTTTCTTCTCAAAGAGAAGATTGGCTTCGGAACAATACTTAATGCCATAATGATAGGAAAAGTTGTGGATCTTTGCAACTGGCTGGGATTTATTCCCCAGATGCATAATTTTGCCGCCGGAGTGGCAGTACTTCTGGCAGGTCAGGTGGTAATCTGCATAGCCAGCTATTTTTACATAAGAGCAGGTCTTGGATGCGGACCCCGTGACGCATTGATGGTCGCCATGGGAAAACGTCTGAAAAGATGCCCCATCGGCCTTGTACGAGGCATACTGGAGGGAAGTGTGCTGCTTCTTGGGTGGATTATGGGAGCTAAAGTAGGTATAGGAACCGTAATAGCTGTGTTCGGAATAGGAACCATAATGGAGTATACATTCAGGATATTGCGATTTGATGTCAGAAATGTCAGACATGAGAATTTTGCAGATACTATAAAAAGGTTAAGAGAGAGGAGCAATTAGATGAAATACGAAAGTACAAGAGGGGGTCTTGAAAAAATCACCGGAGCAGAAGCCATAATAAAAGGAATAGCAGATGACAAGGGACTTTACGTTCCGGTGCAGATACCCGGGCTGCCCCTTTCGATAAAAGAAATGGAAGGAATGTCATATCAGCAGATAGCTTATGAGATAATACATGCTTTTTTTGACGATTATACTGAAAACGAAATGAAAGCATGCATAGATGGTGCATATGACAGCAAATTTGAGGCTGAGGAGATTGCACCGCTGACTGAGGCAGGAGGAGCATGGTTTCTTGAGCTGTATCACGGAAAGACTGCCGCATTCAAGGATATGGCTCTCTCCATACTGCCATATCTGATGACCACCGCCTGCCGTAAAGTAGGAGAAAAAGATAAGATATGCATACTGACGGCTACATCAGGAGACACAGGCAAGGCAGCTCTCGAAGGATTTGCAAAAGTAGACGGCACTGAGATAATAGTTTTCTATCCTGAAAACGGTGTCAGCCAGGTGCAGGAAAGACAGATGGTATCTCAGGAAGGTGAAAACACACATGTGGTGGCCATAAAAGGAAATTTCGATGATGCCCAGACAGGCGTAAAAAAGATTTTTTCCGATGATGAGATGAAAGAAAAACTTGCCCGAAGAGGAATAAAACTTTCATCCGCTAACTCTATAAATATCGGCAGACTGGTGCCTCAGGTGGCATATTATGTATACGCATACGTAAAACTTGTGGAAAAAGGAGCCGTAAAAGAAGGGGAACCTGTCAATATAACTGTTCCAACAGGAAATTTCGGAAATATTCTGGCGGCATATCTGGCAAAGGAAATGGGACTTCCCGTAAAGAAACTTATATGTGCTTCCAATGAAAATAAAGTACTGACTGATTTCATAAGGACAGGAACTTATGATGCAAGAAGAGAATTTCATCTTACAAGCTCACCTTCTATGGATATACTTATATCCAGCAATCTTGAAAGGCTGCTTTTCCTGCTGAGCGGAAGAGATGGACATAACATAAGAAATCTTATGGAATCTTTAGACAGAGAAAAAGTATACAGTGTATCCGATGAGATTAAAGAAGGCATGAAAGATTTTTACGGAGGCTTCTGCACCGAGGAAGATACGGCGAAAACCATAGCATCCCTGTGGCAGGAAGAAAAATACCTTACAGATACTCATACTGCTGTAGCCTACAAGGTATACAGGGATTATGTGAAAGAAACGGGAGATGAGACGCCTGCAATTATAGCATCCACAGCAAGTGCCTATAAATTTGCACCCAGCGTTGCATCAGCCTGCGGAATAGATGACGAAAGGGTGAAAAGCCTTACATGCGCAGGAACAGAGCCTACAGGGTTTGATTATGTCAGAGCCCTTGAAAAAGTAACAGGGGTAAAAGTTCCTTCGGGACTTAAAGACCTTGATACAAAACCGGTACTGCACAACAAAGTATGCGGAAAAGATCAGATGGAAAACGCAGTTCTGGAGGCTCTCGACTGATGGGAAAATCTGAAAGGAATAAACAATATGCCTGTCAGGTACTTCCACAAGGCTATGACATCTACAAGAGAATAGACCTTACCAGGGACCGTGATGCACTTAAAGCTATGGTCATATGGAGTATTACAGCAGCATTGGCCCTTATATTGCCGATGCTGTTTGTGCATCCTGTAAAGTACGCATTTGATATGCCTGCAGTAAAGATAGCAATATGCATTGCTGCCTCAGCTCTGGGATTGATTGTATATATGTTTCTGCATGAATGGACCCACAGCGTATGTATAAGAGCATTTACTGGGACATCGGCATCTGTAGGACTGGAACTTAAACGAGGTATAGCATATGCCTCCAGCAGATGGTATTTCAAAAAAACACCATATATGATAATTGCACTTGCTCCCGTTATCATATGGGGCATGCTGCTGGCTTTACTTCTGTCAGATATAGATGAAAAATATTTCTGGTACCTTTATGTGATTCAGATATTCAATGTAACAGGTGCATCAGGGGATATTTATGTTGTGTGTGCCGCTTTAAGAATGCCGAAAAAAATACTTGTTCTTGACAGCGGCATGGCTATGGAATTTTATGCGGAGACTGTTTTATGCTGCAGATAGAAGAATGTGCTGCCAGGCTGCAAGAAGCGGCAGTACTTATAAAAGAATCTGAATATGTCAGCCTCAAGGATTGCTGCGGCAGGATACTGGCAGAAAATCTTAAGGCTCCTTTTGATATACCCCGTTTTGCCAGATCGGCAATGGACGGATATGCTGTAAAAGCAGCAGATACCGGAGAAGATGGGGTGGTTTTACGTGTTAAAGGTAAAATCCTTGCAGGAGAATACGATGAAATAACTTACGAGCAAAAGACTGCTGTCAGAGTGATGACCGGATCATATATCCCTGACGGATTTGATGCGGTGGTAAAGCAGGAAGACACCGATATGGGTATTGAACGTGTTATCATAAGAAAAAGGGTTATGCCCGGTGAAAATTACTGCAGCATCGGCGAAGATGTGAAAAAAGGAGCCACTCTGGCGGAAAAGGGAACTCTTATAGATCCTGTTATGTGCGGAATTCTGGCGTCCTTTGGCATAGAACATGTAAAGGTGTTGAGAAGACCCAAAATATGCATAATATCCACAGGAAGCGAACTGCTTGCACCTGGAGAGCCTCTCACAGCCGGCAAGATATACGGAAGCGTCGGATACATGCTTTACGGTGCCGTTAAAAATGCAGGAATGCAGGTAAAAGGCCCGTATATATGTCCGGACAGAGAAAAGGAGGCCAGAAAGCTCATCCGAGAAGCTGTTATGGATTCTGACATGGTTATAACTACAGGAGCAATATCCGTGGGAGAAAAGGATTTTTTACCCGGTCTGCTAAAAGAAATGGGAGGAGAAACACTTTTTAAAGGAGCTGATATACAGCCGGGAACTCCTACAATGGCATCACTTTTAGGCGGGCGGATAATACTCAGTCTGTCAGGGAACCCATATGCAGCTCTGGCTAATTTCGAGATATATTTCTGGGATACCATGGCCGCTATGACAGGCTGCAGTGCCATGGGCTGTAAAAGGGCACAGGCGGTTCTCTGTGACACTTATAAAAAAGTCAACAGACACAGGAGACTAATAAGGGCAAGAACAGAGGACGGTAAAGTTTTTCTGCCTGTCCATGTTCATTCATCATCGGTGATATCCAACATGACAAAATGCAACTGCTTTATCGATCTGGAAGCGGGCAGGGCTGTCAAAACAGGAGATAAAGTAAGGATAATATACATAAAAGGACTGGAAAAATGAGAATATCCTCAGGTATACTGGCAGGAAGCCACAGAGAAGGTTTCAACGATGCACAGATAAGGATAACATGCAGGAAGACTACAGAAAAGCTTATGACAGAGCTTAGCCCCCTGGGGGATGTGGTCATATCAGCTTCTGTAAAAAAAGATTATGAAGATCTTTGCAGCAAGGTGGCAGAAGATACTTCTATGGCCCAGGGGCTTGTGAATGTCATTGCCATGGCTGAAGAAAAACTGGTATTTGTATGCGGATCAGACATGCCGGCAGTAACGAGAGAACTTGTTGTTTATCTTGCCGGATTTTTAGATGATGCTGCAGACTGTGTGTGCCTGTCGGACGGGAAGCACGTACAGCCTCTTTGTGCCATATATTCAAAGAAGGCTCTGCCCGTAATAGAAAAAGCTGTAAAGCAGGGCACTATGCGGCTTACAGAAATACTGGGTCTGCTGGATGTAAGATATATCGACATACGTGATACGATTCTGGACAGCCGAGTAACAAGAAATCTGATTACAAGAAGACCCGAGAGGAATGTGCAGCCCCAGGCGGTTTTCTGTGTCAGCGGGCCCAAAAACAGCGGGAAGACCGGCCTTATAGTAAGACTTATCAATGAATTTATAAATGAAGGCTATTCGGTGGGCGCCATAAAGCATGACGGCCATGATTTTGTCATTGAT
The DNA here is from genome assembly GCA_949295785.1 of uncultured Bacillota bacterium. Taxonomy (GTDB): domain Bacteria; phylum Bacillota; class Clostridia; order Peptostreptococcales; family Anaerovoracaceae; genus Fimisoma. Next base: position 8,125 of record CASFMJ010000092.1, on the reverse strand, counting down.
ACAGCGGGAACAGATACATTCAGGTTCATGGAGGCGGGAGCCTGCGGAACTGCTGTTTTTTCGGAAGATAAAGCAGAGTTTCATTTCATGCGTAAGTTTTCTTCCGGTGAGGTGACAGATGCTTTCCCTGATCTGGATATTCTGATAATCGAAGGTATGAAATCATCGTCATACCCTAAGGTTGAAATGACAAAAAAAGATGGCGATACGATTCCATGCGATCCGCAAAATCTCATATGCCGCGCCACCGATCACAGATCCCCGATAAAAGATCAGATACCTGTATTTGACAGAAATGATACAAAGGGGATCTTTTTATGTATCAAAAAATATTTTGAACTGGAGCATTAAGATGAAATACGTAAAGACGCAGGAAGCGGCAGGACATGTGCTCTGCCACGATCTGACCATGATAATTCCGGGAAAGTTTAAAGGACCCGCCTTCAGAAAGGGCCACGTTATAAAGCCGGAAGACATACCTGTCCTTCTTAGCATGGGTAAAGAAAACTTATATGTATGGGAAAAACAGCCGGGAATGCTTCATGAAGATGAAGCCGCAGCCATACTGGCAAAGCTGTGCCTTGGTCAGGAAACTGAGATTGCAGGAGAACCCAAAGAAGGGAAGATAGAAATAAAAGCTTCCACAGACGGTCTTCTTAAGATAGATGACGATGCGCTTAAAATGATCAATTCCATCGGAGAAATGATGATCGCCACCCGTCACGGTAACTTTCCTGTCAAAAAAGGAGACATAGTAGCGGCAACGCGTGTGATTCCCCTTGTCATAGAAGAAGAAAAGATGAAAAAGGCGGAAGAACTGTGTGGAGAAAGACGTATTGCAACGATATTGCCTTTTCATCATATGAATGCCGGGATAATCGTTACCGGCAGTGAAGTGGCAGGAGGCAGGATACAGGATTCTTTCAGTCCGGTGGTGGAAGAGAAACTGAAAGAATATGACATCACCGTAGCAGAGAAGCTCATAGTGGGAGACGATATGAAAGCTATTGCCCGGGCCGTTACTTCTCTTATAGAAGGAGGCGCAGATGTGATACTCTGTACGGGAGGAATGAGTGTGGATCCTGATGACAGGACCCCGGGAGCCATAAAGAGTCTGGGCGCCGATATTGTGACATATGGGGCACCTGTGCTGCCGGGAGCAATGTTTCTTCTTGCATATTATGAGAATGAAGGGAGAAAGATACCTGTCATGGGTCTTCCCGGATGTGTGATGTATGCTAAAAGGACAATATTCGATCTGATTCTGCCGAGAGTTATAGCAGAAGATGTGATAGACGATATATCATACTACGGGCAGGGAGGTCTTTGTTTAAACTGCAGTCAGTGCGTATTTCCTTTATGCGGATTCGGAAAGTAGGATGTAATGAAAAAAATAATTATAACAATACTCGTATTGCTGTCTGCCGTATATATATGCGGATGTACAGAGGAAAAAGAAAAGACAGAAATAACCGTACTGGCGGCTGCTTCTCTTACAGATGCATGCGGAGAGCTGAAAGAGGCTTTTGAAGAAGAAAACGAAAATATCAATCTTATTTTTTCCTTTGGCAGTTCAGGAGCTCTTCAGGCACAGATAGAGGAAGGTGCCCCGGCAGATATATTTATATCTGCTGCTGTAAAGCAGATGGACGATCTGAGAGCACAGGGACTGGTCGAAGAAGAGTCAGTTGAGAATCTGCTGGAAAACAAGGTGGTACTCATAGCTCCAAAGGGAAATCCTGCAAAAATAACATCTTTTGATCAGGTAACAAAGGCAGATGTGATAGGCATGGGAGAGCCGTCATCAGTGCCCGCAGGTCAGTATGCCCGGGAAATATTCACTTCTCTTGAATTATGGGATCAGGTCAGAGAAAAGGCCAATTATGGTTCTGACGTAAGGACCGTTCTGTCATGGACAGAGAACGGAGCAGTAGATTGTGGAATAGTCTATGCTACAGATGCCTATACCGGAGAAAATATAGATATAATCTGTGAGGCTCCGGAAAATACACATAAACCGGTTATATACCCGGCAGGGATAATAAAGTCGTCTGAAAATAAAAAAGAATCAAAAGCTTTTATGGAATTTCTGAAAGACACGAAAGCCGGGGAAATTTTTGAAAAATATGGTTTTACACTGCTATGATTAACGATTTTTCACCATTTTGGATATCTATGAAGGTGGCTGTATGTGCTACCGCTATAACGTTTGTTCTCGGAATAATTGCAGCCGGTTTTGTGCTGTCTGCCAAAAAAGGAAGAGTGTTACTGGATTGCGTTTTTTCCTTGCCTATGGTGCTGCCGCCGACTGTGGTTGGATTTTTCCTTTTGATAATCTTCGGTCAAAACAGCCCTTTAGGGCAGGCTCTTGCATCGGCAGGTATATACGTACTGTTTACATGGCAAGGGGCTGTGATAGCAGCTTGCGCAGTGTCTTTTCCCATAATGTACAGGACGTGCCTTGGAGCATTCCGTCAGATTGATATCGACATGCTCAATGCGGCAAGGACACTGGGGATGTCCGAAAAAAGAATACTTTTTCGTATAATACTGCCTCTTTCAAGGCCCGGTATAGCCGCAGCGACCATACTTTCATTTGCCAGAGCCATGGGGGAATTCGGTGCGACCATAATGCTGGCGGGAAACATACCCGGAAAGACGCAGACCATGTCTGTAGCTATATATACAGCAATGCAGGGTGGAGACAGAAGCAAAGCGTATATGTGGGTTCTGATCGTTATGGCTATATCTTTTATTACGATTTTTCTCATGAATATGTGGACAGATCGCCAGAATATGATAGGCGGAGGCAACATACAATGAAACTTTGCGTTGATATAGAAAAAAGACTTGATAATTTCAATCTTGACATATCTTTTGAAACTGACAATGAGGTATTTGCCATTCTGGGAGCTTCCGGGTGCGGAAAGTCCATGACATTAAAGTGCATAGCAGGTATTGAAAAACCGGACAGAGGTTTTATAAAACTTGGAGATCACGTCCTTTTTGATTCCGAGGCAGGTATAGACCTTCCTCCCCGAAAGCGAAGAGTAGGATATCTTTTTCAGGACTATGCACTGTTTCCAAATATGACTGTGAGAGAAAACATTGAATGTGGGTCCCGTGAAAAGGCCGATGAGATGATACGCCGGTTTTATCTGTCAGGAAAGGAGCACCTTAAGCCGGCTATGCTTTCCGGCGGTGAAAAGCAGAGAACTGCCATTGCAAGAATGCTGGCGGCTTCACCTGATCTGATAATGCTTGACGAACCGTTGAGTGCTATGGACAGTTTTCTGAGGAACAATCTTCAGTGGGAAATAAAAAAAGCAGCTGACAGCATGGGAGGACAGGCTATACTGGTGTCTCATGACAGAGATGAAATATTCAGCCTGACTGATACTATTGCTGCAATGGATAATGGTAATATTACATGCATACAAAATAAAAGAGATCTTTTCAGCAATCCCCAATCTCTGGCTGCCGCCATGCTTAGCGGGTGTGAAAACTTTACCGCTGTACGTGAACGTTGTGACGGCACTTTATGGGCAGAAGAATGGGGGATAACTCTTACGACCAAGCGGGACAAAGATATACAGGACCCTGCATTTGCATGTTTCAGAGCTGAGGATTTTCTGATAATCGGCGATGATCTGCCGGATGAAATGTTTACAGACAATGTACCTTATACCATGCTCTGCAGACCCAAAATGTGGACAGAAGATACAAAAGGTACCTTGATCAGATTTGATTCTCCTTCGGGTAATGTCATGACATTGAGAGTACCCGCGGAAAAAGGGGGAAAAATTCTGAAAGACAAATTTGCAAAGTTATATATGCCGCCTGAACGTGTAATGTTTTTAAGAAAATGATTTGGCTTTCTTTAACAAAAAAGGTTTTATTATATGCTTCAAAAATGATATACTTAAACAAAATGTAAGCCCTGCAAAGGGGTAGAAGGGGGAAGGCATCTTTAGTGCCGTATTGATAAAATGAAATATAAATGTTTAATGTGCGGATATGTATACGACGAAGAAAAGGAGGGCAGACCGTTTTCTGAATTGAAAGAATGTCCTATGTGTATGGCTCCCGCATCTATGTTCCAGCCCGTGGAGGAGGAGAAAAGAGCGGATGCAGTGGTGGATACAGATCAGAACAAAGTAAAAGAAGATCTTGCTTATCCTTCAGAATATGAAAGACATGATCCATCTATAAGACATATGGATGATATCCATCAGATGGCGGTGACAGGAAAAAGTATATCCGCGGCTATGTCTACATCTATGACAATGCCCGACTGGGATGATATACTTATTATGGGTGCGCAGCTTGATCCTATGCCTCTTGATGAGCATGCAGAAGTTGATACAACAACCATTATAGGGAAAAATGCTAAAAGACCGCTGATTCTGGAAAACCCTGTATTTGTTTCCCATATGTCTTTCGGTGCTCTTTCCAAAGAAGCGAAAGTAAATCTTGCGAGAGGGACAGCAATGGCAAAAAGCGCCATGTGTTCCGGTGAAGGTGGAATTCTGCCGGAGGAGATGGCAGCAGCAGATAAATACATATTCGAATATGTGGCAAACCGTTACAGTGCAACTACCGAAAATCTAAAGAAAGCAGACGCTATAGAAATCAAGATCGGTCAGGGAACAAAGCCGGGCATGGGAGGTCACCTTCCTGCTGACAAAGTTACAGAGGAAATCAGCCGACTCAGGGACAAGCCTATGGGTCAGGATGTGATAGCGCCATCCCGTTTTCCGGGAGTAAACAACAGAGATGATATGAAAGCTCTGGTTTCAAGATTGAGAGAAGAATCAGAGGGACGGCCCATAGGAATAAAAATAGCAGCGGGTCATATAGAAAAAGATCTGGCTTTCTGTGTGTATGCCGAGCCTGATTTTATAACCATAGACGGCAGGGGAGGAGCCACAGGGTCATCGCCAAAGATTTTAAGAGATTCCACAAGTGTACCTACTGTTTATGCCCTTTATAGAGCAAGAAAGTATCTTGACAGCATCAACTCCGACATAAGCCTTATAATAACAGGTGGACTTAGAGTATCTTCTGATTTTGCCAAAGCCATAGCTATGGGAGCTGATGCGGTTGCGGTTGCAACAGGAGCACTTGTGGCACTGGGATGCCAGCAGTACAGGATCTGCGGAAGCGGCAAATGTCCTGTAGGTATAGCTACTCAGGATCTTAAACTGCGTGAAAGGCTGGATCCTGATGCAGGAGCTTCAAGAGTGGCAAACTATCTCAATGTATCTCTTGAAGAACTTAAGACTTTTGCAAGGATAACCGGACATGAGAAACTTCACGATCTGTCGGCAGACGATCTTTGTACTGTAAGCAGGGAAATAAGCGAGTACACCGATATTCGTCACGCATAAAAAAACGGCTCATAAGAGCCGTTTTAAAATTACGGTCCTACCCGTGCATGCTTTAGAATTACGGTACTACCAGTTTTTTTGTTGCAATTGCAAGGTTTGCGGCGTCATATTGTTGTAATGTTGATTGCATTCTCTTTCTGCAATGCTGTCGTCGTTCTCTTGCTGCAATGTTGTCGGCATTCTCTTTCTACAGTGTTGTCGGCATTTTCTTATTGCAATGTTGGCAAAAAAATCAAAAATAAAATATCTGCTAACATTGAAGTCTTTTAGCAGCCGTATAAATGAGAACCATGGAGGAAATTATAAGAACTGTCATCAAAAAATAATTTTTAAACAATCATGCCAACAAATTCGACAAAATATGTTGTACATATTGTATATTCTTTTGAATTTTGACAATTTCGACATTTATCGACTGCAAGGATATAACTAAATAGTAGGAAAAACCCGGAATTTGTTGGCATAATCTTATTTTTCAGCAAAAATGACAACATATGATAAAGGTCAACACCAATCGCTTAATCAACAGCCGTTTTTGATTATATAAAAAAATCAGTAATACAACAAAAAACCGTTTTTCATGAAATATGTACGAAATTCCGGTCAGATGTAGGCAGACCGGCAGGAAAACAAAAGGTCAGGATTTTAACGGCCGCAATACTGCTACGGTTGATGCAAAAAAAAGATGAACAAACAAAAATCATAAATGCGATTAAGTATGATTGTTGTATTGAAATTCATATTTAAACAAAGGCTCCGGTCCATAGAGAGACCGGAGCCTTTGTTCATTGCTCATAGTCTGAAACGGCTCAGAAGAGCCGTTTCCAATTTTTGATGATTTGTTTGATTTAGCCTTCAATAGCAATATATTTTTTCTCTTCTATCTGCGGAGCCGGAGCCTTTTTAGGAACAGTGACAGTCAGTGTTCCGTTTTCAAATCTGGCTTTGATATCCTCCTGGGTTATATCATCACCTACGTAGTAGCTTCTGTTGTATGAACCACTGAAACGCTCACGGCGGATGTATCTTCCTTCCTGATCTTTTTCATCGTTATCGCTGTTGACAGTGGCACTGATGGTCAGATATCCATCTTTAAGTTCCGCTTTAAGGTCTTCTTTTTTCACACCGGGCAAATCGATAGAAAGTCTGTAGTCATTTTCTGTCTCTTTTACATCGGTTTTCATCAGACCATTGTAGCTGTTCTCATAGAAACGGGTATCAAACATATCGTCAAATAAATCTCTTGAAAAAATACTAGGCATTAACATAATTCATCGCTCCTTTAAAATAATATTTTATGAGCGGGGGAGAGAATTTGCTGATCTGTAAGAGATCTTTTCCCTCGTTCTATTATATTATACCCTGTTGTTAGCACTCTAAACATATGAGTGCTAAAAATTTAAAAATATTTTTTCTGCTTTTTTTATAAACTTTTCTGCTGCATTTGACATCATCTTATGCTTTTTCCATGCAATAGAAATATCTATGGTCTGAACAGGATATACCGGCCTGAAACAAAGATCTGTGCCGGCTGTGTTGACCAGGCCGTCAAGTGTCATTACATAGCCCATATCTTCTTCTGCCATGAGTGCACCGTTATATATCAGATTATAAGTACATGTAATATTCAGTTCATCCTGTTTCTTCCCCAGCCATTTGAAAAATCTGGGAGAGTCCAGAGAATGTCTGGATAATATAAGTGGCTTGTCCCATAAATCTTCGGGATATATCTTATCTTTTGAACAAAGAACGTCGCCCTGTTTCATCAGAACACCCCATCGTTCAGTGTAAGGCAGGGATAAATATTCATATTTAGATCTGTCCATATCGCCGAACAGAATGCAGAAGTCAAAGAGGCCTTTTTCCAGCTTATCTACCAGATCCGCACTGTCACCGCTGGTGAAGTGAAATCGTATATCCGGGTATTCCAGCTGAATACTGCGGCATATTTTCATGATATTGCGTATTGATAAAGATTCTCCTGCACCTATATAAACGTCTCCGGCCACATTATCGTCGGCACCTGACATTTCAGCTTTTGTCCTTTGGGTCAGGCTGACGATTTCTTCTGCGCGTCGGCGAAAAAACATACCTTCTTCTGTCAGTGTGACTTTTCTTTTTCCGCGAACCAGCAGCTTTTTACCCAGTTCGTTTTCAAGATCTGAAAGCTGCCTTGAAAGAGTAGGCTGAGTAAGATGCAGATATTCAGCCGCTCTGGTTATATTCTGCTCTCTGGCAACAGCAAGAAAATACTCTAAAACACGTAATTCCAATGGATAACTCCTTTCTTAGAGATGTAAAGACTATAGAATTATTGGTGCACTTTAATGATATCAGTGGATTTGATGCCTGTAAAGCATTAAAACAGATTCAAGATAGGTATTTGCTATTTTTGATATGCTGCTATAATATTTTATTTTAAAAAAGATGATTTTGATGTCCGGACAACTGATGATATGCCACATTATATGGAAGAACTTTATAGGATGGATGAAGATAACGATGAATTTACAGAAAGGATAACAGAATATATTATCAATGCAATGCTGTATAATTACTTTATTAACGATGTAAAAATCCTGAAAAAAGCGGGGCTGTCGCATTAACGATTTTTTTGCTAATGCGCAGTCCCTTTTTCATATCGTTGAAGAGCCTGTGAAAAAAAGTCTGTAAATACGACATGAGATTATCCTTCTATGGTAAAATCTAATCAACCATAGGAGGATATTTTTATG
>CASFMJ010000091.1 GCA_949295785.1 uncultured Bacillota bacterium | reverse complement strand
TTTAGATGATTTGTGGTAAAACCATTCTAATGGACTCAATCGCTTTTTTCTACTACTTAAGTCTCACATCTATTGTAAACCTACAAAGTACCTGGCAGAACTTTTACATTTCCCCTTTTATATCTCTATCATTTTTGATATAATTATATATTGTGAAATAAACAAAAGGAGCAGCAGCCGCAATGAAAGCCAAAAAAATAGTCCATGTAAAAGAAGAAGGAGCCAAGGTTCTTCTTATAGGTGACATGGCCGGATACGGAAAGATTTCCCTTGGTGCAATGATACCTATAATGTCCCACATGGGATTTAATTTATATAATCTGCCTACTGCACTGGTGTCAAATACTCTTGATTATGGCCTTTTTGAGATACTTGATACCACCGAGTATATGAAAAATACATTAAAAGTATGGGACAAGCTTGGATTTACTTTTGATGCCATATGTACAGGACTTATAGTTTCTGAGGAGCAGGTGAAGGTGGTTGCAGATTACTGCCGCAATCAGCGTAATGATGGAAAAAGAATATTTGTAGACCCAATAATGGGTGATGACGGAGTGCTTTATAACGGAGTATCAGACAGTACCGTCGGGTATATGAGGCAGCTGTGTTCGGTTGCAGACATAATAATGCCCAATTATACTGAAGCAACTTTCCTTGCTGATAAATACAGAGATATTGAAGAGGTAACCGGTGAACAGGCTGAAGAGATTGTGGATGAACTGAGAAAACTGGGAGCAAAGTCTGTAATAGTAACAAGCATAGTAGTGGATGGACAGAGCTGTGTATATGGTTATGACTTTGATAAAGAGCAGTATTTCAGCATTCCATTTGAGTATGTGCCTGTACAGTTCCCGGGAACAGGGGATATTTTTTCGGCGCTTCTGGTGGGAAGTATACTCAACGGTCATGAACTTCAGCCCGCAACTTCTTTCGCCATGAATACGGTAAGAAAGCTGATATTGCAAAATACAGAAAATGTCGATAAATATAAGGGAATTCCCATTGAAAAGTACCTGGAAGAAATGACAGAATTTAAATAGAGGTGATATAAGATGCAGCTTACGGAAAGAATAAAAAACTGTAACGGATGCGGTGCATGTGAGGTGGCCTGCAAATACAGGTGTGTAAAAATGGAAGAAAGAGATGGACAGATAAGACCTTTGGTCAATGAAAACGGATGTAACAAGTGCAATGCATGCATATTGTTTTGTCCTCTCTATAATCCTGTAGAGCTTCCTGATTTTGAAGAATTTTTTGAATCGACAGAGGATGTGAGAAAAAGGAAGATGGCACCAATATACAGAGCAGCCATGCGCAGTGCAAAAGAAGGAAGACATACAGAATTTGCGGGGACACTCTGCCAGATAGCCGCCTTAAAATCATTGAGAGGTGACAAGTTGTCTGATAATCTGATTCTTTTTCCTGTTTATTGTGATGAAGAGCAGAGAAAATCAAATCCTGCGTGTGCTGCGTGCAGATTTTATAAATAAGCGGAGATTATTTTATGGAAAATCCAACTTTACAAAAGGTTAAAGATACAGAAAAACTCTTTCAGGGATATGAGATTATCGGAAGTCAGCTGGCAAGAGTGACAGCTCTCCGAAAAAAGCTGGAAGAGCAGCATATGACAGTATCTGTAATAGGTCAGTTTAAAAGGGGAAAGAGCGCACTTGTCAATGAGATTCTTGGAAGAAAAATACTGCCTGTGGGCATAGTACCTGTGACTGCAGTGGTTACAACTGTGGAGTATGGTGATGACAGTGCAAGTATTCATTTCAGTAACGGAAAAGTTCTTGAGACTGAGTTTGATGACATTTCAGAATATGTAAATGAACAGAAAAACCGGGACAATCATCTTAATGTTACAAAAGTAGAGATAAAATGCCCTTCAGAATTCCTTCGACATAACATAACTTTCGTTGATACACCAGGAGTGGGATCTCTTCATGAAAAAAACTCCCAGGAGGCATACTCCTTTGTAAAAGAAAGTGATGCAGTGATTTTTACACTGTCAGTTGACAGCCCTATAAATCAGATTGAGATTGAATTCCTTAAAAATGCCAGAGAGCATGCTGCAAAGTTTTATTTTGCAGTGAACAAGACAGATGTAGTTGCAGAAAAAGACCTTGATGCATATCTCACATATTGTGAAAAGTTCATTGCGCAGATAATGGAAAAAGATCATGTTATGCTGTTTCCTGTCAGTGCAAAGACAGGAAAGGGGATAGAAGAACTTAAGCAGGCCATATTGAAGGATCTGAGCAAGGATACAGGCAGAATACTGTGTGAGTCAGCCGAACTTAAACTTCATGACATTGTAATGAGTGCATTGGCGCAAGTGACTCTGTACCGAAATGCCCTGTCTATGACTGGCAGCGAATTTGACAAGAAGTTTGAGGAAATAAAGGTTTTCTTCAGACAGCTGCATGATGAGACAGAAGGTCTGCCGGCAGCGCTTAAAGCAAGCAGTGAAGTATGCAGACTTCATATTAATGACATTCAGAACAGACTGACAGCTAAGGTAAAGGAACTGTTCGGTATAGATTATCACTATGAGTTAGATGAAAACATTTCAGTTATGAAGTCAGACATAACTGCAGCAGTAGATGAGATATGTGATTCTCTGGATAAGACTCTCAATGCCATTTTTATGCATAGGGAAGAAAATACATATATAGTGTCAAAAAGAATATATAAACTGAATGAACTTGTCCGCAGACTTGTAAGGATGAGAGATGAATATAACAATAATAATAAAGATTGATTTATTATTGCAGAAACTAAGAGATGAGGACGGTGCGCATTACGGCACGCCGTCCTTTTATATTGATACGAAAAAAATGTATGGGATATAATAAAATAACCTTTCGCTCTAAAGCATAGCGAAAGGTTATAAGGCAAAAAAAGCAGAAGACTATTTTTTACAGTCAGTGACTTTGTCCATATAAAGGCTCCACTTTATCGCTGCCCTTGGATCGGGCTGTAATATGAAATTATACATTTTTTTCTTGTGGTAGATGTCGAAATGATCACCAACGCTTATAGGCAGAGCTTTTATGTTTGAAATGTCTTCGGAAAATTCCAGCTTCCGGCCGAATAAAGTGCCGTTGTAGCTGATAGTCTGGCTATCCATCCTAACCGTGCCGCGTCCGGCATTACGATTAAGATTCCCGTTCTCATCAGCAACAGCCACAATCGTTTCACTGTATAGAGGCTGGTTTATATCTGTTTTATCCACTTGCCAGAAATACCACTGATTTATTGTTTCAAAAGGTGCACCATGTAGCCTGTATCTGTTATCCAGCTCAGCATCAAAACCGCAAGCCCGGCATCTTATATGGCAGTCATCTGTCAGCATTTTAAATTCTTCAAGGCAAGCAGGACATTTATACAGGACGCCGTCAAGACCAAGAGCGGGGCGGCTGCATTTATAGGATACATCCGTAAAAAGCTTGTCTTCATCATGAACAAGAGAATTTTCAATAATTTTTTCAACTTCTTCTATGGACATCTTTTCAATAGAAGCTGCATCCAGGAGCTTGTCTGCTCTCACTTCTATTTTACCTGATCTGAACCCGGCTCTGCCCCATTTGGGCAGCGTTTTATATGCTCCGTTTCCTGTAATGGTGTAAACATCTGTCTTGAGTTTTTTTACAAGATCTGCTGTACCATCAGTGATGCGGACGGAATGACCGATGGCAGGAAGGCGGCCTTCGGGAAACAATACTATTGTATTGCCGCTTTCTTTTGCCCTCATTATATTGATGATGGTTCTTACATCCGGGCAGAACATTTTTTTCGGTATAACATGCATTTTTGTAAGTATCCATCTGAGACGTGGTCTTGCAAGAAAATGTTCACTTACTACGAAAGAAGGTCTTATGGGGTATAATGCTGCTGCAACAAGAAGAAAATCCATATTTGAGATATGAGGGCATAATATTAGCGCCGGCTCTCTGATAGTCCTGAGGCACTTGGTATCAAAGGAAGCCTTGCATTTTAACCGGAGAAAGGGTTTTATTATGATGTAAGCAAAAAAATATATAAGACCGTTGGGTTTTTTTATGATTTTTTTCTGTTTATTCATATGCTACCTCATAAAAATGATGATTTTATATTATTATATGCTAAATATCAGTATAAACGCAAGAAAAAGGTTGACGTCTCCCGGGACAAAAGTGGTATAATATTTTTGTATGCTTACAGGAGGAAATGATATGAACAAGAATTCAAATGTGAAAAAGGTGATAGGAGTAGTATCGGGAAAAGGAGGAGTAGGAAAATCATCCATAACTTCAATGCTTGCTGTTACCACCCAGAGGATGGGTTACAGAACTGCTGTCCTTGATGGCGACATTACAGGACCTTCTATTCCCAAAGCCTTTGGTATAACTCAGAAAGCTCTGGGAAATGAGACAGAGATCCTGCCTGTAGTAAGTGATACAGGTATAAAGGTTATTTCAATCAATTCACTTCTCGAAGATGATACGGATCCGGTAGTATGGCGTGGTCCGGTACTTTCAGGTGTTATAGAACAATTCTGGAATGATGTGCTTTGGGGAGATATAGATGTGATGTTTGTAGATATGCCGCCTGGTACAGGAGATGTTGCTCTTACGGTATTCCAGTCTCTGCCTGTGGATGGGCTTGTCATAGTGACATCGCCTCAGGAACTGGTTTCTCTTATAGTTGAAAAAGCCGTGAAAATGGCGGAACTTATGAAAGTTCCTGTTATAGGAATTGTTGAAAATATGGCTTATTTCAAGTGCCCCGACTGCGGTAAGAAGCACAAGATTTTTGGTGAAAGCCATATAGATCAGATAGCATCCAAATATGGAATCCAAGTTACCGCTCAGCTCGCTATGGACCCTGAAATCGCAAGATCATGTGACAGAGGAATGGCAGAATGTATAGAGACAGAAGCTCTTAAAGAACTGGCTGAAAAATGTCTTCAGGCGGATAATCCGGACAAACACGATGGAATGCCCAAGCCGGAAGGATGCAGCGGCAGCTGCGAAAGCTGCGGTGTAGAAGGGTGCGAAAGCCGTAAATAAAGAAAAAGCATTACCTATACTTCACATAAAGCACACACTTGCTGTGCTTTTTCTGCTACAATGTGAGTTGAATAAAGAGAAAAAGGGGAAAATAACTGTAATGTTTGGGTATGTGCTTGTAAATAAACCTGAATTAAAAATAAGAGAATTTGAGACATATCGCAGCTATTACTGCGGTCTGTGCCATAAACTCAAAGAAAATTACGGTACTTTCGGCAGGATGATGCTGAATTATGACACGACTTTTCTTGTAATGCTCCTCAGCGATCTTTATGATGCTGAGGATAAGGAAGAATGCAGCCGTTGCTTGATACATCCTACCAGAAAACATTGCCACAGGCAGAATGAAATAACTGAATACTGTGCTGATATGTGTATGCTCCTGTCTTATTATAAATGTGTTGATGACTGGAATGATGAGAAGAAATTGTCCAAAGGAGTGATGGCACGCATACTTAAGAGAAAGTACGCCAAAGCCAGGGAAAAATACCCGGAAAAAGCGGAGTTCATAGAAGGCAGGCTGAACATGCTGTCTATAGTTGAAAGTTCCAAGATCACTCATATAGACAGGGCAGCGCGGATTTTCGGAGAAATTATGGCGCAGGTATTTGTTTATCGGGATGATATCTGGAAAGACGACCTGTATAAAGTGGGTTTTTATCTCGGCAAATATATATATCTTCTGGATGCCTATGAAGATGTTGAAAAAGATCTTAAAAGCGGTGCATACAATCCTTTTAAGGAAATCTGCAAAAATGAGGATTTTGAAAAGCAGGTTCTCAAGCTTCTTCTGCTGATGATAAGCGAATGCACTGACGCATTCGAGAGGCTGCCTCTTGTTGAACATGTTGAAATACTTAGAAATATACTTTACTCCGGTGTCTGGGTCAGATTTGGAAAAGCAAAGGCTGCAGTAAACGGACAGGAACCGGTGTCAATGGAAAAAGAACTTGAAGAGGAGATTTAAATGGATCCATATAAAGTGCTGGGCGTAAGCTACAACGCTACGGATGATGAAATAAAAAAGGCATATAGAAAACTGAGCCGGAAATATCACCCGGATGCCAATGTCGGCAGCCCCAATCAGGCGGCATATGAGGAAAAATTCAAAGAGGTGCAGCAGGCTTACCAGATAATAATGGATCAGCGTCAGGGAAAGACTGATCGGAATAATCCCGGACCGGAAGATTTCTGGGGATTCGGCGGATATGGAGGGACAAGATCCGGTCAGACAGAAAGCCAGGATGAACAATATATGCGCTCTGCCTTGAATTATATACAGAACGGATATTACAGAGAAGGGCTTAATGTGCTGGAGCAGGTAAAGGACAGAAAAGGTCCGTGGTACTACTACAGTGCATTCGCCAACTACAGAGTGGGAAACAATGCGGTTGCACTGGAGCATGCTAAAGCTGCATGTGCCTTTGAACCGAATAATTTTTATTATGCAAGTCTTTTAAATCAGCTCCAGGGCGGTGAATCCAGATACCAGCAGAGAAGCGCCGGATATGGCGGCAACCCGTCAATGGGGCGTCAGAACTATATGGGACAGATATGTGCCACGTTCCTGTGTTTTAACATGTGCTGCGGAGGCGGGGCCTATTTTGGAGGCTGGCCGCTTCTGTGCTGTCTATGATTATTCTGAAGAACTGATAAAATGATTGTATATGATATGATTTTTCAGGTGCCGGGATTCTATTCCGGCATTTTTTATAAGAATTATTTGCTGGCGGAACTTTTCATGTGAAGTGAAAAATACTGTTATTTTTAAAAAGAAGGGGACGCGGATAGATTCTGTATTGTAAAACAGCAGAAAATATGATATGATTTTTCCATTAGTTTCAATTACACCCTTACGGTCAAATTATCGGGTGAAAAAGAACTATGATTCTCTGGAGAGTCTCTTTATAGAGCGCCGAAGGTGTACGCATACGAACTAAGATTTAAAAGGCCGAAAGTCTCGTATGTAATCTCTCAGGCAAAAGGACAGAGCAGATAGTTTTTGTATTATTTGCATATCCTCTCCGGAAAGTCGATTATATCGGCTTTTTAATTTTTTTGACAAAGCTTTGGATAATATCTGAAGCTACTTTATCAAACAGAGGAGAAGAAAAATGGAAAACTTTACAGAATTTTTAGTGGCGGTAGATAACATTGTATGGGGAATACCGCTTATCGTGCTAATCATGGGCACTGGTATCTATCTTACTGCAAGACTCAGAGTGCTTCAGTTCAGAAAACTGGGGAAAGCCCTCAAGTACATGGTTAAAAATGAAGAAAACGGTGTCGGAGAGGTCAGCAGTTTCGGAGCTTTATGCACAGCTATGGCAGCAACCATAGGTACAGGTAATATAGTGGGTGTCGCCACTGCTGTAGTAGCAGGAGGACCAGGGGCGCTGTTCTGGATGATAGCGGCAGCATGCCTTGGAATGGCTACAAAATATTCAGAAGGAGTGCTTGCGGTCAAGTTCAGAGAGGACAAAGGTAACGGAAGATTCCTTGGCGGACCTTTTTATTATATCGAAAGAGGTATGGGTACAAAATGGACATGGCTGGCAAAAATATTCGCTGTATTTGCGGTTGGAGCAGGTCTTCTTGGAATAGGAACCATAACTCAGGTAAATGGAATAGCATCAGCCACAAAAGGTTTTTTTGATCCCCAGACTCAGCATGTTGTAAATATTTTCGGGAATGAATATTCTGTAGTTACAGTTATAACTGCCGTGGCGGCCGCACTGCTTACTGCGCTTGTTGTAATAGGAGGTCTGAAGAGAATAGCAAGTGTGACTACAATAGTAGTTCCTTTTATGGCTATAATGTACATAGTGGTATGTGTCAGCATACTGATATATAACGCAGATAGGATTCCGGGTGCACTTGCTTCTGTGGTTCAGGGAGCTTTCGGACTCAAAGCCGTGGCAGGCGGTGCACTTGGGGCAATGATGCTTGCCATGCAGAAAGGCGTGGCACGTGGTATATTCTCTAATGAAGCAGGACTTGGAAGCGCACCTATAGCGGCAGCAGCAGCACAGACCAACGAACCGGTAAGACAGGGTCTGGTTTCCATGACAGGAACTTTTATAGATACAATAATCATCTGTGCGATGACAGGAATGACGATACTGGTCACCGGATCATATGATGTGGCACTTGAAAGGGGAATAGACGGCGTAGATGTAACAGCTGTGGCATTTTCCAACGGGCTTCCGTGGGCTGAGGGCGTTGGAGCAGCAATACTTATGCTGTGCCTTGCCTTCTTTGCTTTCACTACAATACTTGGCTGGGATTATTACAGTGAGAGATGTCTGGAATACCTCAGCGGGGGTAATATGACCGCTGTAAAAATATACAGGTGGCTGTATATTCTGGCAGTGCTGATAGGACCATTTATGACAGTATCTGCCGTATGGACTATTGCAGATATTTTCAACGGACTTATGGCTATACCCAACCTTATTGCACTTCTTGCCCTAAGCGGTGTAATCGTGGCAGAGACTAAGAGCTACTTTGACAGGCTTGATTCAGGAAAAATACAGGGTTGAAGACCGTAAGGCCCTGCACCTTCACATCAGAGTTAAAGTTATTAAAATGACCCTTAAGGCAGGGTCATTTTTTATATTAAACACCTTGACAATAGGGCGGGCCTGTGGTACTCTTATTTAGATAAATCTTTAAAAACGATACAGAGAGATCGGCAAGATTTAAGTGATATGTTTGGATAAAGGGCGCAGAGGATTGTGCGCCGATATTGATGCGTATTTGTCTTGCCATACTCGGCAGGACTTTTTTGTTGGAAAGGATACTTTGATGAGAGCATTCGACAGAGCAAAAAAAATAATGGCATCATATGAAGAAGACAACAGGATATTCTGTCTTCAGGATAAAGAATTTGAGGATGTAAGCATATATAATGATCCTTCATTTTATATATTTCCCGGTTTTTGCGATGTGCATGTACATCTGAGAGAGCCGGGTTTTTCTTATAAAGAGACTGTAGCATCAGGAACAGCGGCGGCAGCCCATGGCGGGTATACTGCTGTATGCACCATGCCAAACCTTGATCCTGTGCCTGACAGTCCGCAGCATCTTAAGATTCAGCAGGATATAATAGACAAGGATGCCTGTATAGCCGTATACCCATATGGAGCTATTACAGAAGGAGAAAAAGGAGAAAGACTTGCAGCCATGACTCAGATGGCACCAAATGTCATAGCTTTTTCTGATGACGGAAGGGGAGTCCAGAGCAAAGAACTGATGAGAAAGGCTATGGAGACTGCCGGAGATCTTGGCAAGATAATAGCAGCTCATTGTGAGGACAACAGCCTATTAAAGGGCGGATACATACATGACGGTGTATATGCGAGGAAACACGGACATAGAGGAATATGTTCGGAAAGCGAGTATATTCAGATTGAAAGAGATCTGAAGCTGGCAGAGGAGACAGGATGTGCATATCATGTCTGTCATATTTCCACGGCCGAAAGTGTTGATCTTATACGGCGGGCTAAGGCAAGAGGAACAGATGTGACCTGTGAGACAGCTCCCCATTATCTTATACTTACTGAGGAAGACCTGCTTGAAGAAGGAAGATTCAAGATGAATCCGCCGCTCAGGACAGAAAAAGACAGGAAAGCACTTATAGAAGGAATCAAAGACGGCACTATAGATATGATCGCAACAGATCATGCACCTCATTCCCGGGAAGAAAAATCCAAAGGGCTTGAAAAAAGCGCTTTCGGAATAACAGGAATAGAAACGGCTTTTCCACTTTTGTGGACCCATATGGTAAAGACAGGGATCATATCTGCGGAAAAGCTAATAGAACTTATGGCTGTCAATCCACGCAGGAGATTTGGCATCCCTCTGGGAAACGATTTTACAGTCTGGAGCATGGAAGAGACGGTAATAGATACTTCAGATTTCCTTTCTAAAGGAAAAGCGACTCCGTTTGAAGGAGAGAAAGTTTTCGGGAAATGTCTGCTTACAGTATATGATGGCAGAATAGTTTATAAATAGAATAAGGAGACGGTTGAAATGGCAAAGAGAAAAGACATCAAAAAAATACTCATCATAGGATCCGGTCCTATAGTGATAGGGCAGGCGGCTGAATTCGATTATGCAGGTACACAGGCCTGTATAGCTCTCAAAGAGGAAGGATATGAAGTTGTATTGGTCAATTCCAATCCGGCAACTATAATGACTGATACTTCTATGGCAGATAAAGTTTATATGGAACCGCTGACACTGGAATATGTTGCCAAAATTCTTAGATACGAAAGGCCTGACGCTATCGTTCCCGGAATAGGTGGTCAGACAGGACTGAATCTTGCTATGCAGCTTGAAAAGAAGGGAATATTAAAAGAATGCGGAGTAGAGCTTCTTGGAACAAGCAGTGCCAGTATAGAGCGTGCAGAGGACAGAGAACTTTTCAAGGAAATGTGCGAATCCATAGGCGAGCCTACTATACCGTCACAGATAACATACAATATGGAAGAGGCAGAAGCGGCAGCAGAAAAAATCGGATATCCTGTTGTTCTGAGACCTGCTTTTACACTTGGAGGCACCGGTGGAGGATTTGCTTCTGACAAAGAAGAACTTAAGGATATAGCCGCAAATGCTTTTAAACTGTCACCGGTACATCAGGTGCTGGTGGAAAAAAGCGTAAAAGGTTATAAAGAAATCGAGTTTGAGGTGATGAGAGATTCATCTGACAGGGCTATCACCATATGCGGCATGGAAAACATAGATCCTGTCGGTGTACATACGGGAGATTCAATTGTAGTGGCTCCTATAATGACGTTAAACGATCATGATCTTAAAATGCTCAATGACAGCGCCATAAAGATAATAAGAGAACTGAAGATAGAAGGCGGATGCAACGTACAGTTTGCACTTGATCCTGTGTCAAGCAAATATTATCTTATAGAAGTAAACCCAAGAGTTTCAAGATCTTCTGCTCTTGCTTCAAAGGCCAGCGGATACCCCATAGCAAGAGTGACAGCAAAAATAGCGGTAGGAATGACACTGGACGAAATAAAAATTGCCGGCACAACAGCAGCTGCAGAGCCCCAGCTTGATTATGTGGTAGCGAAAGTTCCAAGATTCCCCTTTGATAAATTCACCCAGGCTCCCAATCTTCTGGGAACACAGATGAAAGCTACGGGAGAAGTTATGAGTATCGGGTCTAACCTGGAAGAGTGCCTGCTTAAAGCTGTACGTTCCCTGGAAACAGGAGTATGCCATCTCTGGCTGGAAAAATTCGATGATATGGCCAATGAGGAGCTGCTGGAATACATAAAAGATTTCAGAGACGATAATGTATTTGCCATAGCTGAGCTTTTAAGAAGAGGTGAAAGCATAGAAAAACTTCATGAAGTAACTATGATAACTGAATATTTCATTCAGGCCATAAAAAACATAGTTGATAAAGAAAGCGAACTGAAAGAAAAAGTAAGAGACAGAGAAGCTCTTTCTTCAGCTAAACTTATGGGATTTTCTGATAAATATATCGCATACCTGTGGGGCAGGGAAGAAACTGACATATACGACATGAGAAAATCAGAAAATGTGAAGCCTGTGTACAGAATGGCGGATACATTCCATACCGGGGCACAGATACCGTATTTCTTCTCATCATATGAAGGGAAAAATGCTTCAGTGGTAACGGACAAGAAAAAGATTATTGTTCTTGGAGCAGGCCCCATAAGAATAGGACAGGGCGTAGAATTCGACTATTCCACTGTACACGCAGTAACTACCATAAAAAAGGCCGGATATGAGGCGATAATAATAAACAATAATCCTGAGACTGTATCCACTGATTATACGACGGGAGATAAACTGTACTTTGAGCCTCTGACAGTGGAAGATGTGATGAATATAATCGATTTTGAGAAACCTGAGGGAGTAATAGCATCCCTTGGAGGACAGACCGCCATCAACCTGGCTCAGCCTCTTGAGGAAAGAGGTGTAAAGATTATAGGAACCGATTGTGAGGCAATTGAAAAGGCTGAGAACAGAGACAGCTTTGAAAAGATACTGAAAGAGCTTGACATACCTCAGCCTGAAGGAGCTGCTGTGACAAATATCGAAGACGGCGTTAAAACAGCGGCACGTATCGGCTATCCTGTCCTGGTGCGTCCCAGCTTCGTACTGGGAGGAAGAGCCATGCAGATAGTTGCAGGTGAAAAGCAGCTCAGACAGTATCTCAAGACTGCTGTTGAGATAGATGAAGACAAGCCGGTGCTGGTGGATAAATATATAATCGGAAAAGAGGTTGAAGTGGACGCCATATGTGACGGTAGAGATGTATTTGTTCCCGGCATAATGGAACTGGTGGAGAGAACCGGTATCCACAGCGGCGACTCCATAAGCGTATATCCGTCATTCAGCATTTCGGATAAAGTGAAGGGCATAATTCTCCAGTATGCGAAAAAACTTGGTCTGGGTATAGGCATTGTAGGGCTTTATAATATCCAGTTCATAGTGGATAAAGATGAGAATGTATTTATCATAGAGGTTAATCCCAGATCTTCAAGAACCGTACCGTTCCTTTCAAAAGCCACAGGCTACAGTCTGGCGGATATAGCTACAGAAGTGATATTGGGCAAGAGCCTGAAAGAACAGGGAATCTTTGATCTTTATCCGGAAGAGAAGAAGAGATGGTACGTGAAGGTGCCTGTATTCTCTTTCAATAAGATCAGAGGTCTTGATGCATATCTTTCCCCTGAGATGAAGTCCACAGGTGAAGCCATAGGCTATGATGACAAGCTGAACAGAGCTTTATATAAGGCTCTTCAGGCTTCCGGCATGAAGCTTCAGAACTATGGTACAGTATTTGCTACAATAGCTGATAAAGATAAGAAAGAAGCTCTGCCTCTCATAAGAAGATTTTATGACCTGGGATTCAATATCGAGGCTACTGAAGGTACAGCCAGATTCCTTAAAGAAAACGGCATAAGGACAAGGATCCTCAAGAAGATCAGCGAAGGAAGCGATGAAATTCAGAAATCCATAAGGCAGGGTCACATAGCATATATAATAAATACCAGCGATATCGGATCTGTAGGATCAATGAATGACGGGTATGAGATAAGAAAATATGCCACGGAAAACAATGCCAACATATTTACAGCG
Source organism: uncultured Bacillota bacterium (assembly GCA_949295785.1). Classification (GTDB taxonomy): domain Bacteria; phylum Bacillota; class Clostridia; order Peptostreptococcales; family Anaerovoracaceae; genus Fimisoma. The sequence continues at coordinate 28,225 of CASFMJ010000091.1, read as the reverse complement.
CTGGATACAGTAAAAGTGCTGCTGGATGTGCTGGAAGAGACTACTCTCAGAATCTCAACCATAGATGCATAAAGGAAATCATATGAAGCAGGTAATATTGAGTATAAAAGAAAATAAAAAGCTTACAGAAGGTGTGATGAGAATGAGGCTTGAAGGTGATATATCAGCCGTGACATCTCCGGGACAGTTTGTGAATATTAAGCTTGACGGATTTTTCCTGAGAAGACCCATATCTGTGTGCGACGTTGAAGAAAATACTCTGACCATAATATATAAGGTGGTAGGAAAAGGAACGGAAAAGATGGCTGCCATGCAGGAGGGGGACTTAGATGTACTTACGGGTCTGGGCAACGGATATGATCTTGAAGTTTCGGGAAACGCTCCCCTTCTTATAGGAGGCGGAGCGGGAGTACCGCCCATGTATCTTCTTGCCAGAAGACTTATAAAGCAGGGTAAGAATGTAAGTGTAATACTTGGTTTCAACACTGCAGCTGAGGTTTTTTATGAGAATGAATTTAATGAACTTGGAGCACGGGTAATAGTGACCACTGCTGACGGATCATATGGCATAAAAGGATTTGTAACCGATGCCATGGATATGCCTTATACATATTTTTATACCTGCGGGCCCAAGGCTATGCTTAAAGCCGTGTATGACAAGTCTCAATCAGACGGACAGTTCAGCTTTGAAGAACGCATGGGCTGCGGATTCGGCGCATGCATGGGTTGTTCATGCAGAACACTTTACGGAAATAAGCGAATATGTAAAGATGGACCGGTACTGAGAAAGGAAGAGATAATATGGGAGAAATGAAAGTTGATCTTTGCGGAATAACTCTTGATAATCCTGTAATGGCTGCCAGTGGTACCTTCGGATACGGATATGAATTTGCGCAGCTTTATGATATAAATATTCTCGGGACATTTTCATTCAAGGGTACCACTTTGAAGGCCCGCTTCGGAAATCCCACTCCAAGGATAGCTGAATGCACTGCCGGCATGATAAATGCCGTGGGACTGCAGAATCCCGGTGTAGATAAGGTGATAGAAGAGGAACTGCCAAAGCTGGCAAAATGCTTCAATAAGAAAGTAATGGCCAATATAAGCGGATTTTCCGTAGAAGAATATGTAAAAACCTGCCGAAGACTGAGTGCATGTGATCAGGTAGGATGGCTGGAGGTCAATGTCAGCTGTCCCAACGTCCATGGAGGCGGTATGAGTTTCGGAACTGATCCAATGGCTGCGGCAGAAGTTACAAGAGAGGTAAAGAAAGTTACAGATAAGCCGGTAATAATCAAGCTTTCGCCCAATGTAACAGACATAGTTTCTATCGCCCTTGCATGTGAGGAAGCGGGAGCAGATGGTATAAGCCTTATAAATACACTGCTTGGTATGAGAATAGACCTTAAAACAAGAAAACCTGTCATTGCCAATAAAATGGGAGGTTTTTCCGGAAGCGCCGTTTTCCCTGTGGCACTGAGAATGGTATACCAGGTTGCGTCTGCTGTCAATGTTCCGGTTATCGGTATCGGCGGCATCTCATCAGCTGAGGATGTGATAGAAATGATGCTGGCAGGTGCTACGGCTGTTCAGATAGGAGCGGCGAATCTTGTTGACCCGTATATATGCCGGGATATAATAAATACACTGCCTGAAGTAATGAAAAAATATCATATAGAATCACTTAAAGAGATCATAGGAGGTGCCCTCTGATGGGAAAAGATGTTATAGTAGCGTGCGATTTTGACAGCGCAGAAAAGACTTTTGAGTTCCTTGACAGATTTACAGAAAAAAAACCTTATGTGAAGATAGGAATGGAGCTGTTTTACTCTGAAGGCCCCTCGATAGTCAGAGAGATTAAAAAAAGAGGTCATAAGATATTTCTTGATCTGAAACTTCACGATATACCTAACACTGTAAAAAAGGCCATGGCGGTTTTGTCCGGCCTTGATGTGGACATGTGCAACATACATGCGGCAGGAACCACGGCGATGATGACAGCGGCTCTTGAGGGACTTACAAGAGAAGATGGCACAAGGCCCCTTCTTATAGCTGTTACTCAGCTTACTTCTACCGATCAGGAATCCATGGAAAGAGACATACTGATAAAGGACGATATAAAAAATGTGGTGATGCATTATGCAATGACTTCCAGGAATGCCGGTCTTGACGGTGTGGTATGTTCGCCGGCGGAGGCAGAGGCTGTGCATGCTATGTGCGGAAAAGACTTCCTGACTGTGACTCCGGGCATACGTTTTGCAGACAGTGCGCAGGATGATCAGAAGCGTATAATGACACCTGAAGCTGCCAAAGAGATAGGTTCGGATTATATTGTAGTGGGAAGACCTATAACCAAGGCCGAAGATCCGGTTGCGGCTTATGAAAGATGTTTAAGAGAATTTGTGGATTAGGAGAAAGAAATGGAAAGCATGAATACAGAAAGAATGATAGCAAAAGACCTTCTTGGTATAAGAGCCGTATTTTTCAGACCGGAAGAGCCTTTTACCTGGGCAAGCGGCATAAAAAGCCCTGTTTATTGTGACAACAGGCTTACACTGACTGCACCGGAAGTAAGAATCCATGTGGAGGAAGGCCTTGCGGCACTTATCAGGGAGAACTATCCTGAAGCAGAGGTGCTGATGGGAACAGCAACGGCCGGAATAGCCCATGCAGCTATAACCGCACACATACTTGGACTGCCCATGGGTTATGTCCGCTCGGGAGCAAAAGACCATGGAAGACAGAACAGAATAGAAGGCCGGCTTGAGAAAGGTCAGAAGGTGGTAGTGGTGGAAGATCTGATATCTACTGCCGGAAGTGCCATAGATGCTGTTAATGCCCTCCGTGAAGAAGGAGCAGAGGTACTTGGCATAGTCAGCATTTTTACATATGGTATGAAAAAGGGGCTTGACAGGCTGAAAGAAGCGGACGTCACAAATCATTCCCTTACTAATTTTGATGTTATTGCTCAGGTAGCTGCAGAAGAAGGATACATACGGAAAGAAGATATAGAACGTCTCATCACATTCCGCGAAAACCCTTCCGATGAGAGCTGGATCAAATAAAGGAGAGAAGACGGATGAGAAGTCTTATAAGTATACTGGATTTTACTGTAGAAGAACTGGATGATCTTATTTCAACGGCTGAAGATATAATATCAGACCCGCAGAAGTATTCGCAAAAATGCAGAGGGAAAAAGCTTGCCACACTGTTTTTCGAGCCGTCTACAAGGACAAGGCTAAGCTTTGAAGCCGCCATGTACGAGCTGGGAGGAAATGTTATAGGTTTTTCAGAGGCATCCGGCTCTTCAGCAACAAAAGGCGAAAGTGTGGCAGATACGGCTAAGGTAATAAGCTGCTATGCAGATATAATCGCAATGCGTCATCCAAGAGAAGGCGCGCCGCTGGTAGCTTCAGATAATGCCACTATTCCTGTGATAAATGCCGGCGACGGAGGCCATAATCATCCGACTCAGACTCTGGCGGATATTCTTACCATACACAGAGAAAAGGGAAGGCTTGATAAACTTACCATAGGTCTTTGCGGCGATCTTAAATATGGCAGAACTGTTCATTCTCTGATAGAGACAATGGCAGAAAGAAAAGGTATTAAATTTGTTCTGATTTCACCCAAAGAGCTTGCTTTGCCCGGATATATCAGAAAAGATGTAATTGAGAAAAACAATATTGAATATATAGAGACAGATTCTCTTGAAAAAGCTTTGCCAATGCTGGATGTGCTTTATATGACACGAGTACAGAGAGAAAGGTTTGATGATCAGAATCAGTATGAGAGGCTTAAGGACAGCTATATACTGGATACAGATAAAATGAAAAAAGCTCCGGAAAATATGATAGTGCTTCATCCTCTGCCCAGAGTCAATGAAATTTCAGTAGCGGTTGACGATGATCCAAGGGCTTGTTATTTCAAACAGGTGCTGAACGGAAAGTACATGAGAATGGCACTTATACTTAAACTTCTTGAGGAAGCCGAGAAAAACCCGAAAAGAGAAGATCGCAGTGAACCATCTTTCATCCGCGGCAAGATCAAGTGCACTAACCCGAAGTGCATAACATGTGATGAGCAGGAACTTGCCCATGTTTTCAAGCCTGCGCAAGACGGCGGATACAGATGCATATATTGTGAGCAGAAAGCAGAAGAAAATCAATAATACATGATGTATTCACCTATGGATAGATCTTTTCATAAAATGAAAATAAGATTTTATGAAAGGAAGTTTTCCATGAAAGGACTGGATAGATTAAAAATCGGAGAGGAGGCCGTGGTCATCAGCACCTCTGATAACAGAAGGCTGGCTGACCTGGGTCTCGTCGAAGGTACAAGGATAAAATGCGTGCTGAGAAGTCCCCTGGGGGATCCTGCCGCATATAATATACGTGGTGCTGTAGTTGCCATCAGAAACGAAGACGCTTCAATTATCGGTGTGGAGACTGATATGTCATGAAAGAAAGTAAAAGAGCGCAGATTGTTCTGGCCGGCAATCCCAATGTGGGAAAAAGCACCATTTTTAATTGTCTGACAGGTATGAGACAGCATACAGGCAACTGGGCAGGAAAAACAGTAGCAAGTGCTGAAGGTGTGTGGAAAGAAAAAGCCTCACCGGATCCAAGAGCCATGATGAAGGATATAGGTATACGCCAGGAGCTGCCAGTAGAAATAAAGCTTATAGATGTACCGGGATGTTATTCTCTTGTGGCGTCTTCTCCGGAAGAAGAAGTGGCACGAGATAAAATATGCGATCCTGATATTGATGGTATTATCGTAGTATGTGACGGCACATGTCTGGAGCGGAATCTTATACTGGTTCTTCAGATACTGGCTCACAGGGATGATGTCATCGTATGCGTCAATCTGATGGATCAGGTTCGAAGAAGAGGGCTTTCAATAGATGATAAAAAACTTTCCGGACTTCTGGGAGTTCCTGTCATATGCACGCAGTCATCACAAAGAAAAGAACTCCGCAAGGACCTGGCTAAAGTATGCAGAGGCTTTTGCAGAAAAAGCAGCAAATACAGAAAATGCAGCGGGTATTGCCATGAGCTTATGGAAGACCCTAAAGAGACAGCAGATAAAGCACGTTATATAGCAGATGAAGTCATGATAAGAGATGGTGAAACAGATGATATAAGTGTGCGTATAGATAGAATCATGACAAATTCTCTGACTGCATTTCCTATTATGGCGCTTATGGTGATGATGCTTTTCTGGATTACGATACAGGGGGCGAATTACCCGTCAGATCTTCTGGGAAAGCTGCTTTTTTCACTGGAAGAACCGTTTCACAAACTTCTTATGGAGACAGGGCTTCCCCTTTCGGTATGTGAAATGTTATCATCAGGAATGTACAGAGTTCTGGCATGGGTTGTGTCAGTGATGCTTCCGCCCATGGCGATTTTTTTCCCGTTATTTACTCTAATGGAAGACTGGGGGATATTACCTCGTATAGCATTTGATCTGGACAGATGCTTCAAGTGCTGTAAGGCCTGCGGAAAACAGGCTCTGACTATGTGTATGGGTCTTGGATGCAATGCTTCTGCTGTAGTGGGATGCAGAATAATCGATTCAGAAAGAGAACGGATACTTGCAATAGTAACCAATTCTCTGATACCATGCAACGGACGTTTTCCTGTTTTACTTGCTGTGATAAGTATGTTTTTCGCTTCAGGTTCAGGATGGAAGGGTGCAATAATATTGACAGGAGTGGTGTTGCTGGGAGTCGCAGTAACATTTATTGCATCAAAAATCCTGACACTGACTCTTCTCAGGGGCAGACCATCATCGTTTACACTGGAACTTCCGCCTTACAGAAAACCCCAGATTGGCCGTGTAATAGTAAGATCAATGCTTGACCGGACAATCTTTGTTCTTGCAAGAGCGGCAGCCGTTGCCGCGCCTGCCGGGATAATAATATGGATAATGGCCAATATAGAAGCGGGGGATATGAGCCTGATAGACCATATGACCTCATTTCTTGAACCGGTAGGCAAGCTTATGGGACTTGACGGAGTGATACTGACAGCATTTATTTTAGGACTTCCTGCAAATGAAATAGTCATGCCCATAATAATGATGGTATATATGAGCAGAGGTACATTAGGTGAGATTACGGATCTGAGTTTTTTCTGCAGCCTTCTTACTGAAAACGGATGGACCATGCTAACTGCAGTTAATATGCTGATTTTTTCTCTTATGCACTGGCCATGCGCTACCACAATCCTTTCAGTAAGAAAAGAGACCGGGAGCTGGAAATGGACGGCAGTATCCATATTAGTTCCTTTTCTTTCGGGAATGATACTTTGTACTGCAACAGCATTTATCTACAGATTTTTCTTGTAAAGTGTGTGAAAAAAATGTAAAATGGTAGCGAACTATATGTAAAAATATATCATGTCGGAAAGGACATGTCAGAGGACAGGGGGTAAAATGTACAAGAAAAATCTGATAATAATGAATCCATGTTCAGGTAAAAAACGTGCTAACAGATTTCTTACAGAAATCATAGAGATGTTTACCGAAGCAGGGTACATGACTACGGTAATGACGACTACAGCAAGAGGTGACGGTACGTCATATGCTGCCGGATATGCCGAGGATTTTGATATTATCACATGTATAGGGGGAGACGGAACATTTAACGAAGTTGTAGCCGGACTTTTGGAAAATGAAAAAAAGGTACCGCTAGGTTATATACCAGCCGGCAGTACCAATGATTTTGCCGTAAGTCTGGGGCTGTCAGCTGATATTCTGACTGCCGCAAGAGATATTATTGAGGGAAGAACCATGTCTCTTGACATAGGAAGTTTCAATGGAAGAAAATTTTCATATGTGGCTTCTTTCGGTGCATTCACTCAGACTTCATACAGTACGCCGCAGAATGTGAAGAATATGCTGGGACACCTTGCATATATACTTGAAGGAGTAACGAGTCTGACTTCCATAAAACCCCAGCATCTTAAGATAGAAGTTGACGGGATGATATATGAAGATGATTATATTTTTGGCGCCGTCAGCAATTCAACATCTCTTGCCGGAATACTTACTATAAGCCAGAAATATGTTGATATGGCTGATGGCCTGTTTGAGCTGCTGCTTGTGAAAATGCCCAAGAACCTCATTGAACTTACTGAGATAATATATGTGCTGACCGCACAAAAATACGATTCGGATAAACTGACATTCATAAATGCGAAAGAATTCAAAGTATGGGCCAACGAGGATATGGCATGGTCGCTGGACGGTGAATACCAGGAAGGATGCAATGAGATAACAATAAAAAACATATATCATGCAGTGGATCTTATGGTACCCGTCAAAAAGGAATCGTGGTAAAAATGGATAATATTATGATATTTGCGTTCCTCTTTTTCATCGGTTCAGTTGCAGGATGGGGGATAGAAGTATTATACAGACGTTTTTCAGCGGCTAACAAAGAGCGCAGATGGATAAATCCCGGGTTTATGATAGGTCCTTACCTGCCTCTATACGGTTTCGGACTGGTTGCATTGTATATTATGGCCGGTATTGAAAATACTGCTATAATTGAAAATGTCACACCATTAAGCAAAGTATGCCTTTTCATTTTCATGTCTTTGGTCATGACTCTGATGGAATATATAGCCGGATTGATTTTTATCAAAGGAATGAAAATCAAACTATGGGATTATTCCAATGAAAAATTCAATTTACAAGGTATAATATGCCTGAGATTTTCGTTGTACTGGGCTGTTCTGGGGGCAGTTTATTATTTTATAATTGACCCGTATATACAATATGCCACTGAATGGTTTGTACAGAATATAACTTTTTCATTTGTCGTGGGAATGTTCTACGGTGTGATGCTGGTGGATCTGGTGTACTCGCTGGGCATCGTATCAAAGATACGTCACTTTGCAGTTGAGAACAAGATACAGATCCGCTATGAAGAGCTTAAGATGCAGATACGCAGAAGCGCTGTTGAACGTATGGAAAAGAGGCACTGGTTCCTTCAGTTTAAATCAGAAGTACCTCTTGGGGAACACCTGCGGCAGTATATTGAGCTGAACAGACTGTTCAGAAATAAGGAAGATGAAAATAAGGAAGAACAGTAAGCTGTAATCAAAAAAACTTTAATATGATAATAAAACACCGCTCGCTGAGCGGTGTTTTACCATTTTGAGATATATCTTTTAATAATTACTTATCATCTATTGATTCACAGGCAAGAATCTTGCATATGCCGGTAGTATTTTTGTTATACTCGGTCAGAAGTTTCTCAAGATGTTCCTTTCCTGCGTCCTCAAGGTGATAATACACTCTTGTACGTCTCTTTCCCACCTGTACTTCTTTGTCTGATATATATTTGTTACCCAGAAGTTTGTACAGAGTAGGATACAGCGTACTTTCGGTAATACCGATATTGCCTTCTGATAATTTTTCCACTAGTGAAGTGATTTCATATCCATACAGATCTTTCTTGTTCAGAAGAAACAGGATAATCATCTCCACTGTGCCCATTTTAAAGTTACTGCGATTTTTTGTCATTATTTGTCACTCCCTTTGCTGTCTGATTTACCTCAATTATAACAAATATATTATAAATTGCAATATTATATTAGCAATTCTACAAAAAAATCACAATATTCTATAATGTTACCATATTCGGGATTTTATAATGTTTGAACCATAGGTCATCAAAGAATAACCTTCGGATGTATCCAGTTCAAGAAGTACATAGCCCCAGTCACCTCTGGCGCCGCCTGCGCTCTTTAAAACTTTAACACCGGCGAACTCGTCGGCATTAAGATAAGAATCCACACAGGAGGCAGGAACGAAAAGAGAAACTCTGCTTTTATCACCTTTAGGGCCGAGATCAGCAGCAGGAAAATTCACTGAATTGCGTATATTTCCGTTTTCAAAATAATCCATTAATTGTTCCACAGCCATAGTTGCACAGTTATCTTCGGCTTCTGCTGTGGATGCTCCCAGATGAGGCAGAAGTATGACTTTATCTTTGTCCACAAGGCCGTCATTAGGGAAGTCAGTTACATAAGCTGCGATTTTTCCGGCATCTAAGGCCTCAAGAAGCTGAGATTCGTTTACGAGTTTGTCTCTTGAAAAGTTCAGCAGAACTGCGGATTCTTTCATTGAATCAAAAAGGTCACTCCCAAACATTCCTTTTGTAGAGTCGGTAGCCGGAACATGGATGGTAACATAATCACATCCGGCAAGCATTTCTTTAATATCGTCATAAATAGTCACATTCTCAAGGCTGCCGCTGAAAAACGGGTCATATCCTGAAATCTCCATTCCCAGGGAAGAAGCAGCTTCAGCAACTTTTTTGCCTATGGCGCCAAGTCCAACTATACCAAGAGTTTTCCCCATGATTTCAGTTCCGGCAAATTGAGATTTTCCCTTTTCAACGGCTGCGCTGACATTTTCTTCAAGAGAAGATGCCCAGGTAAGTGCAGCAGGGATATGACGAGCTGCAAGCAGCATTCCTGCAAGCACAAGCTCTTTGACAGCATTGGCATTGGCGCCCGGGGTGTTGAACACAACAATTCCCTGTTCAGCGCATTTATCTGTAGGTATGTTGTTGACTCCCGCGCCTGCTCTTGCTATAGCAAGAAGATTATCGGAAAATTCCATCGAATGCATATCCTGACTTCTGACAAGGATACCGTGGGCGGACTGAACATCATCAACTATTTTGTAGATGTCTTTCAGGTGGCTGAGGCCGACCTGCGAGATTTTATTAAGTGTTGCAATATTTACGTACATGATTCCTCCTAATTTTATACGGCTGATTTTGTGGTATTTATTAAAGTATATCACTTTACTCACGGGAGGTAAAGTGGTACAATAAACGTATATTTTTTTATTTACGGAGGTTCATATGACAGCTTATAACAGAGTTTATAATTTTTCCGCAGGCCCTTCGGTTCTGCCTTTACCGGTATTAGAAAAAGTAAGAGATGATCTGGTAAATTACCAGGGGAGCGGTCAGTCGGTAATGGAAATGAGCCACCGTTCTGCAGAATTCAAGAAGATATTAAAGGACGCGGAGCAGGATCTCAGAGAACTGATGAATATACCTGATAATTATAAGGTATTGTTCATTCAGGGAGGCGGAACACTGCAGTTTTCAATGGTACCCCTTAATCTGCTGAGAAACAGCGGCAAAGCCGATTATGCCATAACCGGCACATGGGCGAAAAAAGCCTATAAAGAAGCATGCAGGTTCGGAGATATAAAAGTTGTTGCATCATCCGAAGATGACACCTTTACTTGGGTTCCAAAGTTCGGAAAAGAAGATGTACGCCCTGATGCAGACTATGTTTACATAACTACCAATAACACGATTTACGGAACCGCATATAACTACATTCCTGATACAGGTAATATACCTCTTGTGGCTGATATGTCATCCAATATCCTTTCACAGGAGATAGATGTGACAAAATTTGGAGTTATATGGGCAGGGGCACAGAAAAATGTGGGACCTGCCGGTGTGACTATAGTTATAATCAGAGAGGATCTTCTGGGATATGCAGGAGAAAAGACACCGGTATATCTGGACTATAAGATTCATGCCGATAATGACTCATCTTATAATACTCCGCCGTGTTTTGCCATTTACGTGGCAGGAGAGGTGTTCAAACATATCAAAGCCACAGGTGGAATCAGCGCCATGGAGGAGAGAAACAGAGCGAAAGCAAAGAAACTCTATGATTATATTGATTCCAGCAGCCTTTACAAGAATCCTGTCGCCAGAGAAGACCGCTCAATTATGAATGTTGTCTTTGTGACAGGTAATGCTGATCTTGACAAGAAGTTTGTAGCTCAGGCAAAGGAAACAGGTCTTGTGAATCTGAGCGGTCACCGCTCCATAGGGGGAATGAGAGCAAGTATATATAATGCCATGCCGGAAGAAGGTATAGATGCTCTTATTGATTTTATGAAAAAATTTGAAGAAGAAAATAAATAATCATACGGGAGAAAACATTTTATGAAATATTTGATAGTTGTGCCTGACGGCGCAGGAGATAATCCGATAAAAGAACTGAATGGCAAAACGCCTCTTGAGGTGGCAGATATTCCTTGTATCAACGGACTTGCAGCCAGAGGTGAAGTGGGAACCTGCCGCACAGTGCCGGAAGGCATAAGCCCCGGAAGTGATTCTGCCAATCTGTCCGTAATGGGATATGACCCCAGAGTATATCTGACAGGAAGATCATCACTCGAAGCAGCTTCCATCGGCATTGATATGAAAGATACTGATATATCTTTCCGTGTTAATCTCATAACCCTCGAGCCGGTTGAATCAGGCAATTATGATGATTATCTCATAAGGGACCATTCAGCCGGTGATATAACCACAGAGGAGGCAGACCAGCTTCTTGAATGTATTAAGAATGAATTTTCAAAAGAAAATATACATTTTTACACAGGAACACAGTATCGCCACTGCATGATTATCAACAACGGGGATGTGGAATGCAGTTTTACTCCACCACATGACGTACTTGACAGGCGTGCGGGAGATTATCTGCCTAAGGGAAGAGACAGCAGGTTCTTTATTGATATGATGAAAAAAAGTTATGAGCTTCTAAATGATCATCCTGTTAATAAGGCGCGGGCTGAAAGGGGTCTCAACAGGGCAAACAGTATTTGGATATGGGGCCAGGGAACGAAGCCGAATCTGCCGGATTTCAATAAAAAATATGGTGTTGAAGGCAGCGTCATATCCGCTGTGGATCTTATCAAAGGCATAGGTATCTTTGCAGGCCTTGAGGTAATAGAAGTAGAAGGAGCCACAGGTAATATAAACACTAATTTTGAAGGTAAAGCTCAGGCGGCTGTAGACGCATACAAGCGTGGGAAGAACTTTGTTTATCTTCACATGGAAGGTACTGATGAATGTTCTCATCAGGGAGATCTTGAAGGAAAGATAAGATGTGCCGGCTATATAGATCAGAGGGCTGTAAAACCGGTTATCGAGTATCTGAAAGAATCCGGTGAAAGATTCCGTGTGCTTGTGGTTCCGGACCACAGGACTCCGCTTTCAATTCGTACACACAGTTCCGATCCGGTCTGCTATATGATATATGACAGCGGCGATGAAAAAAACTATGATCCTGACCGAAAATTCAACGAAAAATCTGCATATGCTTCCGGAATTCATTTTGAAGACGGTCATGAGATGACAGATCATTTTTTCGGTAAGTAAACAAGTGAATCGGTAAATAAAAATGAAAAAAAGAATAATCTCATCGGTCATTGCTTTAATCTTGTCATTTAATGTGCTTGCGGCACAGTATACATTTGCTGTATCAGAAAATACAGCAGGACCTGACATATCTGCAGAGACAGCTATAATATATGTAGGTGGTACCGGAGAAATCATCTGGAGCAAGAATCCGGATAAGCAGATGGAGCCGGCAAGCATCACCAAACTAATGACGTGTCTTCTTGCTGCAGAAAACCTTGACATGGATCAGGAAATAACCATTACAGCCGAGGCAACGGATGTTATTCCTACAAAAATGTATCTTCAGATTGGAGAAAAGATAAGAGTTGAGGAATTAATGTATGCAGCCCTCCTTACATCAGCCAATGATGCGGCCAATGCTCTTGCCATAGCGGTTGCGGGATCAATAGAAGATTTTGCGGTGATGATGAATGAGAGGGCGGCTGCTATAGGCTGCAAATCTACAAATTTTGTAACTCCCAGCGGACTGCCGGCAGAAGGACATCTTTCCACTGCAAGAGAACTGGCCATGATATCAGAAGAAGCATTAAACAATGATATTGTAAGAAAAATATCCGGCACCACTTCCCATACTATACCTGCCACAAATATGTATCAGGAACGGGAACTGAAAAGTTTTAATTTGTTTCTTGATGGCGGTGAACGAAAAGTTGACGGTCAGCTCATGTCAATCGAAAAATATGATGGTGTTTTTGGAGGAAAGACCGGAAGTTTAAGTAAAGAATACTGCACTATGGTAACAGGACTTGACTGTGATGGCCTTGAAGTGTATTCGGTAGTCATGGGGACAGATATGGATTGTCGCTTTGATGATATGAAAGCTCTTATGGACTTTGCAAGAGCCAATATATCAAGATACACCGCTTTTGAAAAAGGAGAACAGTTCGGTACAGCTAAGGTTAAGGGTGGCGCTTTAAATAAAGTTAAAGCCGTGGCTGCAAAAGATGGTGTCGTCAATCTTCCTGAGGGGGCATCAGCTTCTCTTGTAACAACAAAATGTGTCTATACCGATAATCTTTCTGCTCCTGTAGAAAAGGGAGATAAAGTCGGTGAGGTTGAGATTTATATTGCAGATGATCTTTATTCAACAGTTGACCTTGTGGCGGCAGAAAGCGTCAAACCGGGATGGTTTCTGTCACAGTACGGGATATCTAACTTCCAGACCGTTATTATGGGATTGATGCTGCTTATTGTTATGGGACTGATAATTACAGTGATCATAATGAGAAGCCATAATAGACGAAAGAGAGAAAAAGCAAGAAAAGCCAGACTGGAAAAAGAAGCGCGTATGCAGCTGGAAAGAGAAGAAGAACTCAAAAGGAGAAACTGGAATTTCTAAATGTTTGATATCAAGGAAAATTTAAAAAAACTCCCGGATTCACCGGGAGTTTATATGCATAAAGATAAATCCGGGCAAGTTATCTATGTTGGAAAAGCCGTGTCATTGCGAAACAGAGTAAGGCAATATTTCCAAAACTCTGCCAGACAGGACTCAAAAGTGAAGGCTATGGTCAGCCATATAGCTGAGTTTGAATATATTACGTGTCAGACTGAAATGGAAGCACTTATCTTAGAATGCAATCTTATAAAAAAATATGCTCCCAGATACAATGTATTGCTAAGAGATGACAAAACATATCCGTATATAAAAGTAACCATGCAGGAGGAGTTTCCTCGCATTGTTAAATGCCGTGCAATAAAAAAAGACGGAAGCAGATATTTTGGATCATATAGTGATGCAGGCGCTGTCAACGATATAATTGACATATTGAATAAGATATATCGGCTCAAAAGATGCAGCGCTGTTAAATTTCCAAAAGGTCAAAGGCCCTGCCTCAATTATCATATAAATGACTGCCGTGGTGTATGTATCGGAGAGGCGGACAGAGATGAATATATGGACAACATTCAGAGTGTCCTTGATTTTCTTGGAGGAAAGCAGAAGAAAATTCTGGACTATCTAACCGAAAAAATGACTGAATACTCATCACAGATGGCATTCGAAGAGGCAGCATTATACAGAGATTATATAAATTCGGTAAAAACATTGAATGAAACTCAGCGTGTGACTATGACCAGCGGTAATGACCTGGATGTGATAATACCGGTGGGCAGCGGAAAAAATACATCTGTAGCTGTGTTTCCTGTACGTGAGGGAAAATTAAGCGGTCGTGAGACATTTCCCATGAAAGCAGAAGGTGAAGATGATTATGAAAGTATTGTGGGGCAGTTTATCAAGCAGTATTACAGTCAGTGGGCAAATATACCTCCTGAGCTGATACTTGCAAGGCCTCTTGCGGAGGCTGATCTCATTGAAGAATATCTTAAAGGCCTGAAAGAAGGCAGAAAAGTTCATATTTACGTTCCAAAGAGAGGACCTAAAAAAGCTTTGCTGGATATGGCTTTGAAGGATGCAGAGGAGATGAGAAAAAATATCGATGACAGAGTAAAAAATGCTGAAGAAAGAGAAAATATTTTTTTAAGGAAGATTTCTGCCATTATAGGAATAAAAAAGGAAAAATACAGAATAGAATCTTATGATATATCCAACACAAATGGCGTTGATACAGTAGGAGCAATGGTAGTCTTCGAAAATATGAAGCCCGTGAAGAAAGCATACAGAAGGTTCAAAATCAAAACTGTGGACGGCCCTAATGATTATGCCAGCCTTCAGGAAATGCTATACAGGAGATTAAGACGCGCCAAGGCGGGTGATCCGGGGTTTGTGACGTTACCTGATCTTATTCTGATGGATGGGGGACTGGGACAGGTAACTTCTGCAAAAAAAGTACTTGCAGCGATGGATATACAGATACCTGTACTGGGTATGGCAAAAGATGAGAGTCATCGTACCAGAGCTTTGGTAAATGAAAAAGGTCAGGAGATAGAACTGTCGGCAGACCCTGAACTTTTCAGATATTGCGGAAGGATTCAGGAAGAAGTGCACAGGTTTGCCATAGAATATCACAGAAACCTTCATACCAGAAATTCCATAGGGTCTGTGCTTGATAACGTGCAGGGAATAGGAAAAATAAAACGCAATGCTCTGTTATCACATTTCGGATCAATAGAAGAAGTCAGAAAAGCTTCCATAGAGGAGCTGACATCAGTTAAAGGCATAACAGATACTAATGCAAAAGCAATAAAAGAATATTTTAGTTGATTAAAACACATGTTATGTGATATAGTAAGCAGAGGATATAATTCACTTATCGGAGGAATTTAAAATGACAGATGAGAAAAAGAAACCTGAAATCGAAGAAGCTGATTTCATAACTCTTGAGTTTGATGATGGAGTGGAAGTTGAATGTGAGATCATGGGCGTGTTCGATTACGGCAATAAAGAATACATCGCGCTGATACCGGATGATGATACCGACGATGTGTATATATACGGATACAGGGAAGTCGGAGATGATGAATTTGAGCTGGTCGACATAGAAGACGACGAGGAATTTGAAAAAGTGGTTGCCGAATTCGATAAGATAATGGAAGCATGATATCATGAAGACCCCGCTCCATGCGGGGTTTTTGTCTGTGCAGTTTCAGAATCTGCGTATATGTACAGGAAGAAGGTATGTATGAAAAAATATGATATAATAATAGCCGGCGCCGGGGCAGGAGGAGTATTCATGTCCTACGAACTTACAAAGATAGGGTGTAAGGCTAAAGTTCTTATGATAGATAAAGGAGCTCCCCTTGAAAAACGTAATTGTCCCATAAAACGCGGTATAACACCCACATGCATAAAATGCACTCCGTGCCACATAATGAACGGATACGGAGGTGCCGGAACTCTTTCCGACGGTAAATATAATATAACTACAGAGTTTGGAGGAGATCTCCATAAATATGTGGGCAGAGAAAAGGCAATGGAGCTGATGGAATATGTTGACAGGGTGCTGTGCAATATGGGAGGCTCTGAAGCCAAACTGTATGATACTGATCCCGACCTGAAGACCAAAGCTCTTCATTATGACCTTCATCTTCTGGGGGCTAAGGTGAGACATCTGGGTACAGACAGGAATGTTGAGATTCTTGGCAGAATATACGATTATATTTCCGGAAGTATCGATACATTGTTCTATACCACGCTTACGAAGGTTGAACGCACTGAGGACGGATTTACAGTGACCACATCAAAGGGAGAACAGTTTGCGTGCCGTGATCTGGTGCTGGCAGCAGGCCGTTCCGGATCTAAATGGATAAGTTCTGTATGCGATGATCTTGGAATAAAGCAGAAAAAAAACAGAGTTGACATCGGAGTAAGAGTGGAACTTCCGGCTGAGATATTTAAGCATATAACAGATGAAGTATACGAAAGCAAATTTGTATATCAGACGGATAAATACAATGACCTTGTCAGGACATTCTGTATGAATCCATATGGAGAAGTAGTTGCAGAAAACACCAACGGAATAGTCACTGTAAACGGCCACAGCTATGCGGATCCGGCTCTCAGGACGGAAAATACCAATTTTGCCCTTCTTGTTTCCAATACATTCACTGAACCTTTTGAGGACAGTAATGAATATGGTGAGTCAATAGCAAGACTTTCCAATATGCTGGGTGGGGGAGTCCTGCTCCAGAGATTCGGTGATCTGGTCAAAGGCAGAAGAAGCAGTGAAAGACGTATGGAAAAGTGTTTTACAAGACCTACTCTCAAAGCGACTCCGGGAGATCTCAGTCTGGTTATACCCAAAAGACAGCTGGATGATATAATCGAGATGATATATGCTCTTGACAAGATTGCACCCGGTACCGCTAACGAAGACACTTTGCTTTACGGTGTTGAGGTTAAATTCTATAACATGAAAGTGGAAGTGGATGATAATCTTCAGACTCCTGTACATGGACTTTACGCTCTGGGAGATGGTTCAGGAGTGACTCACTCTCTTTCACAGGCTTCTGCCAGCGGTGTCTATGTTGCGCGTATACTTGCCGGGAAATATGACTAAGATGATGTGATAAAAATCAGGGAGGATATGATATATGAGTGAACATTACAAATTTTTTCAGAACAGGGAATGTGAATACTTTCCTTGCCATAAGGTAAAAAATGATGAAAATTTCAACTGCCTTTTCTGCTACTGCCCTTTATACGCGCTTGGGGAAAAGTGCGGAGGTAATTTTAAATATCTGGAAAACGGTATAAAAGACTGTACCAACTGCCTAATACCGCACGGACCCAAAGGATACGACTATATCGTGTCAAAATATGGTGAAATAATGGAACTGGCAAAAAAGAAATAAAAAAATGTAATCAAAAGAGCCTTCATTTCATATGCTGATCAGATAGGCAATGAAAGGAGGCTTTTATATTGTTTTTGATTATAGTAGGTAGAGGCGCAATGGGAAAAGTACTTAAAGAATGTGCTGAAAATGATGATTTTTTTGACAGGGTGGAAACGGTGGAACCGACAGAGAATATATGGCCCGCTGAAAAAGCCGATCTCATAATAGATTTCAGCCATCCTAAAGCACTGAAAGGAATATATGAATATTGCAGGGAGATGGGAGGAAACATACCTGTGGTTATAGGTACCACGGGACATGACAGTAATGATGAAGAAATAATAAGGCTTATCTCCAAAATATGCCCTGTAGACAAGAGAAGCAACTTTTCTAAAGGCATAGAAGTTATGAACAAGATAACACATGATGCTATGAAAATGATGCCAGGATGTGATATAGCGGTTGAGGAGATCCATCATAAAAATAAAAAGGATGCCCCCAGCGGTACTGCAAAAACTTTGTGTTCTGTATTGGGTATTTCACCGGAAAGTGTTTCAAGCCACAGATTAGGAACCATGTTCGGACAACATAAAGTATATCTGGCATTGGAAGATGAGGTGATAGAAATTTCCCATACAGCATATTCAAAAAAAATATTTGCAAAAGGAGCCATTGAAGCTGCAAAACAGATGATTAGATAGCACATTTATGCACATTTTCTGATTTATTAAATACACAGCATGCAGAAACAAGCAATACGACATATATTGACTAATTTCTCCATATATGCTAAAACATAAGATAATAAGTTTTTAGGCAAATTGGAGAAAACATGGAAGTAGAACTGAAATTTCTTGTAGAAGACAAACTGGCACAGGAGCGAATACTAAAAGACGCACATCTTGCGGAGATAAAAGATTGCGGCAGCGATGAGGAGATTTGTCTCAAAGCCACATATATGGATACTGAGAATCTGGATCTTTGCAGAAAAAAGATGGCATTCAGAGTCAGATTGGAGAACGAAAGGCCTGTGGCAACTCTCAAATGGGGAGGAGCAGCTGAAAACGGTCTTCATGTCAGGGGAGAACTGAATATATGTGTATCTGATGATTTTATCATAAATCCTACACTTGATGTTTTTAAGGGCAGTGAGATATATCCCCAGATATATGAGGCTGCAGCAGATAAGAAGCTTAAAGCCATAATGGAAATAAACTGCACAAGAAGACAGATAAGCGTAGATACGGGTAAAAGTCTCAGTGTAGTATCTCTTGATATAGGTGAGATAATTACAGAAAAAGGCATTGCTCCCGTAAATGAACTCGAGATTGAACTTTTTTCAGGAGATAAACAAGATATGATTGATCTTGGCAGAGAGCTGGCGGCCAAATACAATCTTAAGCCTGAAAATAAAAGTAAATTTCAGAGAGGACTGGAACTTCTGGGTATAAGTGAATTATAGATGATGATATTCACATGTTTTATGACTTCCATGCATAGGCAGAACACTTATGTATGGAAGCTTTTATATTGTGTTTGAATTTACAAACAGTCCGATTTGTTTTTTTAAAAAGTGCCTATATTTTGAAGAAAACTTATGATATATTTTTGTATTTTTATATCTGCATTTGAACTTCAGCAGTTTTTTTGCATTCAAAACGCAAAAAATAAAAAAAATCAGCTAAAAATCACAAAAAACACTCCCGGAATATAAAAATACAGTAGCAATATACTTTACTTTAGACATGTTTAGAGGTATAATATTATACAATTGTCCGTTGAGATACGGTATTTAGGAGGATGGAATTTAATGAAAGCAACATTTATTTCAAGAGAAAAGAACGATGTTAAATTTACAATGGAATTTACAGCTGAGGAATTCGAAAATGCTCAGGTAAAAGCATATCAGAAGACAAAGGACCGTTTTCAGGTAGACGGATTCAGGAAGGGTAAAGCCCCAAGAAGCATAATAGAAAAACGTTATGGTGAGGGAATATTCTTTGAGGATGCAATAGATGAGCTTTTCAGTGAACACTACGGCAAAGCACTTGCGGAGCTGGAACTGGAAGTGATTGACAGCCCTGCTGCCGAATTCAGTAAAATAGCAAAGGGCGAAGGATTCACAGCTACAATCACGGTTCCCTGCTATCCCATAGTTGAGGTAAAAGACTATAAGGGCGTAGAGATCAAGAAGGTTACAAACAGGGTGAAAAAAGAAGAGATAGATAAGGAAATAGAATCTCTGAGAAAAAGAAATGCAAGAGTTGTTCTGGTAGAAAGACCGGCAAAAGAAGGAGATACAGTACTTCTTGATTATTCCGGATTTGTGGGAGATGAGCAGTTTGAAGGAGGCACAGCAGAGCGTCAGGAACTGAAGCTGGGTTCAGGCATGTTTATTCCGGGATTTGAAGAACAGCTCATAGGTGCAACTCCGGGTGAGAAGAAAGATGTTAAAGTTACTTTCCCGGAAGATTATCATGCAAAAGATCTGGCAGGGAAAGAAGCTGTTTTCCATTGCCTTGTCCATGAGATAAAAGAAGAGCAGCTTCCTGAGCTTGATGATGAATTTGCCAAAGATGTAAGTGAATATGATACTTTAGAGGAATTAAAAAAGGCTACAAAGGAAAGACTACAGAAGTACGCCAAGGCAAGCGCCGAGAATCAGATGCAGGATGCAGCTCTGACTAAGGTAGTGGAAGCCAATGAAATTGATGTGCCGCAGGTCATGATTCAGGACGAAATGGATAGAATGGCACAGGAACTTGATCAGCAGCTCCGTTATCAGGGGATGTCTCTTGGACAGTATCTTGAATTTGTAGGAAAAGATATGGCTGCTTTCAGGGAAGAGTTAAAACCTGATGCTGAGAGACAGGTAAAGACAAGAATTCTTCTCAACGGTATAGTTGAAGCAGAAAAAATAGAAGTTACCAAAGACGAAATGGAAGAAGAACTGAAGGTTATGGCAATCCAGTACCAGACAACGGCTGACAAGCTGAAAGAAATGATCGGCGTGGAAAACCTTACGTTCCTCGAAAAAGATCTGAAAGTGAAAAAGGCGATCCGCTTTATCTATGATAACGCTGAGATCAAATAACTTGCCTTTAAGAAAGGAAGGGGTATGAAATGGCTTTAGTACCATACGTAATAGAACAGACTTCAAGAGGAGAACGCTCCTATGATATTTATTCCAGACTTCTGAAGGACAGAATAATTTTTCTGGGAGAAGAAATCGATGACCATGTGGCAAGCGTGGTGGTTGCGCAGCTTCTGTTCCTTGAAGCAGAAGATCCGGATAAAGATATATGCATATATATAAACAGTCCGGGAGGATCTGTCACCGCGGGAATGGCTATTT
Organism: uncultured Bacillota bacterium; assembly: GCA_949295785.1. Taxonomy (GTDB): domain Bacteria; phylum Bacillota; class Clostridia; order Peptostreptococcales; family Anaerovoracaceae; genus Fimisoma. The sequence continues at coordinate 7,367 of CASFMJ010000091.1, read as the reverse complement.
ATGACACGATGCAGTATATAAAACCGGATGTATCGACTATATGTGTCGGTCTTGCAGCCAGCATGGGAGCATTCTTGCTGTCTTCAGGGGCAAAAGGAAAAAGGATGGCGCTTCCAAATGCAGAGATTATGATTCATCAGCCTCTTGGAGGGGTAAAAGGTCAGGCAGAGGATATTAAGATACATGCTGACTGGATATTAAAGACCAGAGAAAAACTCAACAGGATCATGGCTGAAAACACGGGTCAGAATCTTGAAAGAGTATCAAAAGATACGGACAGAGATAATTTTATGAGTGCCGATGAAGCTTGCTGCTATGGTCTCATAGATAAAGTTATTACGTCCAGATAACGGGGGAAAAATAATATATGAGCAAATACGATGAAAACAGACAGATTCGCTGCTCGTTCTGTGGTAAACCGCAGAATCAGGTGACTCGTCTTGTTGCCGGACCGGGGGTATATATATGTGACGAGTGTGTACATGTATGCCTGGACATAATAAATGAAGAAGCTCAGAGTGAAAATTTGCCGGGTAAAAAGGAAACTGTATACAAGCTTCCGAAACCAAAAGAAATTTCTGAGATTCTGTCAGAATATGTCATTGAACAGGATAGGGCAAAAAAAGCTCTTGCTGTTGCAGTATACAATCATTATAAGCGAATCAACGGTGTTGCATCTGAACCAAAAGATGATGTGGAACTTCAGAAAAGCAACATCGTGATGATAGGACCCACCGGATCGGGGAAAACACTTCTGGCACAGACACTGGCTAAAATACTGGATGTGCCTTTTGCTATCGCTGATGCTACTGCCCTTACAGAGGCAGGCTATGTGGGAGAGGACGTGGAAAACATACTTCTTAAGCTTCTCCAGGCTGCTGATTATGATGTGGAAAAAGCTCAGAAAGGTATTATTTATGTTGATGAAATAGATAAAATAGCCAGAAAATCTGAGAATCCGTCTATAACCAGAGATGTAAGCGGTGAAGGTGTTCAGCAGGCGCTTCTTAAAATCCTGGAAGGAACGGTTGCCAACGTTCCTCCTCAAGGAGGAAGAAAACATCCCCATCAGGAATTCATTCAGTTTGATACAACCAATGTGCTTTTCATATGTGGAGGGGCTTTTGACGGACTGGATAAGATAATCAAACGCAGAATGGGAGATAAAGTAATAGGGTTTAATTCAGAAATCAAAAATGATAAAGAAGATGAAAGCAATCTGATGACTAAGATACAGCCTGAAGATCTTCTGAGATTCGGGCTGATACCTGAATTTATAGGTCGTCTGCCGGTGATTGTGACTCTGGAAGAACTTTCAGAAGATGCTCTTGTAAGGATAATAAAGGAACCTAAGAATGCATTACTCAAGCAGTATAAAAAACTGCTTGAAATGGATGGGGTTCAGCTGGAAATGGATGATGAAGCCATAAGAGCTGTTGCTCGTCAGGCAATACAGCGAAAAACAGGAGCCAGAGGATTGAGAGGCATTCTGGAATCAATAATGACAGAGATAATGTATGAGATTCCGTCGAGAAATGATGTGGATAAATGTATAGTGACAAAAGAAACTATCGAAATGAAGGGCAGACCTGAACTGGTCCTTAAGTCAGGGAAAGAACTTAAGGATCTTGAAGCAAATGCTTCATAAACAAAGGCGACTGAAGTCGCCTTTGTTGTTGGCGGATGGATATTTTAACCGCCTGATGAAAAAAGAAAGGGGGAACAGCATATGAACACAGATGAAAAGCTTATAATGCCTTGTATACCTTTGCGAGGTCTTATGCTTTTTCCGAACACCATCCTGCATTTTGATGTGGGAAGAGAAAAATCAATCAAAGCTCTTGAAGCAGCTATGAACAGAGATAAAATACTTTTTGTTTCAGCTCAGAAAGATGAAAATATACTCATTCCCACCAGAGACGATTACTATAAAACCGGAACAGTAATCAAGATAAAGCAGATGCTGAAGATTCAGGGCGATACCGTAAGAGTACTCGTTGAAGGTCTTTACAGGGCATCTGTAAATGAAGTTGTGTCAGAAGAACCATATATCACAGTGGCCCTTGACAGGGTGGAAAGTATAACATATCCTGCTGATGAACAGGAGATTCAGGCAAGGATTAGGGTGATGCTCAATAATTTTGATGAGTACAGACAGCTTAAACCTAACCTGAAAACGGATCTATATGACCTTTCTGTAATTATGGACGATCCGGATATACTTACTGATACCATCGCAGTTCAGATCGATATAGATGTAGCCAAAAAACAGCTTGTACTTGAGACTGCCGATGTCAGAGAAAGAATGGATATTCTGAGCGGCCTGATATTTGAAGAAAATCAGATATTGGATCTGGAAAACAAGCTGAGCCGCCAGGTAGAAGAAAATGTAAAGCAGAATCAGAAGGAGTATTATCTCAGAGAGCAGATGAAGGCTATCCAGAGCGAACTGGGATTTGGAGAAGACGCAGTCAGCGAAGCTGATGAGTGGCTTTCCAAGCTGAAAGAACTTAAACTTGATCCGAAGATTGAGGAAAAAGTAAAAAAAGAGATTGATAAGTTTGCTAAGATGTCACCTTCATCAGCTGAAAGCGGAGTCATAAGAAATTACGTTGAAACAATAATTTCACTGCCATGGAATAAGTCTTCCAAGACGATTTCTGATATCAACAAGGCGGAGAAGATTCTCAATGAAGACCATTACGGGTTAGAAAAAGTAAAAGACAGGATACTTGAGTATCTTGCGGTGATACATCTTTCTAAAGGTATCAAGGGGCCCATTATATGCCTTGTAGGACCTCCCGGAGTGGGTAAGACATCAGTGGCCAAGTCTATTGCAAGAGCAACAGGCAGAGAGTTTGTAAGGATGGCTCTCGGAGGCGTACGAGATGAAGCAGAGATTCGGGGACACAGAAGGACATATATAGGAGCAATTCCGGGAAGAGTAATCAATGCCATAAAAGATGCGGGAACCAACAATCCGGTGTTCCTTTTCGATGAGGTTGACAAAATAGGCTCTGATTTCAAGGGAGATCCTGCATCAGCTCTTCTTGAAGTTCTTGACCCTGAACAGAACAAAGAGTTCACCGATCACTTCCTTGAGGTTCCCTTTGATCTTTCCAAGGTGATGTTTATAACCACAGCCAATACCACCGAGACTATCCCAAGACCCCTTCTTGACAGGATGGAAGTAATAGAGATATCGGGATATACTGAAGAAGAAAAGGTAAAGATAGCTCAGAAATATCTTGTCCCTAAGCAGATGAAGGCTCATGGCCTTAAAAAGAAAAATTTTGCCATAAGTGAAAAGGCCCTGAGAGAACTGATAAACTATTATACCAGAGAATCAGGTGTGCGTAATCTTGAGAGAGAAATAGGAAGTCTCTGCAGAAAAGTGGCACGGAAGATAGTTGCCAAAAGAGCCCAGTCTTACAGGATAACACCGGCTTCCCTTGAAGGATATCTTGGAAAACACAGATTCAGATTTGATATTGTTCAGAATGAAAGTGAAGTTGGAGTTTCCACAGGTATGGCATGGACTCAGGTAGGAGGAGACACCCTGTTTATTGAGACTGCTGTCGTCCCGGGGACAGGAAAAATAGAACTTACGGGGCAGCTTGGAGACGTGATGCAGGAATCTGCAAGGACTGCCATAACATATATACGATCCATAGCTTCACAATATGGTATAGAGGAAGATTTTTACAAAAAAAATGATCTTCATATACATGTTCCGGAGGGAGCAGTTCCCAAAGACGGTCCGTCAGCCGGAGTCACCATGTTCACATCAGTAATGTCAGCCCTGACAGGCATTCCTGTTAAAAAAGATGTGGCAATGACAGGCGAGATAACTCTAAGAGGAAAAGTACTTCCGGTCGGAGGAATAAAGGAAAAAGTTCTCGCTGCACACAGAGCAGGAATAAGAACTATCCTGCTTCCAGCCGATAATAAGGCAGATATAGACGATATACCTCAGACTGTACGTAAGCAGCTTGATTTTGTCCTGCTGGAAAAAGCCGGTGACACATTAAAATATGCTCTGGCAGAAAGTAAAGGTTTGTAGTATGATAATAAGGGAAGCACGCCTTGAGGCAGTAGCTGTCAAAGCATCTCAGTATCCCGAAGACAATTTGCCTGAGATTGCCTTTGCCGGGCGGTCTAATGTAGGAAAGTCATCACTTCTTAATCTTATTACAGGAAGAAAAAGTCTGGCAAGAGTTTCAGGAAGTCCCGGAAAGACAAGAACCATAAATTTCTATGGCATAGATGATAGATTCAGGATTGTTGATCTGCCGGGATATGGATATGCTAAAGTTTCAAAGTCCATGAGCCGGGACTGGGGTCCTATGATGGAGGAATATTTCCGTAACAGAAAAGGTCTTAAAAAAGTTGTTCAGCTTGTTGATATACGTCATGCACCTTCAGTCCAGGATGTTCAGATGTATGAATACCTCAGACATTACGGACTTGATGGTATTGTGGTAGCAACCAAGGCTGACAAAGTTTCAAGAAACGAGATGCACAAATGTATGGCGACTATACGCAAAACACTGGATCTTGGCAGTGAGGATGTTATAATTCCTGTATCTGCGCTTAAAAGAGCAGGTCATGAAAAACTTCTTGAGCAGATGGAAAAACTTCTGGAGGAATAAATGCAGTTTATAAGCTTCAGAGTTTTGTCCGGCAGAATCAAAGCGATATCTGCCATGATGAAGGACAAGACTGTTCCAAAACGAAAAAAGGCACTGATCATATTGGGGGTAATATATCTGTTCCTTCCTGTGGATCTGATACCTCCGGTAATATTTCCGTTCGGCTTTTTAGATGATATAGTATTATGGCTCTGGATAATATGGCATCTTAAGGATACACTTGATCAGTACTGGGAAGGCGAGAAGGAAGCAGATCTTTCAAAAAATTTCAAGGATAAAGATATAGTAGAAGGCGTAGAATTTACAGTTAATCAGGAGGAAGAAAGAGATGATTGACACAGTCGGCAGAGTTCTTTTTACTGAAGAACAGATTATTAAAAGGGCAAGAGAACTTGGCAGGGAAATCGCTGAAGACTATAATGGTGAACCTATATATATGGTATGTACCCTAAGAGGTGCAGTGGTATGGATGGCTGATATGATGAAAAATATACCTAATGACGTGGAGATAGATTTCATAATGGCCTCCAGCTATGGTTCCGGAACCATCAGTAGCGGCAGTGTAAATATAAAGAAAGATCTGGAGGGAGACATTTCCGGGAAAAATGTTCTTATAATCGAGGACATAGTTGATACAGGTATCACATTGAGCCATCTAAAAAAACATCTGGAGAAGAAAGGACCTAAAAGTGTAAAAATATGTACTCTCTTAGATAAACCTTCAAGACGCATAGCAGATGTTAAAGCTGATTACACAGGATTTTCAATAGATAATCTGTTTGTGATAGGATACGGCCTTGATTATGATCAGAAATACAGAAATCTTCCGTATATAAGTTATATAGAAGGCTAAGGCAATATGACCAGGCTGTATTACATAATAAGTTGATTACTATTTTTATAAAAAGGAGATACATAAAAAATGGCTTACGAAGTAAAAATCGGATTATCAAACAAACACCTTCATTTAAGTGAAGAACACATCGAAATCCTTTTCGGAAAGGGACATAAGCTGACCCCTACTAAAGATCTTGTTCAGCCGGGACAGTTTGCATGTGAAGAAAAAGTGGATATTGTCGGACCTAAAAAAACACTCAGCGGAATAAGAGTACTGGGGCCTGCAAGAAAAGAAACTCAGGTGGAACTGGCAATGACCGATGCAAGAACTATCGGTATCAAGGCACCGGTTAGAGAATCCGGAAAGCTGGAAGGAACTCCAGGCTGCAAACTTATCGGACCTTGCGGAGAGGTAGAACTTGATCATGGCGTTATCGTTGCTTTAAGACATGTACACCTTAACGATGAGCAGGCAAAGGAAGCAGGCGTAAAAGACGGCGATATAGTCAGCATTAAGATAGAAGGCGAAAGAGGACTCACTTTCGATAACGTTCTTGTAAGAGCAGGGGCAAAGCATGAAAGAGAAGTTCATCTTGATACTGATGAAGGAAACGCAGCAGGATGCGGTCCTGATTCGGTTTGTACAATAATAAAGTAATATATAGAAGACAATAATGGGGACCGCATCGACGGCCCCTTTTTTATCGGGGGGATTGATTAGCAAGATAAATTTGCGCCACATGATATATATTATTTTATAGTGTTATATTTTTTTATAATTACGCGATTCAAAGAAAACTGTTGTTCACATTGAGCATAATAGAAGAACGGAACATATTATATGATATGGGTTATTATGATATGAGAATAAGTTCGGCCTTCGCAAAAGCACCCGTGATAGACTGCAGGTCATATCCGGGTACAGTGCTGTTCAGCGATTGTCACAGAGGAACAGGCACATGGAATGACAGTTTTTTAAATAATAAAATCCTTTACCAGGCCGCTCTGGACTACTACTGGAAGGCAGGCTTTATGTATATAGAAGCCGGTGACGGGGACGAACTGTGGGAAAATCGCAGGATAAAAGAAATCTATGAAGTACATAGTGATGTATTTGAAATGCTCGATAGATTTCAAAAATGCGGAAGGTTACTCATGCTCACAGGCAACCATGACAACCAGAAGATAAGAAAGCAGGGTAAAAATAAAAAGAAAGACGATACCGGAAGTGATTGTTTTGATTTTCCATATTTTGAATCCGTGATAATCAGCATAAAAGGAAAAATGATGCATGTGATACATGGCCATCAGGCAGATTTTTTCAATGACAGGCTATGGCAGGCAGCAAGGTGGATGGTGCGATATGTATGGAAACTCCTTGAACTGTCAGGGTTCAAGGATCCCACCAGCGCAGCAAAAAACTACAAAAAGGGTACTGTCGTTGAAGAACGGCTGATCGGATGGGCCAGAAAAAACAGGCAAAATATAATTGCAGGACATACCCACCGGCCGGCACTTATTTCAGAAGAAGGTATAATATATCTCAACACAGGCTCATGTATTCATCCAAACGGTATTACGTGCATAGAAATAACTGACAAGAATGTGCAACTTATAAAATGGACTAAATGTGTAGATGAAAACAGGAGAATATATGTATGCAGACAGGTGATAGGGGAGATGAACTTTTAAGATATTTTTCAGAAGTAAGATAAAGGCAGAAAAAGGGGGTGTCGCATTTGGGCAAGTCCCATAAGGAAGTATTTTTTATGTAAGGTTCGGTGCAATCTCTAAAGTAAATATCCACTTTTACATAACAATGACCGCTTGATTTATCGTTGTTGTGAACTTCAATGCGCTCAATTAGAGAATTGACCA
>CASFMJ010000090.1 GCA_949295785.1 uncultured Bacillota bacterium | reverse complement strand
TTTAGATGATTTGTGGTAAAACCATTCTAATGGACTCAATCGCTTTTTTCTACTACTTAAGTCTCACATCTATTGTAAACCTACAGAACTTGTTTTATATTAAATTCCATTGACTTTGACTGATAAAAAGTTTAGTATTATTCTGTCAGACTATTTTAAAATTTACTTTAACTTTGAGAAAAGAGGGGTTTGAATTGAGGATCAGAGATAAAAATAAAGACAGAAATAAAGAGAAGAAAGGTTTCAGCCTGCCGGGTAAAAAAAGCCAGAGCAAGAGAAGCAGAAAAAAGGCCGGAAGCATCAGAAGACCTGAAGTATGCCTGTCTTTAAGCTGCGCCACACTGGACGAGCTTAAAAAAGAAATAGAAGAGTATAAGGACTGCTGCCAGATAGTCGAATGGTGTGTTGACGGTACCTGTGGCAGCAGCGATTACACAAAAGAGGAATTTACTTCCATACTGAGAGATCTGAAGAAACAGTGCAGAGGTAAAAAACTTACTGTAGACTATAAAGGCGATGAGGACACAGGCAACAGAATCCAGAGATGGGCCATGGGCATAGCCGATATTATCGATATTGACGTGAATAACTCTCAGGTCAGGGAAATGGTAAAAGAAGCAAGGCGCAAAAGAACCAAAGCCCTTATTTCATGCCATTACTTTGAAGAAATGCCCGCTCGGGACGATATTGCCACCCAGTATATTAAAATGGAAAAAACCGGTGGAGACATTCTCAAGATTGCATGCTTCGCAGAAAAAGAACCTCAGAGCTACGAGGTTCTGGAAGCTGCATATGCATACACACAGCTGAGAAAGCACAGACCCATAGTGGCTATAGCGATGGGCGAAGAAGGTCAGGCAAGCCGCATATGTGCAGGGGACTTCGGCTCAGTAATAACATATGCATGTGGAAGCACACCTACTGCTCCCGGTCAGTTCAATGCAAGAGATCTGAGCAGATATCTGGATATTTACTATGAAAGAAAATAATATGGAACCTATAATAAAAATAGAAAATCTCATATTCGAGTATAGAAAAGAAGAGGAAACCCCTCCGGTAAGAGCTATAGATAATGTGAGCCTGACCATTGAAAAAGGAAGTTTCACAGCAGTGCTCGGGAAAAACGGCTCAGGGAAATCCACTCTGGCAAAAAATCTCAACGGGCTTCTTATTCCTACAGAAGGAGTCATATATGTAAACGGATATGACACAGCAGATGACAATCACATATGGGATGTAAGACAATCTGCGGGAATGGTGTTTCAAAACCCTGATAATCAGCTGGTATCTGCCATTGTTGAGGATGATGTGGCTTTCGGGCCTGAGAACCTGGGCATAGATCCTGCAGAAATCAGACGCAGAGTGGACAAGGCGCTTGAAGATGTGAACATGGGTCCTTTCAGGGGAAAATCCCCACATATGCTTTCAGGAGGACAGAAACAGCGGATAGCCATAGCCGGAGTGGTTGCCATGAAGCCGAGCTGCATAATTTTCGACGAGCCTACAGCTATGCTGGATCCCAAAGGCAGAAACGAGATAATGAGCATAATAAAAGAACTCCATGAAGAAGGGATAACCGTAATACTGATTACTCATTTCATGGAAGAAGCCGCTGCAGCAGACAGAGTGGTGATAATGGATGAAGGCAGGATATTTCTTGACGGAACGCCTTCGGAAGTTTTTTCACAGGGAGACAAAGTCAGATCAGTAAACCTTGACGTGCCTCTGGCAGTCGAACTTGCCGCCAGGCTGAGAGAGAAAGGCATAGATGTGCCTCAAAATATCATAAGTACTGAGGAAATGGTTGAATTTATATGTCAATACGAGTAAGAAATCTTAAACATATATATGAGAAAGGAATGCCAACAGAGTCACTGGCCTTAGAGGACATTAATTTTGATGTGGAAGACGGAGAATTTCTGGGGATAATAGGTCATACAGGTTCCGGAAAGTCCACCTTGCTCCAGCATCTCAACGGCCTGCTTAAGCCTGACGAAGGTTCTATAATCATAGGAGATATCGATATAACATCTCCGGGAATCTCAATGGTAGAGATAAGGAAAAGAATCGGTCTGGTGTTTCAGTATCCTGAGTATCAGCTGTTTGAAGAAACAGTAGCAAAAGATATTGCTTTCGGACCTAAAAACCTGGGGCTGTCCGAAGAAGAAATACAGGAACGGGTGAAGGAAGCCATAAAGCTTGTAGGTCTTGATTACGATAAATTTGCAGAAAAATCTCCTTTTGAACTTTCCGGAGGCCAGAAAAGGAGAGTGGCCATAGCAGGAGTAATAGCCATGCGCCCTGAAGTGCTTATCCTTGATGAACCTACTGCGGGTCTTGACCCGAAGGCTCATAAAGATGTTCTTGCAATGATAGAAGAAGTGCACAGGCGGACAGGAAACATAACCATTCTTGTTTCACATAATATGGCTGACATAGCCAGACTGTCCGATAAGGTGCTGGTCATAGACAGCGGCCGTATGGTCACAATGGGAACGCCAAAAGAAGTGTTTTCTCACAGAGAAGAACTCGCCAGGGTGGGACTTGACCTTCCTCCTGTCACACAGCTTACAGAAACACTGAGAGACAGAGGGATAGATATAGAAGAAACTATACTTTCTGTTGACCGGGCAGCAGAATGTATAGCCCGATATCTTAAGAAAAAGGAAAACAGCAGATGTTAAGAGATATAACTCTCGGACAGTATTTCCCGGGGAAATCATGGGTACACATGCTCGATCCCCGCATAAAGATAATAGCCACACTGGCATTTATCATAGAACTGTTCATAGTTGACAACTTCATAGGATTTTTAATAGCCGGCATAGCACTTGGAATAATAATAGCCATATCTAAAGTCCCCGTCAGCTATATAATGAGGGGACTCAAACCGATACTGATCATACTGATCTTCACCTTCGCTCTCAACATATTTATGGTTGACGGAAGAATACTCTGGCAGTGGAAGTTCCTTAAGATAACCGCAGAGGGTCTTGAGATAGCCATATTCATGGCCATAAGGCTGGTGCTTCTTCTTATGGGTTCGTCCATGCTGACATTATGCACAAGGCCGCTGGCTCTGACAGACGGAATAGAAAGGCTCCTTTCTCCATTCAGAAAAGTAGGCCTTCCTGCCCATGACATAGCCATGATGATGACCATAGCCCTGCGATTCATCCCCACCCTTCTGGAAGAAGCCGACAAGATAATGAAGGCACAGCAGGCCAGAGGCGCAGACTTTGAGTCAGGGGGGCTCATGAAAAGAGCTAAAAGCCTTATACCCATACTGGTCCCTCTTTTTGTAAGCGCTTTCAGAATCGCCCAGGACCTGGCAATGGCCATGGAAGCAAGGTGCTACAGAGGAGGAGAAAACCGTACCCGTATGCATGAGATGAAATTTAAGAAGAGAGACTATATAGCCATGATACTGATGGCGGCCTTTCTTGCTGTTATAATCGCGGAGTCGCAGATTTTGTAATATGAGACAGAGAAATATAAAGAATCTTGAAGAAAAAATTGAAATGAATTCCGGATGCCTCATCAGGCAGCCTGAAAATGCTGCGGGACACTGGAAAGAGATATTTGCAAATGATAACCCGGTATATCTTGAAATCGGCTGCGGTAAGGGCAAGTTTATCACAGAAAGAGCCGCTGCTTTTCCGGGCATGAATTTCGTTGCAGTGGAAGGACAGAGCAATGTGGTGCTGAGAGCCCTTGAAAAGGCAGAAAATTCCGGACTTGATAATCTCAGGATATTTATAGCTTACGTGGATGACCTGACAGAATATTTCTCAGAAGGAGAACTTTCGGGAATATATCTTAATTTCAGCGATCCCTGGCCAAAGGCCCGCCATTTCAAAAGAAGGCTGACTTACAGGAAAAGGCTTGAAAATTACGCAAAAGTTCTTCAGTCGGGAGGCTTCATAGAATTTAAGACAGATAATGACGGTCTTTTTGAGTTCACCCTTGAGGAGATAGAAGCAGCCGGACTTAAGGTGGAAGAAGAAACCAGAGATCTGCATGCCCAAAACTTTGAATCACGATTTTTTACCACTGAATATGAGGACAGATTTTCAGGTGCAGGAAAAAATATAAATTATGTCAGGTTCAGAAAAAATCTTTAATGACAGAGAGAAAGATTTTGCCTGAGAATTTAAAAGCCGCAGCAGAAAGGCTTTATGCCTTGTCAGCTGCGGCTTTTGGAATATCAGAAGATACATTTTGCCTCTCAGATCAAAAATTGACATATTCTGCAGGATCTACATAAGCTCCGCCTTTGAGCATCTCAAAATGCAGATGAGCCGGTTCCAGAGATTCAAAAAGGCCGCTTGAGCCCACGCCTCCGATTATCTGACCCTGTGTCACCGTATCGCCGATCTCAACCATGTCGGCCTCAGAAAGATTGGAATAAATTGTTATCATATCTCCCTCGTGGGTTATCTCTACAGATGTACCATAGCGGTCATCCTCGTACACAGCTGTGACTGTGCCGTCAGCAGCAGCAACCACCTGACTGTCCTCAGGAGCCTCGATGTCAGTACCGCAGTGAGTCATGTACTGGTCCAGGGTTACAGAATATATAAGCTTATCCATTGAATATGGATTAGTCACTTTAGTGCCCTCAGCATTAACCGGCATTATAAACTCAGGCAAGCTGGCACTTTTGCTTTGCAGACTGTCCACAGTGGGGATTTCTGCCGAAGCCTGGGCTTCAGAATCTCCTTCGGAGATATTCGATGGTTCTTTTTCTTCTGTTTTAGTATTTTCCGAAACCGGCATATCGGTATCAGACCCATTGATTTTATCTATATTGGATTTTAAAGTAAAGATGGATGTCAGAGCAATGACACAAAAGGACAAAACAAGGACAATCGCAACTTTATCTTTTTTCTTTTGTGCTTGACGCATATTTTCACCTCCAGTTATAGATAGTCTTGTCAAAATCAAAGATTTTCATTCAAGATACAACTTGTAATAATTGCAAGTTCATAATATAATTAAATTCTGACAAAATATTAAGGAGGCAAAGTACCTATGACAGAAATGATTTTCGCTTCACAAAACGGAAGGAATATTCCGAAGGAAGATAAGATTTTCGGAATAAGCAGTCGCGCAAAAAAAATGGCGGCTACAGAAGGAAAGGATAAAGTGGTCAACGCCACCATAGGTGCTCTGCTTGATGATAACGGAAAACTTATTGTAATGTCATCTGTGGACAGAGTGTTCAGAAGCCTTGAGCCGGACGAATATGCACAGTACGCACCCATAGGAGGAACACCCGGATTCAAAGAAGCTGCAAAAAAAGACTTGTTCAGAGACTTCGTCCCTCAGTGCTATGTGGAGGCTGTATCCACCCCCGGAGGCACAGGCGCTATAAGAAACGCCATATCCAACTATACATCTCATAATGATAAGATTCTGACTACCGACTGGTATTGGGCTCCATATAAAACTATAGCGGAGGAACAGGAAAGAAAGCTGGATACCTTCGAAATATTCGACCATGCAGGTAATTTCAACACGGAAGGGCTGGCTCAAAAAGCCGCACAGATACTTAAGCAGCAGGACAGACTGCTGATTATATTAAATACTCCCTCACATAATCCCACCGGATATGGACTTACCCCCAAGGAGTGGGAAGATGTCATTGCAACCATAGAAGAAGCAGGGAAAGGTAAAAAGGTGACCCTGCTGGTGGACGCCGCGTATATAGATTTTGCCGGAGACGAAAAAGAAAGCCGCAGTTTCCTGCCGATGCTGGAAAAAGCATGCACAAAAATGCCGGTGCTGATTGCTCACAGCCTTTCTAAGTCATATACACTTTACGGAATGAGATGCGGAGCGCTGGTATGCATGACTTCCTCTGCCGATATAGCAGAAGAATTTAAAACAGTCTGTGAATTTTCATCAAGAGCCTCGTGGTCCAACTGCCCAAAAGCACCACAGGTGATCCTGACCAAAATATATGAAAATCCAAAGCTCCTTGAAAATGTTATGGAAGAAAGAAAACAGTACAGGGATATGCTTATAAGACGAGGCGTTGTATTTAAGGAAGAAGCTGCCAGAGTGGGTCTTGTAACTCTGCCTTTCAGATCGGGATTTTTCATGAGCGTACCATGTAAAGATCCTGAAAAATCTGCCGCCCTTCTGGAAAATGAAGGCATATTTACTGTACCTCTGGCAAAAGGAATAAGGATAGCAGGGTCTTCCATAACAGAAAAAGACTGCAGGAGGCTTCCTGAAGCGATAAAAAGGGCAATTGACAACATATAGCGGATTGACATTTTTTTACAGCAATGCTAAAATCATTTTGCAAAGGGATGACAGGGAAGGAGACAATATGGCAAGAGGAGACGATTTCAGTTTTGCAATCAGAAAACATATAGGAACATTAGGCAAATATGCCAACGGATGGACAAAGGAATTAAATCTGGTTGAATGGAACGGAGGCGCAGCCAAGCTGGATATACGCGACTGGGACCCGGCTCATGAGCACATGAGTCGAGGCATAACACTTCATCCGGAAGAAGCAAAAGCATTGTGGGAGGCCCTGGGGCAATACCTGGAGAGCCTGAAAAATCCCAACTGTCAATAACGGCAGAAATAAATCAAGGGGAACTTTCAGGTTCCCCTTAATTTTTAAGTCTGCTGCAATATACAACTTAATCTCTGTTTATATTACAGCAGATATCTTTTGCAGTCACACACGCTGGTTATCTCTGAACAGGAATGTAATTCCCCATAGCGATGCCAGACCTACTACCGCATAGATTATTCTTGCGATTATCTCCAGATTTCCATTAAAAATACTTGAAACGAGATTAAAATTAAAGAAACCTATAAGACCCCAGTTGATACCGCCAATTATCATTATGAGTAAAATCAGCTTTTTCAAAGTAATCACTCCTTTCAGCAGGTATTTTACCCAAAAAACTGATTTTTATGTTATCATATGATTATAATGGTCAGATAAGGAGAATTTTGACATGAAAATTATACTGGTCAGAGAACTGAGAGGCCCTGAAGAGGAAATTTATGTAAAAGAGGGAACTGCTGTAGAAGAAATATACAGGCAGTATGCTGCATCACTGCCATACATAGTAACAGCGGCAAAAATAAATAATAAGATAGAAAGTCTTGAATACAGAATCCACAAAGAATGCAGAGTGGAATTTCTCGATATGCGGAATCAGGCTGCCAATCTGATATATCAGAACAGTCTCATACTCATTTATCTTAAGGCAGTAGAAGATGTTCTCGGGAAGGTGGATGTGGATGTTGAAAATGCCATAAACCAGGGACTGTACACAGAAATCAAAAGAAAAGACCCTGTCACGGCAAAAGAAGTCAGGTCAATCGAAAAGCAGATGAAAAATCTTGTGGCAGCAGACATGCCATTTGTAAAAGAAAGCCTGACAAAAGAAGAAGCCATGGCAAGATTTTCAGATATGGGCTGCCCTGAGAAGGCAGACCTGCTCAATGAAAATCCGCGTATGAAAAAGATACCGTTTTACTCACTGGGAGGATACAGGGACTTTTTTTACGGACAGATGGTACCATCCACCGGATATATAAACATATTTGAACTGCGAAAATACAGGAGAGGCGTACTCCTGAGATTTCCGCAGCTTTCTTCCCCTGACAGCATACCGGCATACAATGATGAAAAAATGCTGTACAGGACATTCGGTGAGCAGAGCACATGGGGAAAGCTGATGGGTATAACTTATGTGTCAGACCTGAACAGAAAAATTGAAGAAGGGAGTTTCAACGATCTTATCCAGCTTTCAGAAGCTCTTCACGAGCGAAGAGTCGTTCAGATAGCAGATATGATTACCCGCCAGAAGAAAAGAATAGTGCTTATTGCAGGTCCTTCATCATCAGGCAAGACAACATTTGCCAGAAGACTATGCATACAGCTTCGGGTAAACGGGCTGGAACCTCTGTATATGAGTACAGACGATTATTTTGTTGAGCGCAACGACACTCCCCTTGATCAGTATGGCGAGAAGAATTATGAAGATATAGAGGCCATAGATGTGCCTCTTTTCAACAGGAACATGAATGATCTTCTGGCAGGAAAAACGGTGGATCTTCCCACTTTTGACTTTATAAAAGGAACCAAGATATTCGGCAAGAGAGTGACTTCTGTAAAAGGCAATCAGCTTCTTGTCATAGAAGGTATACATGCCCTCAACGAGGCACTTACATGTGAGATTCCAAAAGAAGATAAATTCAAGATATATATAAGCCCTCTGACACAGCTCAATATCGACAGCCACAACAGAATAGTCACCACAGACCACCGCATGCTCAGACGTATGGTAAGAGATTATAAATACAGAGGATACAGCGCCAAAAGCACCATAGCTTCCTGGCCGAAGGTCAGAGCCGGAGAGGACAAGAACATTTTCCCCTTCAGCAATGAAGCTGATGTTCTGTTCAATTCAGTCCATCTTTATGAAATATGCGTACTTAAAAAATATGCCAAACCTCTGCTGGAACAGATTGCACCCGAAGAGCCGGAATACGGTGACGCGGTGAGAATGCTCAATTTCCTCAGATTCTTTAAAACGGTGGATGACGATTCGGCCATAGTGAATAATTCAATATTGAGGGAATTTATCGGAGGAAGCGTTTTTGTATAAAAACCATGGGGAGAAAAAATGGCAGATATAACAGTAATAGGCGGTATAAACATTGATATAGAAGGGCGACCTTTTAAACCCCTTAAAAGAGAGGATTCAAATCCGGGACGTATCATCCTTTCATATGGAGGTGTCGGCCGCAACATTGCAGAAAACGCCGCGAGGATGGGAGCAGACGTAGCCATGGTTTCCGTTGTCGGAGACGACTATATGGGAAAAGGAGCAAAAGATCATCTGGCAGGTCTGGGGGCAGATGTTTCAGGAATAGACATCATACCGGGAGAGACAACAGCCACATACCTTTCCATATTAAACCACAGAAATGATATGGAACTTGCCGTAAACGACATGAATGTAGTAGAACATATACTGCCGGATTATATTGACAAAAAGGCAGATATAATATCATCTTCACGAATCATAGCAATGGATGGCAACCTCTGCCGCCGGACAATAGAGTATGTGACCGAGAGATTCAGCAATATACCGATGTTTTTCGATCCTGTATCGACACTGAAAGCAGTAAGAGCATCAGACATAATCGGAAGGTTCACATGTATAAAACCGAATGTGATGGAGGCAGAGACACTTTCGGGAGTTAAGATAGAAAATGAAGACGATCTGAGGAGGGCCGGCTACCGGTTTCTTGAACTGGGAGTCGAAAAAATTTTCATAACATTGAATAAAAACGGAGTATATTACAGAGACCGTCACGACGAGGGTTTCATAAGACCCGGTAAAGTCGCCATCAGCAGCGCTACAGGCGCAGGGGACAGTTTTTCCGCAGCCATACTTGCAAAAATGGCTGAAGGACAGGACATACGCAAAATAGCAGAATACGGTATGGCGGCCGCAGCTCTGACAATGGAAAGCCCTCATGCCGTAAACGAAAAAATATGTGGAGAAGAAATTGAGAGGAGGATCAGAATCAATGTATAATGATTATCTTGATGTAAGCCAGGAGGTGGCTTTAGCCATTGATGAAGGCCGCCCGGTGGTGGCGCTTGAATCAACTATAATTGCTCATGGAATGCCATATCCAAAGAACGTGGAAACAGCTCTGGCAGTTGAAAAAGTAATAAGAGATAACGGTGCAATTCCTGCAACTATAGGGATACTTGGAGGACGCATAAAGGTAGGCCTTACAAAAGAAGAAATCGAGTATATGGCCCATGCCGAAAATGTGATGAAAGTAAGCCGCAGAGATTTTCCTCTTGTAATATCCGGGAAGATGGATGGAGCTACGACAGTGGCAGGCACCATGATAGCCGCCCACATGGCAGGCATAAAACTGTTTGTTACAGGGGGCATAGGAGGCGTACACAGAGGTGCGGGCCAGACATTTGACATTTCAGCAGATCTGGAAGAACTGAAAATGACAGATGTGACCGTAGTATGCGCAGGTGCCAAGGCCATACTTGATATTCCCGCCACCATGGAGTACCTGGAGACTGCCGGAGTACCGGTGATAGCTTACGGAACCGATGAGATCCCTGCATTTTACAGTCGCAAAAGCGGTGTAAAGGCTGTGTGCAGGCTGGATTCCCCCGAAGAGATAGGTCAGCTTATAGCTATGAAAGAATGTCTCGGACTTAAAGGGGGCGTACTGGTTACATGTCCTATACCTGAAGAAGATGAAATCCCCTTTGAGAAAATGGATGTGGTTATCAGAAAGGCACTGGACGAATGCCGTGAGAAGAACATTATCGGTAAAGAGATAACACCGTTCCTTCTGTCGAAGGTAAAAGATCTGACCGAAGGAAAAAGCCTTGAAGCAAACATAAAACTGGTGCTCAACAACGCAGCCATCGGAGCCAAAATAGCGTGCTGTATATGACAAATGGGTCAAACAGCTGTGATACAGTGTGAAGCCCCTTTTGTAAGAATGAATTAAGAAAAAACCATCCCCGCGTGAAACGCGGGGTTTTTCACATTCGGGCATAGCCCTTGTTCCTCGCGGTACGCGTACAACACGTAATGCG
>CASFMJ010000089.1 GCA_949295785.1 uncultured Bacillota bacterium | reverse complement strand
TTCAAGGTACAAATATATCTGAAATGCGTCTCCGCAATTCATTCATAAAATGTTCATTTTAGACTTGACTTTTAATAGTTAGTCTTTTATATTCTTTAAGTATATCATAATACATTTTTTTATGGTAAAATATTTGTATATGACCTTTGTCCCGGGGCAAAATATTCTCAGCAGAATAAAAAATACCCTTTGGGTATTCTCACTGTTTCCGATGCCGGCAAAGTCACCTCTTATGAAATTTCCGGTTCCATCAGTAAGGGTAAGAAGACAGATATAACTGTCTTCGGCCAAAATCGCGTCCATTATGTCTATTCACGATTTTCTTTAATGACCGGCAAGCAATGACTATATTTAACGAAAAAATCATCTATAAGACTGAGGAGGTATAAAATGAAAAAATTCCTGATTCTTGTTATGTTATCTTTGTTCTGCTTTTCTGCAGCATCATGTGGAGAAAAAGACCAGACTGTGACTGAAAGTGAAATAGTAAATCCTGTTGATGTATATATTTCCATTTCCGATAATCCTGATGATGAATTTAGTCCCGAGGATTTTGTTCCGGTGGGAAAGACCCTTTTCACAGTGGAAGAAGGTACCAATGTTCTGGATGCTACACAAATATTCTGCATTTCCAATGATATAGATATACAGCTTGATGAAAACGGAACAACAGTTGCCTCCATGTCAGGAGCCGGCAGTTCCGATGTGGCTGATAATGCTGCCGGATGGGTGTTCAAGGTTAATAATGAACCTCAGGAGGCTGCAGCAGATCAGATAATACTTAAAGAAGGCGATGAAATTTCTTGGGAATTTGTTGACTTGTCAAAAAAATAGTGTTACAATAGATTAGAAGTTTTAATTAGCAAACTTTCCTTCTTTTATTAAATACACACACTTTCAGAAAAAGAACCTCTTTCTGAGGTTCTTTTTCTGTTGCGTAGAAAGTTTTTACTCTATTTTTTCGGTTCTTTCAATAAATTTCGCCTGAAGAACATTCCTTTTGTAATCATTACTGTCTTCCGTACATGTCGATAAAGTGAGAATCTGTTCCCCATCTTCAGGCGCAGAAGTGTTTTTATATATATTTTTTTCTTTAATTAAATCAAGATATTTGTTATATTCTGTTTCGCCCTCAGCGAATACTGTAAATGTCCCGTCTTCTATGTCTGCTGTATATGCAGCAAATATTTCATATTTATTCCATTTACCATCAGGCAGCATGATATACACGTAAGGATGTTCATCTCTGTAGCTTTCTTCAAAGAACTTATCCAAAGTTCCGAACATGGCTCCATTATGCATATTATGGCCATATATCACAGTATGAAGATCCGACATATCACCACTGTTTAAAGCTTCGAGAAAAATGCTTCCTGCTCCCAGATACTGTTTATCATAATTTCTGTAAAGATAATACTGGTTATCAGGTCCCTGAAGCAAAGGATAACTTATATCAGTGTCTTTTATATATATCCAGCCTTTTACGTCAATATTTTTTTTAATGAGTTCGGCAAGTTTAATGTAGCTTATGCCTCCATCATCCTCGACAACATATTCTTCTTTTATCCCATCGTAATAGTCATCTATTTCCTTGTAATCAAGAAGGATTCCGACCACTTTATACAGTGCGAAAAGGAACACCGCCACACATACAATCATCAGAACTGTATATATGTTTTTCTTTAATCCGGTTTTCTTCTGTTTTTCTTCCATCCACAACCTCATTTTTTATTATATTATATAATTTTCAAGAACCTGCTGGTTAAAGTCAAAATTCTCTATCTGCAGATAATATTCGGCGCTGTCTATGAGAGCCTTCATGGGGCAAAGTCCTATTATTTCCGATCCTATCACAGATACTCCGTATTTCTTTGCTTCTACCTTTACCAGTTCTGTTACCCTGTAAAGCGGTGTGACTCTGAAGTCAGTCATATTTATAGAAACCTGCGCTATGTTTCTGTCTTCCAGCATGAATCCCATTGCCTTGACATTTTTCAGTCCGCCGTCTTTTTCTCTGATGATCTTGGCAATATTCTTAGCTATCTGCACATCTGAGGTATTAAGGTTGAGATTATATGCGACAAGAGGTGGTCTTGCACCTACTGCTACAACACCTCCGGTGGGGTGTATCCTTGCTCCGCCGAAATCAGGCTTCCACTTGGGATCTTTCACCTTCTCAGCCATGCCTTCAAACTGGCCTTTTCTTATGGCTGCAAGATTTTTTCTGGACTCGCTGCGGGCTGACAGTTCATACAGGAACACAGGCAGATCCGCTTCTTCGGCTATGCGCTGTCCAACTTTTTCGGAAAGTTCTATGCATTCTTCATTTGTAGCGTCTTTTATGGGTACAAATGGCATCACATCCACGCAGCCCATTCTTGGGTGTTCTCCTGAATGCTTTGTAAGATCTATCAGTTCAACAGCTTTTTTAGCCAGTTTTACACTGGCTTCTTCAACACCTTTTGCATCGCCAATATACGTTATGACCGTTCTGTTATGATCCGGATCCGATGAATAATTTAAAAGCGTACATCCGGCAGTAGTCCTTATCTGATCCACGCAAGCTTCTATTATGTCACTGTTTCTCCCTTCTGAAATATTCGGTATGCTTTCTATTATCTGAGCCATTGTTTTCTCCTTTTTATATAATATTACAATCCTGCAAGAACCTGCCCATATATAACGCCGGCAGCCTGCTCTGCCTTTTTTACCATCTCTTCTGCTCCGGCAAACTGAGCTTTTATTTTTTCATCCTTTATTGACGGTAAGTTTATCATCACATTAAGATACGCTCCTTTTATGCCTGCCAGAAGATCAAGTGCTGCAACTCCCAGATCGGAAGATGCATTGGGATTGGATTTTCCTACGGCTTTGGCTGTTATGCCGATACCCCTGAGGCAGAGCTCCATTGTATCATATGGAACCCTGGTGGCAATAACAGTAGCTTCCTGTATCGCTTCGGTTCTTATTTTTTTCTGTTCTTCAGTATCTTTGGGAAGTTTATATGCCGCAGACACCATATTAAAAGCTTCTGTGTCCTTATCTATTGCAATTACAAGTTCATCGTATATTGCCGATATTTCTTTTCTTACTTCCCTGCATATCTCCTTGTACTGCGAATACCTTTCCTTTGGTATCGTAAGGTCGCATACCATCATTACAAGGGCTGCACCTTGAGCTGCAGTAAGAGCGCTTACTGATCCTCCGCCGGGAGCCGGCGCATCAGATGCCAGTACATCAAGATATTTTTCAACTGTCATTTCAATAAGTTTCATGTAATGATTTTTCCTTTCTTTATAACTGTCTTTGCAAGATTTGAACCGAATCTGTAACACAGAGTCTCCATGTCAGGGGCTTCCCAGATTACCAGATCCGCCTGTTTACCTTTCTCCAGAGTTCCCGCCAGGTGTCCCTTTCCAATGGCGCAGGCAGGATTCACCGTAACTGCCGTAAGTATTTCTTCAGGTGTCATCCTGTATTTGAGATATCCCAGGTTTATAACAAACTGCAAATTAAGCGACGGACATGAACCCGGGTTAAAATCTGTCGCCATGGCTACAGGTATCTTGAATTCATCTATCATTCTTCTTGCCGGTGCAAATGCTGCACCAAGATAAAACGAAGTAGCCGGAAGGCACATTGCGGTAGTTCCGCCTTCTGCCATAGATTTCATGCCTTCATCATTTATCACTATCAGATGCTCAGCCGATACAGCTTTCATCTCTCCGGCAAGTACAGATCCTCCGATAGCTTCTATCTCATCAGCGTGAATCTTCAGGCCAAACCCCAGTTTTCGGGCACACTCAAGATATTCTCTGCTCTGTTCTTTGTTGAACACAGAATCTTCTGTAAATACATCAACATAATCAGCAAGCCCCAGCCTTTTTATCTCCGGCATCATTTCCTGACAGCATATATGTATATATTCCTCTTCTCTGCCTTTCCATATATCTTCCACCGCATGAGCCGGCATGAATGTAGGCACTATATCCATATCATGATCTTTGTTGAGTTTTTCAAGGACTCTGAGCATTTTTATCTCTGTTTCAAGTTCAAGACCATATCCGCTTTTTGCCTCACAGGTAGTAACCCCCAGAGACATCATTTCATCGAGAAAACCCTTTGTTTTCACATACAGTTCGTCAAAGGAAGCCGTTCTGGTTCTTCTTACCGTATCCATTATACCGCCTCCGGCTCGCAGTATATCAAGATATCCTGCGCCCTTAAGCTTCAGTGGAATCTCATTCTGCCTGTAGCCTCCAAATACCATATGGGTATGGCCGTCGACAAGACCGGGCGTAACAAGTCTTTTCCCTGCATCTATAACATTATCTGCTTCAGATTCGCTGAAAGGAAGCCTTCCTCCGTCTGTGATTTCCATAATGATGCCGTCTTTTATGAAAATCGCCGAATCTTTAAGTCTGATATTCTCGCTCTGCTCTCTGCCCCGATGACTGTAACTTCCGACAGGAGTCTGGAGTATTCCTATATTTTTGACCAGTAGCGTTGTCATTTTCTTTCCTTTCATTTTACAAACTTATCCACCGTCTTGTCAACAAGAGCATCATCAGCAATATACGGAATGGTTATATGACCTTTTCCCGCATAATTTCTGTTATATTCAACTGATGTGGCAAGAGCATTTTCATTGCGCGCCCAGTTTCTTCTGGCCACTCCTCCCATTACATCCCACATCATGGCCTGTTTTATTATCTCATCTGTTCTCTGTCTTCCGTCAAGCAGAAGTCCGAAACCTCCGTTTATTGCTTTTCCAATGCCTACTCCTCCGCCGTTATGAAGAGCACAAAGTGACATACCTCTTGCGGCATTTCCCGCAAAACACTGTACGGCCATATCTGCCATCACATTGGAACCGTCTTTTATATTGGATGTTTCTCTGAATGGTGAATCAGTACCGGAAACATCATGATGGTCTCTTCCCATCATTACCGGCCCTATTTTTCCTTCTCTCACCAGCTCATTAAATTTCAGCGCTATCCTGGTTCTTCCTTCCGCATCCTGATAAAGTATCCTTGCCTGGGTTCCCACTACCAGTCTGTTAGCTTTGGCATCTCTTATCCACACCCAGTTGTCTCTGTCCTGAGCTCTGCGACCCGGATCTATGCAGTCCATTGCCGCCTTATCTGTAACATCCAGATCTTCTGGTTTCCCCGACAGGCACACCCATCTGAATGGTCCGTATCCGTAGTCGAAAAGGATCGGTCCCATTATATCTTCCACATATGAAGGCCATATGAAGCCGTCTTTGTCATCGTATCCGTTTTTGGAAATTTCCTTTATTCCGGCATCATACATGGCTTTCATGAACGAATTTCCGTAGTCAAAGAAATATGTTCCTGTCTCAGTAAGTGATTTTATAGCTTTATAATGCCTGTGAAGAGTCTCATCTACTTTTCTGCAGAACAGATTCCGGTCTTCATGGAGCAGTTTTGTCCTTTCTTCAAAGGTCATCCCTACAGGGCAATAACCGCCGTTATACACATTATGGCAGGATGTCTGATCTGACAGCAGGTCTATGTGGAACTTCTTTTCTACTGCCGCTTCAAGCAGATCGACGATATTGCCATGATATGCTATAGAGATGCTTTCTCTGGCCGCAAGTTTGTCTGAGGCAAGTTTAAATATCTCATCTATATCATCCATTATCACATCGACCCATCCCTGATCGTGTCTTGTTTTGATTCTGGAAAGATCAACTTCTGCAAAGATTCCCACCGCCCTTGCAATATTGGCTGCTTTAGGCTGGGCTCCGCTCATTCCGCCAAGACCCGATGATACAAAGGTATGTCCCGTAAGATCCCCCTGCTCGGCCACACCGAGATATTTTCTGCCTGCGTTGAGAATAGTGTTAAATGTTCCGTGAACTATGCCCTGCGGGCCTATATACATCCATCCGCCTGCTGTCATCTGGCCATAGTTGGCCACACCCATTTCTTCCGCAATCTCCCAGTCATCTATATTATCATACATTCCTACCATCATGGAGTTTGTGATGATTACACGGGGAGCTTCAGGTTTAGATGGAAACAGTCCCAGCGGATGTCCCGACTCCACTACCAGAGTCTGATATTCCGTAAGTTCTTCCAGATACTTTTTTATCAGTCTGTATTGGAGCCAGTTCTGACACACCTGTCCCGTCTCTCCGTATGTGACCAGCTCATAAGGATAAAGGGCAACTTCAAAGTCCAGATTGTTATCTATCATTACCTGAAACGCCTTACCTGCCAGACATTTTCCTTTATACTCATTTATAGGTCTGCCGTATATCCTTCCTTCCGGTCTGTATCTGTAAGCATATATCCTTCCCCGCGAAGTAAGTTCTTCCATAAATTCAGGAGCCAGCTTTTCGTGAAGTTCCTCAGGGACGTATCTCAGTGCATTTTTAAGGGCGATTTTTGTCTGCTCCCTAGTGAGTCTGAATCCTCTGTCAGGTGCACGTCTTATACCCTCTGCAAAATCAGGGTAATCGGGATAGTCATTTTCAAGTTTTATGGTCATTGCTTTTCCTATGGTCTCATTTTTTAACATTTCATACCTCCGTTATCTGAGCTCGGCTACTCTTTCTGCCGCCGCAAGAAGTCTGCCGCTCTTTACCATATCCTCGAATTTTTCAAGGACATCATGCATTATAACATCTCTTTCCACCGGCTGTGCTTCTGATCTTATCTGATCATACACCGCCCTTGTAGCAGGAGCAAGCCTGTCTATTCCGCCTTCACCCATCTCCTGCCTTAGCCATATTGCCTGAGCCGCACATGCAAACTCTATAGCAAGTACCTTCTGTGTATTATCCAGAACCATAGCTGCAGTCCTTGCCGCTGTTGTTCCCATTGACACATGATCCTCCTGATTGGCTGATGACGGTATGGAATCTACCGACGCCGGATGGTCATATACTTTGTTTTCCGATACCATTGAAGCCGCCGAATACTGAGCTATCATGAAACCCGAACAAACTCCTCCATGTTTTGTCAGAAAGGCAGGAAGGCCTTCTGAAAGAGCAGGGTTGACAAGTCTTTCTATCCTGCGTTCTGACACATCGGCAAGTTCCGATATGGCTATCTTCAGAAAATCAAAAGTCAGCGCCATAGGCTGTCCGTGAAAATTACCTCCGCTTATTACTTCGTCATCATCAGGAAATACTATCGGATTATCTGTTACAGCATTTATCTCTCTTGACACCATATCATATGCATAGGCTACAGCATCTCTTGTTGCTCCATGTATCTGCGGTGCACATCTCAATGTGTATGGATCCTGTACCTTGTCAGGCTGCAGGGGCAGAGCATTTTGTGATCCGTCAAGCAGAGCCAGCAGATTCTCCGCCGATTCCTTCTGTCCCCTATGCCCTCTCAGGTCATGTATTTTATGGTCGTAAGCTTTCTTTATGGCATGAAGCGCTTCACCGGTCATTGCGCAGGCCAGATCTGCCGTTTTCTGCATCATCATTGCATCCCACAGTACATTGACTCCTACAGCTGTCATCATCTGTGTACCGTTATTAAGAGCAAGACCTTCCTTGGCTGCAAGAACAACAGGTTTTATTCCTGCCTGTTTCAATGCTTCTGCCGTGTCTATGATATTCCCCTTATATTCAGCTTTACCTTCCCCTATAAGTCCTAAAGCTATGTGAGACAGAGGCGCCAAGTCACCTGATGCTCCCAGCGAACCTTTCTGCGGCACAACCGGATGCACACCCTGGTTCAGCATCTCTATGAGTGTATTCAGTGTTTCAAGCCTTATGCCCGAATTTCCTCTTGCAAGGGCATTGCATCTTAGAAGCATAGCAGCTCTTACATATTCTCTGGGGTATGCTTCTCCCATGCCGCAGGTGTGGCTCATAATAAGATTTCGCTGCAGTTCTTCCGTCTGTTCGCTGGATACGACCACATTTGAAAATTTTCCAAATCCAGTGGTCAGTCCATATATAACTGCCTTCTCATTAAGCTTTTTTTCTATGTAATCCCTTGCCTTCTTCACATTCTTTATTGCTTCTTCTGTAAGCCCTACTTCTTCGTCATTCCGACAGACGCGGATCACCTCTTCTACCGTCAGGTCTTTACCGTTTATTAAAACCATACTGCACTCTCCATTCTTTCATTCGCCTTTGCATATTTATACAAATCGCGATGGGGTTTTCTGTGCCATATATTATACTGTTTTTTTGAAATCTTTTCTACATTTTTGCACTAATTTTCCTTGAAATCACACCGTTTTAACGCTATATTATCTTTCATTTCACGATTTGATTTTCCGCTTTAAACCTGTAAATTTGTAGCGTTATAAACCAGTCATGCAGTGCATAATGTATACACGCTTTGTATATTTTTGCGACCGTCCCTTGTACCCGTTGCAATTGCTACTTTTTTGACAAAATGTGCTTTATCCTTTTTTTCGTGCTGCGTTTTTTTGTCTTAAAATCCATAAAATATAACTTCTCTGCTTTAATTTTTCCTATATTCATCATTTATTCATTTTTTATGTATAATGACTCAACTATCAAATATGCGTATTATTGCCTGATTCCTATAAGATATCAAACAAAAACAGAGAGGCTTGCTCTCTGTTTTGTAATTATAACGTATTAACACTTTACATCATTCCCATAGCCGTTCCTATCATTTTTACGGCAAAAGCACATATCCATGCCAATGCGCACTGGCCTGCCACTATATAAATTGCCCACCTGGCACCAAGCTCTCTCTTTATGGATGCTACTGCCGCAACACAAGGAGTATACAGCAGGCAGAATACCAGGAGAGATAATGCTCCAAGAGGAGATATGACTGCCGTTATATCTTTCTCTGCGCCAAGCAGCACAGACAGGGTGGAAACAACACTTTCTTTTGCCATAAAGCCTGCTATAAGAGAAGTCGATATTCTCCAGTCACCAAAACCGAGAGGAGCAAATACAGGAGCAATAGCTCCGGCTATTACAGCCAGCATACTGTTATGAGAGTCTGACACTATGTCCAGTCTGAAATCAAAAGTCTGAAGGAACCACACGACTATAGACGCAACAAATATTATGGTAAATGCCCTCTGCAGAAAATCTTTGGCTTTGTCCCACAGCAATCTGGCCACATTAAGTGCTCCCGGCATCCTGTAGTTGGGCAGTTCCATAACAAACGGCACTGCTTCACCTCTGAACATGAAGCCTTTCGAAAGCAAAGCAACCAGTATGCCTACAATTATACCTGTAAAATAAAGGCCCACCATGATAAGAGCACCTTTCCCCGGGAAAAATGCTGCTGTGAAAAAACCATATATAGGCAGCTTTGCCGTACAACTCATAAAAGGCGTAAGCATTATTGTCATCTTTCTGTCTCTGGCCGACGGCAGCGTCCTGCTGGACATAACTGCAGGAACAGTACATCCGAAACCTATGAGCATAGGCACAATACTCCTTCCGGAAAGGCCTATCTTTCTCAGAAGTTTGTCCATTACAAAGGCTATTCTTGCCATGTACCCGCTGTCTTCCAGAATAGACAGGAAAAAGAACAGTGTAACGATTATCGGTAAAAAGCTCAGTACGCTCCCCACACCATTAAATATGCCGTCTATAACCAGTGAATGAATAACAGGATTCACATTAAAATATATAAGCCACGAATCCACCTGTATAGTCAGTTCTTCTATCCCTTCCTCCAGCATGTTCTGGAGCCATGCACCTATCACATTAAAAGTCAGCCAGAACACCAGAGCCATTATAGCCACAAAAGCCGGTATTGCCGTATATTTGCCGGTGAGTATTTTATCTATATTCCTGCTTCGTTCATGTTCTCTGCTTTCTCTTGGTTTTACCACAGTTGCATCACATAATTTCCTTATGAAGTCAAATCGCATATCGGCGATGGCCGCAGACCTGTCCAAACCACGTTCTTCCTCCATCTGACTTATTATGTGCTCTATCATTTCCTTTTCATTTTCTGTAAGTCCAAGAGCTTCAGAAACCATCTTGTCTCCTTCCACCAGTTTGCCTGCAGCAAATCTGACAGGTATGCGGGCCGCTGCTGCGTGATCTTCTATAAGGTGCATTATACCGTGAAGGCATCTGTGTACTGCTCCTCCGTTATTATCCTTTCCGCAAAAGTCGGTGCGCCCCGGTTTTTCCTGGTTCCGGGCTATATGTACGGCATGAGATATCAGTTCGTCTATTCCTTCATTTTTCGCCGCAGAAATAGGCACTACCGGTATGCCCAGCATAGCTTCCATCTTGTTGATATCGATGGTTCCTCCGTTTCCTCTCACCTCGTCCATCATATTCAGCGCCAGAACTATAGGTGTGTCCAGTTCCATCAGCTGCATGGTAAGATACAGGTTTCTTTCTATATTGGTTGCATCTACAATATTTATTATTCCCTTTGGTTTTTCTTTAAGTATGAATTCCCGTGAGACTATTTCCTCGCTGCTGTACGGAGACAGAGAATAAATACCCGGAAGATCTGTCACAAGAGTATCCGGATGACCTTTTATTGTTCCGCTTTTCTGATCCACTGTAACCCCGGGGAAATTCCCCACATGCTGATTTGATCCGGTAAGCTGATTGAAAAGTGTAGTTTTACCGCAATTCTGATTCCCTGCCAGCGCAAATGTCAGGGTGGTCCCTTTAGGCAGCGGCTGGGCCTCTTCTTTTACATGATATCGTCCTTCCTCTCCAAGGCCGGGATGTTCTTTGCATTTGCGGCATGTGCCTTTGCACATTGATGAAGTCATACATAAAGGTTTTTCTCTGTTTTTTTCTTCATCTGTAACAGTTTTTTCATCTATCTGGATTTTTTCCGCATCTGCCAGTCTCAGCGTAAGTTCGTATCCGTGTATTCTCAGTTCAACAGGATCTCCCATAGGCGCATATTTTACCACTGTGACACGGACTCCGGGAATCACTCCCATATCAAGAAAATGTTGTCTCAGAGAGCCTTCCCCTCCTACCGCTTTTATTACAGCGCTTTTACCTATGGCCAGTTCTTTAAGTGTCATAACTGTGTAAACTCCTTGCAAATATTTTTATAGTCTTCAGCGTATACGCTTCCCTTATTCCATATAAACGTGAAATCATGCTCTACTACAAAATCTTTCAGCCTGATTTCTTTCATGCTTCCTCTTTCTATTTCTTCTGCAGCGGCTATCTCGTACAGAAATGTTATTCCACATCCTGTCTTGACCAGCTGTATTATGGCAGGAAGGCTGTCCACTTCCATGATTCTTTGGAAATCATTTATTTCTATGCCATGAGCCTGCAGGTTTTTTTCCATTATATCTCTTGTCCCCGAACCTTTCTCCCTGATTATCAGAGTCTCAGATATAAGATCCTTCAGTTTTTCCGGATTCTGCAGAAACCGGTGATCCAAAGCACATACCGGAATATATCTTTCCGTTGAGAATCTCACATGATCATACTCGTCACGGGGGAAATATCCTTCAACTATTGCGAAATCAATCTCCTGCCTGCGAAGTTTTTCCAAAAGCTCGTCCGTATTAGCTACAGTAAGATTTATTTCTTTATCGGGATGAGCAGACATATATCTTTTAAGCGGCCTGGCAATGGCATAATCACCTACCGTCATAGTCGCTCCCATACGGCATATGGATTTTTTCTGACTGAGTTCTTTCATCTTATTTTTAAGAAACTCATCGTCACTTTTGAGTGCTCTGGCCGACATAAGAAGCAGCTTTCCCTCTTCTGTCAGTATCAGCTGTTTCTTCTCATATCTGAACAGCTGTACACCATAAAGCTCCTCAAGATATTTTATATGCTGAGAAACAGCAGGCTGTGTCATATTCAGCTGCCGGGCTGCTCTCGTATAGCTCATTGTTTCACATACACACAAAAATGTATCGGTTCTGTGGTCCAGCATATTTTTATACCTCAGTAAATTCTTGGGAAGTTTCTTCTATTATAATATATTTTTATAGTTAAATAAATATGTATAATTTTACTTTATCAGATTTTTATGATATATTTATACACGTTATGTACACCATGCAAACATCTGAAAGGAAAAAGAAATGAACTTTATAAAAAACAATTCCCCCGGCATTCTTCTCTGCCTCGCAATCGCTCTGCCTTCATGGTTTTTAGGCAGGCTTTTTCCGGTCATAGGAGGTGCAATCATCGCAATAATCGCAGGAATGATCGCAGCATTATTCATAAGAAATATAAAGCCCTTTGAAAAAGGGATAAAATTCACCTCTAAAAAAATACTTCAGTGGGCTGTTATACTTCTTGGTTTTGGAATGAATCTTACAGTAATACTGCAGATCGGGCGCCAGTCTCTGCCTATAATCATAAGTACAATATCAGTTTCGCTGATTATAGCTTACATACTTCATCGCACCATGAAAATCCCGTCAAAGATATCCACTCTTGTAGGTGTGGGATCATCTATTTGCGGAGGTTCTGCCATAGCGGCCACCGCTCCCGTCATAGAAGCAGATGACGAGGAAGTAGCTCAGGCCATATCAGTAATTTTCTTCTTTAATGTGGTTGCTGCTCTCATATTCCCTACCATTGGAGGCCTTCTTGGTTTTTCATCTGCAGACGGCAACGCTTTCGGTGTTTTTGCAGGCACTGCAATAAATGACACATCTTCCGTTACTGCTGCAGCTTCCACATGGGACAGCATGTATGGTCTTGGTTCTGCAACTCTTGATACAGCAGTTACAGTAAAACTTACAAGAACCCTTGCCATAATACCCATAACCCTTGTGCTTGCCTTTATGCGCACGAGTAATGCAAAAAAAGCTGATACCTCCGGCAAGGTTAATATGAAAAAGATCTTTCCGTTCTTTATCTTATATTTCATAGCTGCGTCAGTTATAACCACTGTAGCTGTATCAGCAGGCATAGATATAGAGGTTTTTTCTCCACTTAAAGAACTGAGCAAATTCTTTATCGTCCTTGCAATGGCTGCCATCGGGCTTAATACCGATATAGTAAAACTTATAAAAACAGGCGGCAAGCCTCTTGCTCTTGGTTTCTGCTGCTGGGTAGGAATAACCGGCGTCAGTCTTGCCATGCAGCACGTGCTGGGCATATGGTAAATTTTAAAGATAGAAAACAAACCCCCTTTTGTCAGAACAGGGGGTTTTAAAATTATTTTTAATTGTCACCGGCCGGCAATCATACAAAGAGCTCCATACTGTTACCCTGAAACTTGAATCCTTTCCTCAGATAAAGCTTTTCTCCCTGATCGCTGCTGGAAAGCCATAACTTCTTTATACCGTTTTCCATTGAATATTTTATCATCTCATCCAGTATAAGCGCTGCTGCACCCTGCCTTCTGAACTCCTCAGATGTATAAATATTGAGCACATATCCTTCACGACCAGGTATGTTTTCAGGATATGGCACCCTGTCAAAAATACATATAGAGCCTATGGCAGCAGCTTTCTTATCTGCCATAGCCACCCAGCTGAGAAGATCTTTGTTTATGTGCGACATATAGTAATCTGTTGTTGCTTCTTTAAAATGGCAAATATCTGTTTCCTTATTTATTTCACCGAGTTCTCTCAAAAGAGCTTCTCTTAACTTCCAGAAAATCTCTACAGAGTCTCTATCCATTTTTTCGATGGCAAAATCCATGGTAACCACCTCCTTATAGTCTTTACTGTAACACAAGGGCTTCCGTATATCAATGAAATATCCTTCCCTTGAGGAAGCGGGAAGAGACAGGTTTATGAAAAAAGCGGCAGAGCGCATGCCTGCCGCCTTACGAGGATTATTTTCCGTCATTGTATTTTTTTACAGCTTCTGCCATTCTTTCAAGACCGGTCTTGAGCATGGTCTTTGGCATAGCCAGATTGAGTCTTATATATCCTTTTGCGTTATCTACAAAAAGCTCATCGCCGCCTTCAAGTAGAACTCCTGCATTATTGGCGAAGAACATGGGCAGATCTGCTACATCGGGAAGGGCTTTACTCATGTCAACCCATGCGAAATATGTTGCATCCGGTATGTTAAATACAGCCTCCGGAATGTTTTCATCAAGGAAATCTTTTACTATACGGAAATTCTCATCCACATATTCTTTAAGCTGAGCAAGCCACTGTCCGCCATGCTCATAAGCAGCCTTGTGTGCAGCTATAGAAAGCGGATTGGCTGCTCCTATATTTTTATCTCTTTCCTGGAATCTTTCCCTTTCTTCGTCATTTCTTATTATTATATTTGAAAAAAGCATACCTGCAATATTAAAGGTCTTGCTTGCTGACATAGTAGTTATCAGCTTATCATAATCGGGCATTATCTTACCCATCGGGATATGGGTGAGTCCTGTTCGTATAAGATCACAATGTATCTCATCTGATACTATCCAGAGATCATTTTCACTTACAATCCTTGCTATTTCCTTCAGTTCTGCTTCAGTCCATACAGTCCCGGCCGGATTATGAGGATTACACAGCATCACAAGTTTTACCTTGGGATCTTTCGCCTTTTTTTCAAAATCTTCAAAATCAATCTCGAATCTTCCGTTATTCTTTTTAAGAGGAGATTTTACCAGCTCTATATCGTTGTACTCACAGGAATGCAGGAAAAATCCGTATGCGGGTGTCACCGTAAGAACCTTTTCATCTTTTTCCACCAGATCTTCCACCAGCTGATAAAGTGCCGGTATTACTCCCGGTGAAAAAACCAGCTCTTCTTTTCTGAAAGACCAGTCGTAACGATCCTTGCACCACTTGCTTAAAGCTTCATAGTAACCATTGTCTGAAACTATGGTATATCCCAGTATTTTTCTGTTTACCCTGTCGATTATGGCCTGTCTTATCTCGGGTGCCACGGCAAATTCCATATCAGCAACCCACATTCTTATAAATTCATCATCTGCATAAGGAAATACTTTTTCCGGTCCGCATTTGAATATATAAGGCCGCCATCCGTCTACATTCTCTGAGTTTGTGTGTGTTCTGTCGATAATCTCATCAAAATCGTATTTCATTTTTTACCTCCGTTTTTTATATTTTTTTGCTTTGAGAAACATCCATCTCAAAAGCTTTGTTGAGCCTCTTCTGTATCTTTATGTAACTTTCCATTTCATCCGGCGTAATGTCTGAGAGCATTTCAAACGCACGTCTGTAACAAGAATCTTCAAAATCTCTGTGCCTGCTGTATATATCCTTTCCCGTTTCGGTAAGAAACAGATTATATTCTCTGCTGTTCTCCTCATTTCGTTTCTGCATTATCCAGCCCTTTTTTTTAAGTTTTCTCACCAGCTGGGAACACGCACTTTTAGTTTTTTTAAACTGTTCCGCCAGTCTGGATGCTGTTATCCCCGGACTGTCACCTATGGCTTTTACCATCTGAGATTCAGCCTGAAACATGACTACACCGTTATAATCATGCAGCAGGGAATCGTACTCATTTATCAGATATGTCCCTCTGTCCAGCTCTTCTATCATCAGACAGAAAGTTTCATAACGGTTATTTTTTTTCATATACTTTCCTCTTGATAAATACATTGTTAAGATGTTTAATAGTTAAGTTGCTTAACTATATATCTGAAATATACCACATTAAAAATTCTGTGTCAATAATTACATACATATATCAAATCTGATTCAGCTCACGCATTGCCGGTAACTTCATCATATCGCTTCAGCGCTGCTGCAATTCCGCTTTCATCAAGGTCATACATTTTCATAAGTATCATATCGCAAAGTATCATAACAAATACGGATGAGTTAAAAAAGCTTTCCATCGGCACTTTTGCCTTAAAAAAGCATGGCATCCCAAGAGCTGCAGCTGTCAGTTCTGAGTCTGTTATGAGAGCTGCCCCTATGCCGTTTTCCATGGCAAACGATGCCGTCCAGTATTCGTCAGGCTGCACAGTGGGAAATGATGCCAGAAGAATAAAGTCTTTCGAAGACGCCGTAAGAATCTTTTGCCTTAGAGAAATCCCCTCATCATATATAGCTATGCATTTTTTGCCCATGGTGGTGAGATAGTCAGACATATATTTTACCATTACACCATCTGATCCGATTCCCACAAGGTATACTGTTTCTGCTTTAAGAAGGCACTCTGCCACATAGTCTATCTTGTCTGCATCGATCTCATCACCGAAAAGAGCCATGTCTTCGGAAAGTGCGGACAAGAATCGTTCATATCCGCTTTTGCTGATTTCAGGCATTTTTTTTAGGAAAGAATATGGGCTTCTTTTTCGTCTGGCCTCATTTTTCATATCGTTTCTGAACTGGGAAAATCCACTATATCCCAGTGTCTTTGCAAATCTGACCACAGTGGCATCGCTTACTCCTGCAGCTTTTGCCAGCTCACTGCCGGACATATATAATATCTGCTGATAATTTTCAACTATATATTCCGCAACCTTCATTTCCCTTTTGGAAAAATTCCCTGTACCGGCAGCTATTTTCTCTTTTATATCACACATAGGTGCTCTCCCTCAAAAAAAATATATATATATTTTACCATCGCAGCTCTGTTTTGTAAATTTTTTCATCAAACAAATTGAATATATTTTTTCATTTTATATAAAAAATGATTGATTTATTTCATTTTGTGTGATACTGTTCTTTTCAGGAGGAAATATCATCATGAAAACTTCAATAGATAATATTTTAAGAGAAAAAATAAATGACTACATAGAAATATGCGACTACCTTTTCAAAAATCCCGAACTTAGCGGTCAAGAATATAACAGCAGCCGCTATCTGAAAGATTTCCTTCAGGGAAGAGGATTTAAAATATCAAATCCTGTAAAACATCTGCTTCCTACAGCCTTCGTTGCAAGATTTCCTCAGGATGCACCGGCAGACTGACCTGTATTTGCATTCCTTGCCGAATATGACGCTCTTCCGGGATACGGCCCCCAGGGTGCTGCAGCTCACGCCTGCGGTCACAACTGGATAAGTGCCTCAATGTGCGGATGTGGTGATATTCTTTCACAATTCTGCAATGAAAAAAAATTTGCTGTAGAAGTAATCGGCACTCCTGCAGAAGAAACCTTTGGTGCAAAATATGACATGGTGGAAGCAGGAATATTTGACAATGTTTCTGTTGCTTTTCAGGCTCATCTCAATGACATAAACTGCTGTGAGCCTGTATCTCTTGCAATGAATTCTGTTTCATTTGATTTTTCCGGCAAAGCAGCCCATGCATCCCAGTTTCCCCAGCACGGTATCAATGCACTGGACAGTGTCAATCTGATGTTTGCCGGTATCAATGCCATGAGGCAGCATATAAGAAGTGACGCAAGAATTCACGGCATAATAACTTCAGGAGGACAAGCGGCTAATATAGTTCCTGATAAAGCTTCCTGCAGTTTTTCTTTCAGAGCAAAAGATAAACAATATCTGAAAGAGCTGAGGAAACGCATAATAAACATCGCAGAAGGAGCCTGTCTTATGACAGGAGCCTCCATGGAGTATCATGACTGCGAAAATCCCTTTGATAACATAAAAAACAACAAAGTTCTGTCTGATATGGCTCTGTCTGAGCTATCAGAAGAAGGTGTGGGTAATTTCGTATCTTCTGCCCAATATCCGCCTCCGGGATCTTCCGATATAGGTAATGTGAGTCATGTATGCCCCTGCCTGTATGTGGAGCTGGCTCCCGAGTGTGAGGATACACTTATGATACATGATGATTCAGCGCTGGATATCGTTAACTCGGGAGCTTCTTATATAACGATGGAAAAATGCATCAAGGCTTTCTGCCGTATGGTGCTTCAGATTGCTGAATCAGATAGTCTTATGAAAAATATAAAAAATGATTTTTATATAAAAGGATAGAAAATGCTTCATGATTTTTTCAGAAAAGGTTATTCAGAAATATTAGCCGCAGGTATCACCTGGGGCACTATAGGTCTGTTTGTCACCATGCTTGGCAGCGCCGGCATAGCTTCTTCATCTGCAGCCTTTCTCCGTATATTTGCAGGAGCTGTGATAATCGGGATTCTTATTATAACAAAAAAAGGCCTTCCGGGATTTTACATCAATGGTAAAGGCCTTACTCTCTGTATAATTCTCGGCATTTGCAGTCAGGGCATGTTCAACTATTGTTACAATGCATCAATCGCAAATACCGGCATGGCGACAGCTTCAATATTGCTTTACACTGCCCCTGTATTTGTTCTCATAATGTCTGCCGTCTTTTTTTCAGAGAAAATAACAATGGTAAAATCTATTGCTCTGTTTCTTAATGTGGCAGGCTGTATACTTACTGTGGCAGGCGGCAGCATAGACAGCATGCAGTTTTCTGCGGCAGGGGTTTTATTTGGAATTGCGGCAGGATTTTTATATGCTCTTATGACCATTGTAAGCAAAACCACCACTGATGATTACGACCCCCTTGCCATTCTGTTTTACAGCTTTATTTTCGGCTCGGTTTTTCTGGCTTTGGTAATACACCCTTTTGATGATATAGCAGCATCATGGAATTTTAAGACTTTTCTTCTTGCCTTGGGTTACGGAGCAATTCCGACCGCACTTTCCTACAAGCTGTATATGTCAGGACTGTCAAAAAAACCTGAAACATCAAAGGTACCCGTAATCGCGTCGGTGGAGACTGTTGCTGCTGCCATGATAGGCATCATCGTTTTCAGAGAGGATATAAGTGTGCCCAAAGCTGCAGGTATTTTCCTTGTTCTTGTTTCCATATTTATCATGAATATGCGTGTTTCTTCATCGAAAAAAATACTGCGGCAAAAGTGATATCAGGTTCAGCCTTCTGCCTCTTCCAGTTCCTGCTTCTGTATCTTAAAAACGGCAGTGGCTATAAATGTATCTGTTCTTTGCTCTATACACTCCTGATATTCAGGCTCGTATATATCGATTTTCCGTCCGCCGACCGCACGCCAGCCGTTCTTGAGATCTTTTATCATCTCATTTCTGATTTTTTCTCTTGCGCGGCTTGCCCGTTTTCTTACTGCAGTTTCCTTTATTCCAAGAAGAACTGCAGTCTCTCCGTAAGTGAGTCCGTATCCGTATGTCAGCACTATTATATCCCTGTCTTGGGTGGAGAGATCTTCAATATAATCATCGACCTGATCTCCAATTATCTGATTTCCCGATGTAATACACATTTTCTCATCTGCGACCGTTTCTATCTCATCTATGGAAATATTATCTGACAGTCTCGCCACCTCACGATTAAAAATATCTATAGCAGTATATCTTGCAATTTTTTTGACATAATATTTTTTATGACTTTCCTCCATATCACTGAATCTGTCAAAGTTTTTCACAAGTTTAAGAGCTGTCTCCTGCACAGCATCCTGAACAAGATCTGCATCTTTGAGATATCTGGCTGCTTCATAGCGAACTATCTTTTTATACTGATCATATGCTTTTTCTATCTGACTGCTTTTTTCTTTCTCCATATCCCTTATACCCTTTTTATCATACTCAGGTCATTATAAGTATTACGTACATTTCCAATACAATTATCAGTAGTATCTGATACCTGTCATAAATATGATATCTTATGGATGCTTTATGCAGCTGAGCTTTTTTACATATTCCATATCGCTTGCATAATCATAAGTGCAAGCATACTGCCTATAAAAAGCACCGCAGATGTCCACTGGTAGACTTTATATGCAAGAAATGAAGCCATGCCTGTTTTGGCTGCTGCCGTGGTTTTTCTGCCGGACAGAATATTTTCTTCCATTCTTTTAAGCCACATTTTATAACCTGCCAGCCATATGATGCAGTATACAAAGACTGATAAAAGTATCATTATTATGGCATAATTTTCCAAAGCAGTGTACCACTCTCCGCCTGTTCTGACAACATGCAAAATATCAGCTGTATTGGTTAAACATAAAATCATTGCTGCGATTGCATAAACCGAATACATGATTACGCTGTTTCTCATTGCTTCTCTGGCGCTTTTTAAGCGTACTGTTTCATCGGTTTCGGGAGGTATTAAAACGCCTTTATCAGCGCTGAATATGACCATCTTGTGCCACTGCCCCACTTTGTGCCAGCCATTAGATTGGCAAAAATCCTCCAGCCTTTTCTGGCTTTCGTCTTCTTCATATCTTAAATTCCTTGTCTTTTTGCAGAAGACGGCAGCAAACTGCTTCTCGGCCGGTTCTGTTTTTCGGTAAATCCATGCGTTGCGGTAATCAATCTGCTCTATCTGCCATCCTGCTTGTGCCATTTCTGTAAGTTCATCTTCTACACCCTTGTAGTCAAAAGGGGCACAACGTGGTGCTTTTCTCCTGAATTCCTGCTTTTTCATTTCTCTCACTTTCCTTTCCCTGTTATCTGATTTTATATGATAACTGTTTCATAGCCTTCTGCTATCTGTCTGCGTATATATATATTTCCTGTAATCCTCTGCCTGTTTCATTATTCGGTCATATTCTTCCGCCAGCGCTTTCCCCCCTTTATCAGTAAGTATATAACTTTTCCGCCTGCCGTAAGTGGCCGTTTCTGTTATGAGGCCTTCCTGTGAAAACTGTTCAATCAGGTTATAAAGAGTACCCGGTCCGATATTTACTCTGCCGCAGGTCATTTTGGCCACCTTCTTCATTATATCCATGCCGCAGCATTCCTCTCTGAAGCAAATCAGGGTATAAAACATCTGCTCAGTAAGTGTCTGGAATTTTTCTCTTGCCATGATGTTACACCACCTTTTATCGAATATCGATATTCTTAACCTGATTATATTATCGAATATCGATAATGTCAACATTAAAAATTTTTTAAACATTCTCTTCTCTGAAAAATTTATATCGGCTGCAATCGGTGCCACCCGTAAAACGGGTGGTTCGAACTGGGGCTATAAGCCCCCACTACTAGTTCAAGCCTTATTGCTCTTGCCTCTTTGGCCGCCCCTGAAGGGGCTTCTCTCTATTTGAACGGGTCTTCGTATTCTTTCACACTCA
>CASFMJ010000088.1 GCA_949295785.1 uncultured Bacillota bacterium | reverse complement strand
TAACCTTCGATGCGCACCCGCATAGCGGGTGGTTTATTTGCCGCTCATGCTATGCATGATCGGCGGGGCTTATATGCCCCGTAATTAAAGCCGGGAAACTCCCGGCTTTATGTTTTCTGTTACTGCTGTTCTAAGTCTTTATTCATGCAGCAGTTCTTATATTTTTTACCCGAGCCGCATGGGCATGGATCGTTCCGTCCCACTTTAGGCTGATCCCTTCTGAAAGTCTCCGGTTTCTTTGGCTGCTGTGGCTTAGGTGCCTCCTTGGGCATATTCTGGCCGCCCTGCCTGGCTGCCTGCATGCCGGCTGTATCATCAATAAAATCATCTTTTCTTTCGGTTCCGCCGGATATAACCTGTCTTCTTTCAAGGCCGGTGCTCAAAGTGACATTGTAGCAATAGCGTACAGCTTCTTCACGAATCTCTCCTATCATAGCTTCAAACATATCAAACCCTTCTGACGCATAGGCATTGGCAGGGTTCACCTGTCCCAGAGCTCTGAGACCGATTCCCTGCTTCAGATCATCCATTGCATCAATATGATCCATCCAGTGATTGTCAACTACCCTGAGCAGGATCATCTTTTCGGCTTCACGCATACGTTCTGTGCCTATTTCTGCTTCCTTAGCCGCATACATATCATGGAATATCTTAAGAGCATCTTCTTCAAGCTTATCCTCAGTAAGAGCCAGCTTCTCATCATCAGTATACTTTAGTCCCTCAAACTTTCCTGTTATCTGTTTCAGGTTTTCATTGAGCATGTCAAGATCCCATTCTTCAGGGTATTTGCTGGCTATGGTTATGGGCTGTATGGTAGTTTTTACAAGGTCCTCCATCATTTCCATGATGTAGTCTTTTATATCATCTCCAAACAGTACTTTGCGGCGCTGATCGTAAATGACTTCACGCTGTTTATTCATTACGTTGTCATATTGCAGTACGTACTTTCTTATCTCAAAGTTTCTGCTTTCGACTTTTTTCTGAGCCCCTTCTATACTTCTTGACAGCATTCCGGCAGCAATGGCTTCTTCACTCATACCCAGCTTGTTCATCATGCTCTGGATACGCTCACCGCCGAACAGGCGCATAAGGTCGTCTTCCAGAGAAATAAAGAACTGGGTCAGACCGGGGTCTCCCTGACGTCCGGCACGTCCACGCAGCTGATTATCTATACGCCTTGATTCATGACGTTCAGTACCTATTATACAAAGACCTCCCAGCTCTCTTACCTGCTGCTGTTCTTCTTTCCGTTCCTCTGTATATTTTTCAAGTAGCTGCTTAAAAACAGTTCTGGCGTCATTGAGAACCGGATCTGTGCTGGTTACAAAGCTGGTGGCAAAAGAAATCTGCTCCGGAGTATATTCCAGTTTTTCCATCTCACGCCTTGCTTCAAACTCAGGATTGCCCCCAAGGATTATGTCGGTACCTCTTCCTGCCATATTGGTAGCTATGGTAACGGCTCCAAGCCTTCCTGCTTCTGCAATGATCTGAGCTTCCTTTTCATGCTGCTTTGCATTGAGCACGTTATGCTTAACACCTTTCTTTTTAAGAAGAGCGCTAAGCAGCTCTGAATTTTCTATGGAAATAGTGCCTACAAGTACAGGCTGCCCCGTCTTATGCACTTCAACAATACGTTCTATTATTGCTTTGAATTTGGCATTGAGTGAAGCATATATGGCATCATCCAGATCCTGCCTCGCTATAGGTTTGTTGGTGGGTATAACCACTACATCCATGTTATAAATCTCGCGGAATTCTTCTTCTTCCGTCTTGGCAGTACCTGTCATACCTGCCAGCTTGTTGTACATGCGGAAGTAGTTCTGGAGAGTAATGGTGGCAAGGGTCTTGGATTCTGAACGTACAAGCACTCCTTCTTTTGCTTCGATGGCCTGATGGAGTCCGTTGCTGTATCTTCTTCCGAACATGAAACGTCCTGTGAACTCGTCTACGATGATTATCTCACCATCCTTGACTATATAGTCCACGTCACGCTTCATTATATTTCTGGCCTTCAGCGCCTGTAACACATGGTGATTGTATTCCATATTTTCCGGATCACCCAGGTTTTCTATGCCGAAGAATTTTTCACATTTGGCTATCCCTTCTTCTGTAAGTGTGACCTTTTTTTCTTTTTCTTCTATAGTGAAGTCTTCTTCTGCCTTGAGCCTGCGCACACATACATCAGCCTTCTGATACATATCGGTAGAGTCGTCTCCTCTGCCGGATATTATAAGAGGTGTTCTTGCTTCGTCTACCAGTATGGAGTCCACCTCGTCCACGATGGCAAAGTTAAGTTCGCGCTGAGACAGCTGTTCTTTATAGATTACCATATTGTCTCTGAGGTAATCAAAACCGAACTCGTTGTTTGTTCCGTATGTTATATCTGCAGCATATGCGGCTTTCTTCTCATGGTCTTTAAGTCCATGAACCACACATCCAACCGAAAGCCCCAGGAAAGTATATATCTTTCCCATCCACTCGGCGTCACGTTTTGCCAGATAATCGTTGACAGTTACAACATGTACTCCCTTTCCTTCCAGAGCATTAAGATATGCCGCCAGTGTAGCAACCAGTGTTTTTCCTTCACCGGTCTTCATTTCGGCTATTCTTCCCTGATGAAGCGCAATACCGCCTATTACCTGTACTCTGAAGTGTTTCATTCCGACGCTTCGCCATGCTCCTTCTCTGCACACAGCAAAAGCCTCAGGTAATATGTCATCAAGGCTCTCGCCTGCGGCTACCCTTTCTTTAAACTCTGCCGTTTTTTGGCGAAGCTGGTCATCGCTTAAAGCTGCTGTCTCATCTTCCAGCGCCATTACTTTATCAGCTATTTTTTCGATTTTCTTGACTTCCCTGGCATTCATATCGCCAAGGAGTTTTTCCATTAATCCCATATTTCCCCTTTCTATTCTTCTTCTGGCAGTTCTTCAACTGTCATGTTAATCTCAAGAGACTTACGTTCATCTGCTTTGGTAACGACCACCGTAAAGCGTTTATAGTCCGCCTCATATACAAAATGGTCCCCGACCTCCGGAAGCTTATCTATCTGCAGAACAACCCAGCCGTTTACTGTAGTCGCATCTACTTCTTCTTCCACATCAAAATAATCAAACATTTTATCAATGTTGGTTCCGCACAGCACTCTGTAAGTGCCGTCCTGCTGCTGCACTATGTCCTGAAGCTGAACTGCATCATGTTCGTCGTATATCTCACCTACAAGTTCTTCTATTATATCTTCCAGGGTTACAAGTCCGTGGGTGCCTCCATATTCATCCACTATGATAGCTATGTGTGTTTTAGCCGCCTGAAGTCTTTTCAGAAGCTGCGCTATCTTCATGGAACCGGCAACGAAAATTACAGGTTTGATATACTCTGAGACTGCTGCTCTTCCGCCTTTTATATAATTGTGAAAATCCTTCTGATTCAGGACACCTATTATATTGTCCAGATCATCATCA
This sequence comes from uncultured Bacillota bacterium, assembly GCA_949295785.1. GTDB lineage: Bacteria > Bacillota > Clostridia > Peptostreptococcales > Anaerovoracaceae > Fimisoma. The sequence goes on along the minus strand of CASFMJ010000088.1, from coordinate 3,998 downwards.
TATACCGGAAGCCTTGAAAAGCCGGTTTCTATGAATATCTGACCGATTTCTTCCTCTGTGGCATCAGTTTCTATTGCCTTTATATCCACTCGCGGCGTCAGCACATCCAGAGCCTCAAGGTCGTTGAATTCTATGGCATTCTGTATCAGCTCGCTCTGCTGGGTATCTATTCCGCCTTCTGTTTCAGCCTCCTCCACCATAGTAAGAAGTTCATCTTCTGTTATAGGTCTTCCTGCATCGGTATTGAATATCTTGGCAAGGAACTTTTTCCATGTGGAAAACAGCCAGTTTATAGGTTTAAGTATTATTATGAGCACTCGTATAAACGGCGCTGCGAACATGGCAAATTTTTCGGGGCTTTCCTTAGCCAGGCTTTTGGGCGATATCTCACCGAAAATCAGAACCACAACTGTGGCCACTACTGTGGCTATGGTTGCGCCATATCTGGGATAAAGCCCTATAAAAAGAACCGTGGCTATAGATGAGAGCATTATGTTTACCAGATTGTTTCCTACCAGTATGGTGGAAAGCAGGTTGTCATAGTTATCTGCCAGATCCATTACCTGTCTGGCTCTGCGGTCCCCATCATTGGCCATATTCTTCATTCTTATTTTGTTAAGCGATGTGAAAGCTGTTTCTGTGGCCGAAAAGTAGGCCGAAAACGCCACAAGTATAACCATCGCTATGACGTATTGCATAAAAATAAACCTCCGGGTTAAAACAAGCGCGCTTTCAAGTTGGGTGACTGACGTGATTCTTTATTTAAAGCAACGCTGTCAAATATAGTCATTTCATTTATTATACCATGAATTCCCTTAATATCAAACCATTGTATATATTTTTACCTTTCTTTTACACAGCCAAAAGGATTTCGACACATACTTGTCACCCTTATAAAATATCTAAGTTGACATCACCTCCGTTTTATATTATAATCTGATTACTGAAATAATACAAGAAAGGAGAAATACGTCATATTTCCCCAAAATATGCAGTAAATGCCATGTCTACAAAATTAAAGCTTCTGGATATTTTAAACAGCGCTGACAGTTACCTTTCAGGTCAGCAGCTTGCTTCAGAAATGAATCTTTCCAGAAATGCCATATGGAAAGCCATAAAATCCCTGCAGAGTGAGGGTTTTGAAATAGAAACAAGACCCGGCGTAGGTTATCGCCTCATGAAGAAAAATGACGTGCTGTCTTTATCATATATACGAGAACATGCGGATACTGACTGCAGGATTATAGTCCTTGACCAGGTTGATTCCACCAATAACTACGCAAAAGGTGTAGAAGATATTTCACGTCCTGTAATAGTCATATCTAACAGCCAGACAAAAGGCCGAGGCAGAATGGGTCGCTCTTTTTATTCTCCCCACTCTAAAGGGCTTTATCTTTCCATAGTGTTTGAGCCTGATTTCGGTCTGGAAAAATCCATGCTTATTACAACAGTGGCAGCGCTTACGGTATGTCGGGCTCTGGAAGATGTAACAGGTCTGGGGCCTAAAATAAAATGGGTCAATGACATATATCTGAATGATAAGAAAGTTTGCGGCATACTTACAGAAGCAGAAACAAATTTTGAGACAGGCAGCATAAGCCGTATAATAGTAGGCATAGGAATAAACTGTTTTGAACAGACATTTCCTGAAGAGCTCCTTTCAAAAGCAACATATATTTCAGGTGCTCCCCTGGAGTTTTCCAGAAATCAGCTTGCCGCTGCCATAATAAATCATTTTTTTAATGCGGTAGCAAAATTCGATAAAAGAACCCTTCTCAGGGAATACAGATCCCGTTCCATGATACTTGGAAAACAGATCCTCATATACGGTCCCTCTTACAGTTCCATGCCTGAAAACGGCGGCACCGGAATAAGAGCCAGGGCAATAGATATAGATGATAACGGAGGACTTGTGGTGGAATATCTTGAAGGGCGTCATGCAAGAGAGATGGACACCCTGACAGGAGGGGAAATAACTATAAGAAAGGATTTAACATAATGTTCTTAAATAACAATTCCAGTTCACTGAGTATAAATAAACTTATCATCTGTGCGTTATTCGCCTCTCTGATGACAATATGTTCATGGATAAGTATTCCGCTGTTTTTCACTCCTGTTCCGGTCAATATGGCTCTGGCGGGAGCATATATCACCGGTCTTTTGCTGGGATGTAAATACGGATTTATCAGCGAAGTACTGTATATTCTTTTGGGTGCCGTGGGGCTTCCTGTATTTGCCGGGTTTTCCGGCGGTATAGGCGCAATCGCAGGCCCCACAGGAGGATTTATAATCGGTTACGCATTCTGTGCGTTTGTCTGCGGCCTTTCTGCACAAAAAAAAGGAATCATGATGCGTATTCTTCTTATGCTTTGCGGCATGTCCTTATGTTACGGCTGTGGTCTTATCTGGTTCATGTATATTACCGGCTCGACACTATGGGCAGGACTTGTCTCATGCGTGATTCCGTTCCTGGCCGGTGATGCGGTAAAAATAATACTGGTCAGCATACTTTACAGATATCTGGAAAAGCCTGCAGCTTCCCTGATAGGTTAAAACGTGTGATATAAATGGCGCATATCCCATGAACAATATTATGGCGGCACGTGCAGCTTTCCTGCTCCGTTTTTCTGCCAGCTTCACTATTCTTTATTTTTCTGCCGGTAATTGATATTTTGCAGGAAATATATGTATATAATATGGCGGCATATTAAGTCAATTTGCGCTGATAATCTGATGTTGTCCTCATTCTTCATTCTCAAAAGCCGGAGATCCGGAGCCGACCCAGGTTGATTTTAAGCAAGATCAATCATATGTTGTTTTTTTTGACAAAAAATGAAATTCTGCCAACAAATTTTGATTGTTTCATATGATTTCATATGGTTTAGTTATATACTCTGAGTCGAAAAATGTCGAAACTGGCATAATCAAAAAAACTAAACGATATGTACAACAATCTTTGTCGAATTTGTTGGCAGAATTTTCTTAAAAAATTTTAGTGATAATATCAGCTGTAAAGCCCATGAAAATTTTCTGTTTTTCTGCTTTAAAATGTCCTGAATGTTGGCAAATATCCGTTTTTCAAATTTTTTGCCAACATAACCTAATAGCGGCATTACATCAGGAGCCTTTATGTTAATATTCAATCTTAATGGCATTTCCCTTGGCATACTCTTAATTATTCATAATGTATATAGAAAACAGATGGCGGATTAACTGAGCCGGAATTGTAACTACACCTGACTTTGCTGAAGAGAATACTGCAGTAACGAAATATAGCCGGTTTTTTGTAATTATATATGTAATGTATATATGACAAAAAAGTTGTAATTTCCATTACCAGTGATACAGTCCCTGCCTTTTCAATGGCGAAAATAACATCCTTGGATAATGTGGAGGTTGCCTGCGTATTAAGATGCTTACCCCATATAATATGTTACAATTACCGGTCAGAACAGTCTTTTATCTGCTTACTCTGATCAGGTTTTGTCTCTTCTTATATGGGCAGTATAAAGTCCCAGTGTACCTGACTCATAAGATTCCCGCCATCTGGCAGATGCTCTTTCTATCCGTTTTGTCCCAAGAATCTTGGGGTCAAATCCCGCTTCCCGGAATATCTGCGTAGGTGTTTTCCCCTTTTTGTATTGTTCCATGAAAAGATGCTTGAATTCATTGGAATATACTACATGATGATCAGAAACATCAAGGACAAAAGGATTTTCTCTGAGTATACGTATTTCTTCGTCTCTTAATTTTCCTCTTCCCATAAAGCTTTTCCCTTCTTATCGTTAAGCATGTCTAACACATTTTTCTTTTTGCTTCTGTCTGTATCATTAATGCCTCTGTCATTATCACCACCAGTGCGGTCGTTTCTCTTTTTATTATTCATATTTTGTCCACCCCCTGTTTTTAATCCGTAAACGGTAAACCACTCGTGTATTGACATAAATTAAAAAGCTGCCAGGCGTATTACTTGGCAGCATCTTTTGTTTCTTCGGTTT
>CASFMJ010000087.1 GCA_949295785.1 uncultured Bacillota bacterium | reverse complement strand
GATTGTGCTTATGCTCAATTTTTTTTAATAAAAAAGTTGAGACAACTGAATATTTTTTTCAGCCACCCCAACATTTATTATAGAGCCGGTTTTTTGCAACTATAAAAGGTGTTCTCTTTCTTAAAAATATATAATATGCTGTCATCTTGTGTTAAGATAGCATATCTGGGTAATATCCCGCATTATTGTCTGGGCTTTTCTTATATCTGTATCCTGAGCAGCCATTACAAGAATAAAAGGATTCTCTGTAAGCACGATGCCTCCGTCAATAATCACGTTTTCATCAAATCCGGTAATATGAGCAATGGGTACGGTTTCCTTAAATATGTAAGGTATCATACTGGTTCGCTGGTGCTGTTTCAGAAGAGAAAGCAGCTTGTTGCTTACGGACTCAGAAATCAGCTGTCCTTTATAAATCCTGTGGAATACTGTGGCTGTTTCACGGATAGAGATATAGTTTTCAATGCCCTCATCCATTTTTTCGTAATCGTTGATTTTTCTGTTCAGACACATATCTGTATAACCGAGAGAGTGAAATGTATCGTTGATCTTATCTATTCCCAGTATGTCTGTAAGCACGTTGAAAGCTACATTGTCACTGACCGTGGCTACAAGATTGTACAGGTCTGAAACCGTAAGTTCTATACCTTCGTGCAGATATTTGAGTACACCATAAGAAGGCTCATCTTCGTTTTTATAGTCCTCATGAATAAGATTAAAGCTCTTTTTTTCGTCCAGTTCACCTGTACTTACGGCGCGCAGGCATTCTACCAGAGCCATTAGCATTATCGCTCCCGAGCCGGAAAAAATATTGCAGTTCCCGAAAAAAAACTCCTGGTCGCTTTTCAGATTTATATAATCTGCACCGAATCGCCCGTCTATATTGGCCAGACGGTCTGTGATTGCTGTGGTCAACATTTTACTTATCGTTCCTTTCTCCTTGGTATTGTTTGCCTACGGGTTCTGAAATCCCATACTTCTTCATTTTTTCGAACAGGCTGGTCTTGCCTATGCCCAGATAATCTGCAGTTTTTGTTCTGCTGCCCCCGAATGTTTTAAGAGTGCTTTCAATTACCTCTTTTTCAAAGGCATCTTTCCGGGCATGAAGCGTATGGTTTTCATCCCGGGAAGAATCGGGGCCGTTTTCTTCAATTTCTGAATCCGGACTCAGTTCGATGTCGGCAGGTAAGATCACATGACCGTCAGACAGAATACAGGCTTTTTCTATTACATTTTCAAGTTCCCTTATATTTCCCGGCCAGTCGTATTTCTGCATTTTTTTCAGAGCTTCAGCACTTATGACCTGCTGACTTACTCCCAGCCGGTCACATATTTCCGGAAGAAGATCTGTGACTATGCGGAACAGAGAATCCAGCTGTTTTCTGAGTGGCGGAATCTCTATGGGGAAAACGTTTATCCTGTAATACAGATCTTCACGGAATCTGCGATTTGCCACAAGTTCAGGCAGATTTCTGTTTGTTGCTGCAATGAGGCGAACATCTGCCTGCTTCTTTTTTTCTCCCCCTACACGAAAATATGTTTTATTCTGTATCACCTCCAAGAGCTTTCCCTGAAGAGCAAGGGGAAGTTCTGTTATTTCATCAAGAAACAGGGTGCCTCCCTGGGCCATTTCAAAATACCCGGCTTTTCCTCCATGCCGCGCGCCGGTAAATGCTCCGCTCTCATATCCGAACAGTTCGCTTTCTATGAGATTATATGGAATTGCTGCGCAGTTGACATGGATAAACGGCATATTGTGCCGGCGGCTGCTTTTGTGGATTTCTCTGGCAAGGAAGGTTTTGCCTGTTCCGCTTTCGCCGGTGAGAAGTATAGTAGTATTTGTCACAGATGCTTTCTGAAGGCGCCATCTTATTTTGCTTATGCGTTCATTATCGCCCCAAAGGCCGAATGTATATCCGCCTGACATATCATTTTGTCTTCTGCTGTAAAGGCTCATATAATTTCTGCTGTCTTCCTCCAGATCCGATAATATATCAAATTCTGTCAGAACTTCCCATATGTTAATGGGTGAAGATGATATCTGCCGACCGGGAATCTTAAGACAATTTACAAGATATAAATTATCTCTTACCCGTATTATCTGTGCTTTTTTTGACTCTGCCACTATCTGAAGAGCCGAAATCAGATTTTCATCTATAATCTGTTTTATATGTACATTTGATTTTATAAACAGCTTCTCATCCCAGAACGGTTCGTAGCTTTCGCCTGAAAAGAGTGAAGCAAGATCAGATGTGCTGCCGTAGTAATGAATACCGTCTTCATTGAATATAAGTAAAAGGACGGAATCATCATCATGATTTTCCGGAAGTACTATCTGCTGATCATCTACCTGAAACAAAACTGAACGTTTTGCATCGTCAAAAATTCTGCTTATTATGAGTCGCTGTCCATGAAATACTGTATCAAGCAGTTCGGCAGAACATGATTCGCTTTTTTCCAGGACTTTGATAAGGCTTTTGACCTCACCGCCTGGATAAACACCGGCAGCTATTACAGCTCCATTTTGGGGAAGTATTTCATCGCAGGCTTTTTCAAGAGCCTTTCTGCAGGCAGGAGCAAGTCCGGATACATCATGTGAAAAAACCACAAAACTGTCTTTTGGATCAAGGCGCCCTGCACCATAACCGAAAAGCTTTTGCGGACGTTTTTTTACTATTCCGGGAACCAGTCCCTCGCCGATATAAAGAAGACGGCCATTTTCATCTGTGATTATCAGATTGTTTGGCTTCATCGAGCGTATCTCCTTCTGCATTTAAGATTTTATATTTATTATGAATGATTTGTGACCTATGTCAATAGAAGTTTGAGAAAATAATGAAAAAAACTGAAAAAAGTTCGAAATATCGAAGCAGAGTTCAAAAAAACGAACCTTTTGCAGCAGGTAATCATATTAATAATTACTGTAATATGACAAAAAAACATCAATTCTCAAGTGGCACATTTTTTGCTTATTTAAGTTTATGTAATTTATTTTTTTATATAATTTGGCAGGCACATGTCTGCCATAAAATCAGCTATCATTTTGTTATGATGTAAAGAAAGGAGTTTTCAATGGAAGAAAAGAAACATAACGGGCAGTTTAAAAAAGTAATCGGCCTGTTTGGCGGCATAAGCCTTGTGGCCGGCATGACCATAGGTTCCGGTGTTTACTATCTTGGAAGTTATGTTCTTGAACGTACAGAGTTCAGCTTTGGTCTGGCTCTGCTGTGCTGGGTAATAGGAGGAGTTGTATCCATGCTTGGCGGACTTTGCTTTGCAGAGCTGGGAGCATCTCGTCCTGTAGCAGGAGGCATGACCATATACCTGAGTGAGGCTTATCATCCGGCACTTGGATTTGTAAACGGTTTTTCATGCTTCATACTTACGTGTTCCGGATCTATCGCATCTCTTGCTATGGCTGCAGTGGAAGGTTTCAGAGGAACGCTGGGACTCAATGATATCACTGTAAAGATAGTAGCGATAATTATCATACTTATTTTCACAGCTGTAAACCTGCGCGGTGCTAAAATGGGTGTGGCATTTCAGAATTTCACCATGGTTGCAAGAGTTATCCCCCTTGTGCTTATCATAATACTTGGTCTTTTCCTGGGAGACAATTCTGTAGATATGAGTCTTTCAATGGACGGCACAAGTGCAGAAGGACAGGGCATCACAGGAGCAATATCACTTATCGGTTTTGCAACATTCGCATCACTGTGGGCATATGAAGGATGGACCAATCTGAATACAGTAGGAGAAGAAATGAAGAATCCAAAGAGAGATCTTCCTCTTGCGATTATCATATCTCTGGGATTCATCACACTTATTTACACACTGTTCCAGTTTGCAATATACAAAGTATTACCGTCAGATCAGATAGTTTCCATGATAGGCGAAGGCGACATTTACCTTGGAAATGCTGTAGCACAGAAACTCATGGGTGGCTTCGGACACACTCTGATACTTGCAGGAATGACCATCGGAATACTGGGTACAGTTAATGGAGACGTACTTGTATTCCCAAGAACATACTATGCTATGGCAAAAGAAGGTTTCTTCCCTAAAAAGTTTGCTGAGCTGGATGAAAAGACAGGCGTGCCGGTAGCAGCTACACTTGCTTCATCGGCAGTTGCCATCATACTGGTTATATTCAACAGCCTGCAGAGCCTTACCGATCTTCTGATAACTCTGTCAGCACTTCTGAATGTACTTTGTGTAGGAGCAGTAATAATATACAGAAAGAAATATCCTAATCTGGAAAGACCATATAAAGTCTGGGGCGGAATACCTACCGTTGTTATTACTATAATTCTGTTTGGTATTCTTCTTGTAAATAACTTTATAGAAGATCCTAAGGCATCTCTTCTGGGTCTTGTTATACCTGTAATAGGTCTGTTTGTATATGCGTACTTCAAGAAGAAAAACGGCGGTAAGGACTACAGAGGCGAAGGAATAGAGTAAAAAGGAGGATATTTGTTTTGAGACGTGTACTGATAAAAAACGGGCATGTTGTTGACCCAAAACAAAATATCAATACGAATATGAATATTTATGTGGAGGATGGCCGTATTGCGGCCATCACTTCACAAGAACCCGAAGCAGATGAGATAATTGATGCATCTGATAAAATCGTCTGCCCCGGATTTATCGACATACATATGCATGAGGATCTGTATGATGAAGCAGAAGACTCCATAAAGATGAGTATGTCAAGATCTGCTCTTCATATGGGAGTGACGCTGGACGTAGGAGGAAACTGCGGAGATAACGTATATGATCCGTCAAGATATCTGGATATTGCAGACAGAGACGGAGCACCTGTAAACATAGGCCTTATGGCAGGCCATACTTTTCTGAGAAATCGTCATGGCATCCATGATAAATATAGACCTGTTGATACGGATTATCTTAAAACCATGGTAGGTGAGTGCAGAGATCTTCTTGAAAGCGGCTGTCTGGGAATTTCATTCGGATTGAAATATGTGCCGGGAACCACGTGGCAGGAAATAATATCATTGTGCAGGCTTTGTGCAAAAGATGACAAACTGGTTGCAGCTCATGTAAGAGCGGACGTTGATGGAGTCTTTGATGCTGCGCAAGAGCTGGCTATGATGGGGAAAAAAGCTGATGTAAAGGTGCAGTTTTCACATATAGGAAGTATGGGTGGCTATGGTCAGATGAAAGAACTCCTAAAGCAAATCGGAGAATATCGCAGTCAGGGTATAGACATGCTCTGCGACTGTTACCCGTACAATGCTTTCAGTACCGGCATAGGAGAAACCACATATGATGAGGGATTTCTTGAAAGTTACCAGTCTGATTATGACAGCATACTGATAGTTAACGGTAAATATGCGGGTCAAAGATGCACAAAAAGTATTTTTGATGAACTGCGTAAAGAAGCTCCGGATACAGCCACGGTAGGCTATTTTATGAAGCCTGAGGATGTAAGCGCCGCATTGATGTCTCCCCTTGTGATGGTAGCAAGTGATGGTATAAGAGCGGACGGAATGGGACATCCAAGAGCTTCAGGTACATTTGCCAGATTTATTTCGGACTATATAAGAACAGGAAAAATAAGCCTTGCAGAAGGTATAAGAAAAATGACCACTATGCCGGCAGAAAGACTTAACCTTACAGGAAAAGGAAATCTGATGCCTGGCAGCGATGCTGATATTGTTATATTTGACCTTGCAAAGGTAGAAGATATGGCTGACTATGAAAACGGGCAGATACCGCCCAAAGGATTCAGCTTTGTAATTATCGGCGGCGAGATAGCGTTGAAAGATGATACCATCGTAAATGAACGTCTCGGCCGTTCTGTCAGAAGGTAATGGAGGGATCTATGGATCAACTTTTGGAAGAAAAAATTTTGGGTTTGCTTAAAAAGCAGACAGGCCATGCAGGCTTTTATTATAAAAATTTGGTGACGGGGGATACACTGGGATATCATGAAAATGAACAGTTTCTGGCAGCAAGTGTGATCAAATTCCCTATATTCATGTGTATATCAAAGTGGGCACATGAAGGTAAGGCTTCTATGGAAGAGAAACTTACAGTAAGAGAAGAAGAAAAGATGCCCATATGCGGTGCACTGACACTGTTTACAGGAGAGCCGGAGGTGGATATCAGGACTCTGTGCAATCTGATGATTTCTCTGAGTGATAATACCGCTACCAATATACTGATAAACAGATTCGGAATGAAGGCTTTTCAGGAAGAATTTAAAAATATAGGTCTTAAAAACACAAGACTTGAGCGTCTTCTGTTTGATGCCGAAGCGGGAGCAAAGGGATTAGAGAATAAAATAGTTCCACAGGAGATGGCTGTGCTGCTGGAAGAGCTTTACAGAGGTGAATTTGTCAGCAGTGAAGTTTCTCAAAACATAATAAACACACTGATGCTTCAGCAGATAAATCATAAGATATGCGGTATTATAGGTGACGGAACTGTGCCTGTAGCTCATAAGACCGGTGAGGATGACAATCTGAGCAATGATGTGGGTCTTGTTTATGCAAAACAGCCTTTTATAGTCTGCTTTGCTGCCCACGATACCAATGTGGCTGATTTTGAGGATCTGATACGTCATGTGAGCGCTGACATTTTCCAGCTATGCAATGCATAACACAAAACAGATAAAAATGTATCCGTTTTAGGTATGACCACAGCGGAACAAAATATAAATGAAAATTTCAAGGGGGCATATGCCCTCTTTTTATTATATAAAATTATAGTATTAATTTTTACCATAAATGAAATTTGTTGTAAAAACACAAAAAATTCTCGTGGTTCTTGACAAATCAACACTAAAAGAGTATATTATTCCAGTGGCAGGCAACGGAGTACCACATACAGGCGCCCGTGCCTTTTTTCATTGGAGAATCTGATTATAGTGACAGCAGCATCGTATATGAAAAAGAGAACGGCCATATGATGAAAAGCAATTGCAGTATCTGAGACAGGCAAGACTGTAATACTGATTGTATCGTACAAAACGATTCAGTTCATTTAACAGAACCAATGAAGAAAATTTCTTTAAGAGGAATAATAAATTACAAATAAGTAATCTGATGATAAATGACTGAAAGAAGATAAATTGCGTATATATGCAGACTGCAGGAAGAATAGCGGAGACGAACCCGGCAAAGATATATAAATAAGCGATTTGTGAGGGTGAAAGACGTATATTAAGAAACGATTTGAAGATTTTTAAATCATATATATCGGAGGTGAATTTTAATGTCAAACTGTGCAATCGTCGGAGTAAATTGGGGTGATGAGGGTAAAGGAAGAATGGTAGATCTTCTTACTGAGGACTACGATATAGTCGTTCGCTTTCAGGGCGGCGGAAATGCCGGACACACTGTTATAAATCAGTACGGAAAGATGGCGCTGCATCTGCTTCCGTCAGGAATTTTCAGACTGGATGTGATAAACATACTGGGAAATGGTGTGGCTCTGGATCCGGAAAATTTATGGACAGAAATGCAGGATGTTATGGATAAAAAGGTCAAGATAACACCTGAAAATCTAAAGATCAGTGATCGTGCCTCAATTCTGCTTCCATGGCACAGGGATCTTGATGAGCTTGAAGAAAAAAGGCTGGCAGATAAAAAATACGGTTCTACAAAACAAGGCATAGCACCGTTTTATTCAGATAAATATCAGAAGAAAACTGTTCTTGCCGGGGAACTTTTTTATCCTGATGAACTTAAGACGCATCTTCTGGAGATTATGGAGTGGAAAAATATGATGCTGACAGGAGTGTACGGGGCAGAACCGTATACAGAAGAAATACTTGATAAATGGTTCCATGATTATTGTGAGAAGATAAAACCTTTTATATGTGATACAGGTCTGTTTCTGAAAAATGCACAGGAATCAGGTGAAAAAATACTTTTCGAAGCCCAGCTGGGCTCTCTGAGAGATCTGGATTATGGCATATATCCATATACAACATCATCAAATACAACTGCTGCATACGCGCCTATAGGATCCGGACTTCCGTCAGCAAAGATTGATGATATCATAGGTGTTGTGAAGGCTTATTCAACATGTGTGGGAGAAGGCCCGTTTGTATGTGAAATGTTCGGAGAAGAAGCTGAAAAACTCAGGAAAGCAGGAGCTGAATACGGTGCCAAGACCGGAAGACCCAGAAGAGTGGGACCTATTGATATTGTTGCCACAAGATATGGAGCAGAGGTACAGGATGCTACAGAAATCGCCCTTACGAAGCTGGATGTTCTGAGCTATATGGATGAGATACCGGTATGTACTGATTATGTTGTTGACGGGGAAAAAATACAGCGTTTCCCATTTCCCACGGCACTTTCAAAGGCAAAACCGGTGATAAAATACATGAAAGGATGGAAACAGGACATTTCCAAAGTAAGGTGCTGGGAAGACCTTCCTGCTGAAGCGCAAAATTATGTCGAATATATAGAAAAATCCATAGGATGTCCTATAACATATATTTCAGTGGGACCTGAGCGTGACAGTATAATTATAAGAAAGAAAGGAAAGTAAAAGAAATGACTGCTATATACCAATCACCACTGTCCTCCCGATACGCTTCAGAGTATATGCTGAAACTTTTTTCGCCTGATACAAGATATCAGACATGGCGAAGATTGTGGACAGCTCTGGCAAAAGCCGAGATGATGCTGGGGCTTCCTGTTTCAGAGGAGCAGGTTACACAGCTTCAGGATCATATACTGGATATCGATTATGAATGTGTAAGCAGAAGAGAAAAAGAAGTGCGCCATGACGTGATGGCACATGTTTATGCTTACGGAAAAGCTGCACCTGCGGCGGCAGGTATAATACACCTGGGTGCAACAAGTTGTTATGTCACTGATAATGCTGATCTTATCATTTACAGAGATGGTCTGTTGTTTATCAGAAATGAGCTTTTAGGTGTAATCGCTAATCTGGCTGATTTTGCCGAAAAATATAAGGCTATGCCTACATTGGGATATACCCATTATCAGCCTGCGCAGCTGGTTACGGTAGGAAAAAGAGCGGCATTGTGGATGCAGGACATGCTTACTGACCTTGAAGAACTCGACTTTGTAATTGAAAATATGCGATTTTTAGGGTGCAGAGGAACCACAGGGACAGAGGCCAGTTTTATGGATCTTTTTGATGGCGACAGCGGCAAGATAGACCGTATGAATGATATGATAGCTTCTGAGTTTGGCTTCGAAAAATGCTATGATGTATGCGGTCAGACCTACCCCCGCAAAACAGACAGCAGGATACTCAACTGCCTGTCCCAGATAGCCCAGAGCTGTTACAGGATGGCTAATGATATACGTCTTCTGCAGCATGACAGACAGGTGGAAGAACCTTTTGAAAAAAATCAGATAGGTTCATCAGCTATGGCATATAAGAGAAATCCTATGAGGAGTGAAAGAATATGCTCACTGGCCAGATATCTAATGGCAGATGCATCCAACGCTTCAATGACAGCATCGGTGCAGTGGCTTGAAAGAACTCTGGATGATTCTGCCAACCGCAGAATATCCATGCCGGAGGGCTTTCTGTGTGCGGATGCTATACTGAGGCTGTCTCAGAACATAACCGACGGCCTCATTGTTAATGAAAAGGTAATTGAAAAAACAGTAAAAGAGTATCTGCCTTTCATAGCCACGGAGAATCTCATGATGGAAGCTGTTAAAAAAGGCGGAGACAGACAGCATCTTCATGAGATCATCCGCAGATGTTCCATGGAGACTACAGCAAGAATGAAAGAAGGTTTTGAATGTGATCTTTTGTCACGTCTTGCAGGTGAGAAAGAGTTTGGACTTTCGGAAGATGAAATGGAAAAGCTGCTTGAGCCATCCCTTTATATAGGCAGGTGCCCCCAGCAGGTGGACAGGCTGCTTGAAAGAGTAAGACCTGTTATAAAGGGACTTAAAAGGGAATCCGCAGAAATCAGTCTGTAAATGTAAAAATGAAAGTATTGGAGGATTAACAAGTCATTATCCTGAAGAGGCGGACAGAACCACAGGTATGTCATATATAGCGCCTTTTGATGACAGGATGAAAATAAAGGAGATTACCATGAGAAAATATATATTTGTAACCGGAGGTGTAGTATCCGGTCTGGGAAAAGGGATAACAGCCGCATCTCTTGGAAGGCTGCTTAAATCCAGAGGTCTGAAGGTGGCAGCTCAGAAGCTTGACCCGTATATAAATGTAGATCCGGGGACAATGAGCCCATATCAGCATGGTGAAGTCTACGTGACAGAGGATGGAGGAGAAACAGATCTGGATCTTGGACATTATGAACGATTCATAGACGAAGATCTGAACAGATATTCAAATCTTACTACCGGCAAGGTGTACTGGAGTGTGCTGAACAAGGAGAGAAGAGGTGAATATCTGGGATCTACAGTACAGGTTATTCCTCATATCACCAATGAGATAAAAGAGTTCATATACAGTCTTGGAGATAAGACCGGAGCTGATGTGATAATAACAGAAATCGGCGGTACCATAGGAGATATCGAATCACAGCCTTTTATAGAGGCAGTAAGACAGATATCGCTGGAAGCAGGCAGCGAGAACAGCCTTTTTATACACGTCACGCTTGTTCCTTTTCTCAGGGGTTCGGATGAACATAAGTCAAAGCCTACACAGCACTCAGTGAAAGAACTTCAGGGGATGGGAATAAATCCTGATATAATAGTACTTAGAGCCGATGAGCCTCTCGAAGACTCGATATTTAAAAAAATTTCTATGTTCTGCAATGTTAAGCCGGATTGTGTGATTGAGAATATAACTCTGCCTAACCTTTATGAGGCGCCGCTTATGCTTGAAAAAGCAGCTTTCTCGTCGGTGGTATGCCGAGAACTCAGTATAGAAGCTCCTGCGCCAGATCTTTCAGAGTGGACTGCCATGGTGGAGAAGATAAAAAACAGGCAGTATAAAGTAGACATAGGACTTGTGGGGAAATATGTAGGGCTTCACGATGCATATCTTTCAGTTGCGGAGGCTCTAAGACATGCGGGATATTATCATGACACTCATGTAAGCATACATTGGATAGATTCTGAAGAAATAACTGAAGAAAGTGCGGAAAAAGTTCTTTCCGGCCTCAGTGGTATAATTGTTCCCGGTGGATTCGGAAACAGGGGAACAGAAGGTATGGTACTTGCTGCCCAATATGCAAGAAAAAATGATATACCATACTTTGGCATCTGCCTTGGTATGCAGATTGCCGTAATTGAGTTTGCAAGAAATGTGGCAGGTATAGAAGATGCTGACTCGGGTGAGTTTAACGAAAGCTGTAAAAACAAAGTGATAGATTTCATGCCGGGACAAAGCGAAGATGTAGACAAAGGCGGAACATTGCGTCTTGGTGCATATCCCTGTATCATAAAGGAGAAAACCACTATGAGACGGTGCTATGGCACCGATAAAATAAGTGAACGCCACAGACATCGATATGAATTCAATAACGCTTACCGAAACATATTGGAAGAACACGGCCTTACTCTGGGAGGAACTTCACCTGACGGAAGGCTGATAGAAACAGTAGAGCTTACAGATAAAAATTTTTATGTTGGAGTGCAGTACCATCCGGAGTTCAAGAGCAGACCAAACAGACCTCATCCGCTGTTTAAGGGTTTTATAGGTGCGGCCCTGACATATTCGCAGAAACATCAGATATAAATAATGCTGACTGTAATTTCAGGTTATAAAAAAAGAAAAACCCTCTTTTATAGGAAGAGGGCTTTTGCATTTAAATAAACTATCAAGCTGTTATGTAAAAGATACAGTCTGCAAGAAAAACAGCGCCGATTATTGCCGAAATGATATTTAATGCTTTGTCGGAACATTTATCTGCTGCTTTTTTAAACAGAGGGTAAAGACCGTAAAGAATAACCATACCGCCGACACCGAACCTTATGCTTGGGTTAAGCGCAACACGGCCTTGAAAATTAGGATTGAAACGTTCATAATCCCACATCCAGCTGCCTGTGGTCCATTCCATTATGTAACTGGCAGCCAGCTCGATAGCGGTGGTTATAAGAACTATCCCGATGAAGACCAGCAGCGGGGTGATATTTATTTTTCCTATGGCTATTCTTTTTTTCATAAGTCTGTAAAGGCACAGCAATAATACGACTGCTCCAAAGCCGTATACTATGCAATATGGTCCGGTGAGAACTCCTCTGTCTGAATATCCCCACCGGTATACAACAACTTCCAGAAAAACCTCATATATCCACCCTAGAACAGATGTGGCCATAAAAAAAAGAAACAGTTCTTCCGCCTTTCTAAGTGAATTTTTGTTCAAAATACTCCTCCAGATACGTAAATGCTATATTTTAGTGTCTTTTATATTATATATCAATATTGCAGTGCAGGCAAACAGTTTTGCGGCAGAATACAGTCATTCACCGCTATCATATCGTAATATCATGAAATACTGCAATACATGTTTTTAAAGCGTATAACGGTGGTACTGTTGTATAAGCGATTAAATTGACAATGATATTTTTATCATGGTATAATCGCCGTAGAGTAATTTATACACTGTGAAATCTCATAGGAGTATGTTAAATATAAGGAGAGAATAATGAATGTCATAGCTGTTAAGAATCTTACAAGAGATTATGGCAGAGGCAAGGGAATCTTTGATGTGTCATTTGAAGTGGCATCAGGCGAGGTGTTTGGCTTTTTAGGTCCCAATGGTGCCGGAAAAACAACTACCATACGACATCTCACAGGATTCATAAGATCCCGGCTGGGTCAATGTATGATAAAACATATGGACTGCTGGAAAGACAGGGAAAAAATAAACAGTATGCTGGGATATATTCCCGGTGAGATAAATTTTTTTGATGACATGACCGGCATGCAGTTTCTCGATTTCATATCGGATTACAGATGTATACAGGGAGAAAACAGGAAGCATGAGCTTATTGAGTATTTCCGGCTTGATCCCTGCTGTAAAATAAGAAAAATGAGTAAGGGAATGAAACAGAAGACAGGAATCATCGCAGCATTTATGAATGATCCCGAAATTCTTATTCTGGATGAACCTACAAGCGGTCTTGATCCGCTGATGCAGAACAGATTTATCGAACTGATAAAGCAGGAAAAGGAAAGGGGTAAAACCATATTGATGTCCAGCCATATATTTGATGAAGTTGAGAGAACATGTGACAGGGTGGGGATCATACGCGGCGGCAGACTGGTTACTGTAGACTCCATCGATGCACTTCGTCAGCGGCATGTAAGGACATACACAGTAAAACTTGCTGATGAGAAACAGGCCGCAGGTTTTTCCGATGATTTCGGAGGTACACGTGAAGGATGTTCCGTAACAGTAACAGCCAGACAAAGTCTTGAAGAAATATTTATGAATTATTATGGAGGCGGCTTTAATGATAAATAAGACACTATATATACGTGAAATGAAAGTCAGCCTTAAACTGCTGCTGATTCTTGCGGCAGTTCTGACATTGTATGTCTTAATAATAATAAGCATGTACGAGCCGGAGATGATGGCAATGCTGGATGGATTTGCTGAGATGATGCCAGGCATAATGGCTGCGGTGGGAATGAAAGCCGGTGCAGCTGACCTTCTTGGATTTATGGTTTCATATCTGTATGGGTTTATACTGCTGATTTTTCCCATGATATTCTGCATTGTCAGAGGAAACGGCCTTATAGCCAGATACGTGGACAGAGGTTCAATGGTTTATCTGGCAGCGTCGCCGGTAAAACGCAGTGTTATAGCCACGACACAAGCAGCAGTTATGCTTACAGGCATTGTGATACTTGTATGTTATGTTACTGTGCTGGAAATTTTATCTGCAAATTATCATTTCCCCAAAGAACTGGAGATTGATAAGCTTTTGATCCTTAATACAGGGCTTGCTGCACTTCAGTTTGCTATAGGAGCAATATGTTTTTTGGCTTCATGTATCTTTTCTGATGTAAAGTACAGCTTAGGCTTCGGAGCAGGTATACCATTACTGATGTATGTCCTTCAGATGCTTGCCAATGCAGGGGAGAAGGCAGAAATCGCAAAATACTTTTCAATATTCACTCTTTTTGATCCGGAAGGCATTGCAGCAGGAGAAAGCGCTGCAATGGCAGGTGTTGCTGTGCTGTTTATATTGGCGGGTGTACTTTTTACTTCGGCAATCATTATTTTTACCGGCAAAGACCTTCATATATAAGACGGATCAAAAGATATGCCGATATAAAGGGAGGAGTAAAATTGAGGCAGGATATAAGAAAAAACAGATTCAGATTCTTGGCGGTGGCAGCTTTAACAGCGGCAACAGTCATATGTGCAGCGGCAGCATATATTACAGGGATAAATCCGCCTGCAAGTAATGTAGCAGGCGCTTTTATTTCAATTGCAGTGTTTGCAGCGGCAGCATATTTTATAAAAGCGCAGGATACTCTATTTTATTGCGGCCTTATATTTGTCTTTATGGCATCACCTTTAGGATCCGTCATGAATTTCTACCGCACAGTGGACATGTATGATAAGGTTGTACATCTGATAAGCGGATTCCTGCTGGCTTCAGCGGGAATGGTGATAATACATAAGCTCTTTGAAAAAAACGCAGGCGCAGCAGATCCTAATCATGCCGCAAATTTTTTCTGGCCGATGATTTTTGCAGCCTGCATGTTTTCCAGCGGCGGGGCCGGTATTTGGGAAATATTCGAATTTACGCAGACAGACTTGCGGGAGGAGAAATGCAGAGAGGAATGGTAGATACGGTAACTGATATGATAGCAGGCAATATAGGCGCAGCTTTATATGGCATAGCAGCCGTGACAAGATACAGGAGAACTGAAAGATAATGTGAATACAGCAGCTGTTACGGACCGTTTCAGATATTATAACAGCATATGAAAAATCATGGCGCCGGGTCAGAATATCAAATAGGAAAAATAAAACCATAAAAAAGCTCATTTTTGAGCTTTTTTGTTTTCTGCAAGATAAGAACGCAGATACATTCTTTCTCCTTCATGGTGAAAACTGAATCCGATATTTGAGCCGGAACTGGTGGTGAATCCACAATCTTCCTGATCTGTGATCATTCCTTTCATATGGGAAAGAAAATACGTAAGACTGAAGTTATCCGGAGAGCATGTGGGATACTCTCTCAAAAGATCAGCCATTGATTTTTTTCCGTCTGCAAAATAAAAATAAGTCCCAAGCATTTTGGCATTATCTTTCATATAGGGTGCAAGCTCATCATAAAGAAACGAGTTGTGATAGAAATTGTGTTCATTCACAGCAAAATAATCTATATTGAGGTCGATGCATCTGTCTTTAAGCGGAAGACAGGTACTGCTGTCTGCGATAAATAATATGTCCAGGTCAAATCCCTGCTGCTCCATAAGTTTTTTATACATAAAAAGCATTTCGGGGTATTTGTCAACTACTATGTATCTGCCTGATGGATCAAGATACTGCTGGTGATTGTGCATGAAAAACCATGCGTTTATGTAAGTTTCAATGACGACTTTCTGTGATAGATCCATGTGAGAAAGTTTTTCTGTCATCCAGTTGTATGAATTCTGAAAAAGACTTATGAGTGAAGAAGGCAGATCTTTGTACATTTTGCGTTCCAGATCGGGAGTATCATAGACATCGGTATTCCTGTTGGGTGTAATCAGTATACCGTCCTTTATATGAGCTTTATACCCGCATTCACATGTCAGCCGGCCTTCAAATATGTACCTTGAATTCATAGATGCATTTTCAATTACGAATGATTTCCGGCATATAGGGCAGCACAAAAGATCCAGCATCCTAAGAGGAAGTCCTACAGGGGATTTTTTTCCGGGGAGCAGAGCATCCAGATGCTTTATCTTTGACTCAAGGCTTCTTATATTCTTTTCCGTTTCAGCTATGTCACTGTTAAACTCCTGTATTTTACGTCTGTAAACTTCCTTTAAATCTTCTATGTCTTTTTGAGCGGCCAGAGAGGATACACGATAAAGAGAAAGTATCATATGTATTTCTTTAAGAGAAAATTTCATTTCCCTGAGTTCAAGAATAAGTTCAAGATCTTTAAGGGTCTGACGGTCAAAATTGTACTGTCCCTTAGGTTTTTGAGGTACAAGCAGACCATAGTTTATATAGTAATAGAGATTATCTGTTGAAATGCCGTATAGCTTTGAAACCTGTCCTATTCTCAATGGTATCATCTCCTTATGGGAATAACTTGTGTATAACGGTATGATATCATAAACCTTGAGTTAACTCAAGGTTTTATTATGATGAAGTGAAAAAGTGAGGTTGACAATGAGCATGCTAAAAGGTATAGAATATGAAAAGTAAGGGAGGAAGGATTTATGTTAAAGACAATAAAAAGCGCAAAACAGCGCACTGAAGAAGACAGAAGCCGTCTCGTCATGACTGTTTCGGAAATGATAGCCGATGTAAGAAAAAACGGGGACAAGGCTCTTAAAGCATATAATCTGAAATTTGACGGATGTAAAAGAGATACTCTCAGAGTATCGCCGGAAGAAATACAGCAGGCATATGACCTTGTCAGCAAAGATGAAATTGACAATATAAAAAAAGCTGCTGCAAATATAAGAGCCTTTGCACAGGCGCAGAAGGACTCACTTTCAGTTATAGAGGAATTTTCCCCGGCCCCCGGTATAAGACTGGGGCAGCGTATAATACCGCTGGACTCATGCTGCTGTTATGTGCCCGGAGGCGGATACCCGCTGTATTCCACAGCTCTTATGCTGGGAATACCGGCAAAGACCGCAGGTGTAAGGCGTATTGCTGCATGTTCACCCGTAATGAAAGGGACAGATCGGATACATCCAAAGACTCTTGTGGCAATGGATATAGCCGGAGTAGATGAAATATACACAGTGGGAGGAGCTCAGGCTATTGCGGCCTTTTCTTACGGAACAGAGCAGATAAAGCCGGTTGATATGATAGTAGGACCAGGAAACAGTTTTGTGACCGAGGCTAAACGGCAGTGTTTCGGAAAAATAGGCATAGATTTTCTTGCAGGACCCAGCGAAGTGCTGGTGATAGCGGACGAGACGGCTGATGCTGATGTTATAGCGGCCGACATTCTTGCCCAGTCCGAACACGACAGGGAGGCAAAAGGAATTCTTGTAACTACAGATGAATCTCTGGCCTATGCCGTGATAAAATCAGTGGAAAAACAGCTTAACCAACTTGCTACAAGAGAAATAGCAGAAACCTCATGGAAAGATTTCGGAGAAGTGCTTCTGGCAGACAGTATAGATGAAGCTGCAGAATATGCCAACAGCTATGCTCCGGAGCATCTGGAGATAAGCGTAAAGAAAGAAAGAGAAAAAGAAACGGCAGAAAGTCTGAGAAATTATGGATCACTGTTTATAGGAGGAAACACTGCCGAAGTATTCGGAGACTATGCTTCGGGAACCAATCATACTCTTCCGACCATGGGCGCGGCGAGATATACGGGAGGTGTATGGGCAGGAACATTTCTGAAAGTGTGCACATGCCAGACTATGGATAAGGAGGCCATGATGCAGATCGCTCCGCTGGTTGCACAGATGGCAGAGGGTGAAGGCCTTATGGGGCATTCAAGAGCTGCCCGGATACGTATGGAAAAAAATGATATGAAAAAATAACAACAATACAGGAGAAGGACCATGGAAAAAGAAAGAACAACCGGAAAACTGGGAACGGGTACAGCCGTGGGATACGGTATAGGAGCCATAGGAGAGGGAATAGGATATAATGTGTTTTTTTCCTTCTTTACATTTTTTCTTACAACAGTAGCCGGAATACAGCCGGCTGTTGCAGGAGTTATATCAATGGTAGCGGTTCTCTGGGATGCAGTAACTGACCCTATGATAGGACTTTGGTCTGACAGAACAAAAAATCCCAGGGGGCGTAGAAGGCCTTTTATAATGTTCGGATCAGTGCTTCTTTGCATATCTGTAACGCTGCTTTTTACCAATATGCAAATGGCTGCGACTACAAAAGTCATATACTTTATAGTGGTTAACGCGCTGTACTGGGTGACACTTACAAGTTGTGTAATACCACATATCTCGCTGGGATCTGAACTGACAGAAGATTTTGACGAAAGGACAAAGCTGAGGACCTGTGCCGCATCACTGATGGGCGTGGGAACACTTATAGCTACCAGCGGAACTCTGATGGTAGTGGATTTTTATACCAGGCTGTTTGACAGCGTAAATGCAGGCTGGATAGGAATGGGACTAACATACGGAATACTGATAATCGCCGTATATAATATATGCTGTATTGTGATTAAGAAAAGAGAGCCGGCTAACCCGAATCTGATGTCTGGCGCTGTTTTGGAAAAAAAGAGTAAAAAACTGCTTCTCTCAGAGTTCTTTGCAAATGCAAAAAACGCTTTTGTAAACAAGCCGCTCAGACAGCTTCTCATAATAACTTTTGCTGTAAATATAGTGGTGACACTGGGTTCGGGACTTCTGATATATGTATTTACATATGTATATCAGTATGATGATGCAAAGACTTCAGGTATATACTTTGTTCAGGGTATACTGGTCATACTGGCGGTGCTGGTGGCAGGTTTTGTATCAAACAGAACCGAAAAAAAGACAGTAATGGCAGGAGGCCTTATATTATATATGCTTGCCTATATTGTGGTAATGCTGCTTCCTGTAAGCGACACTACAATGTACATAAGCATAGTTCTTTATGCTCTGGGTAATTCAGCGTACTGGACAATGATATACGCAATGTCCTATGATACGGCCATAATCCAGCAGATAAAAACCGGCGATAAACCTGATGGTCTTTATACTTCCCTTATAGGATTGTTTATGAAGTTCGGAAATTCCCTGGGGTCTCTTGTAGTAGGAGTTGGTCTTCAGATTATAGGATTTGACTCGGCTGCAGAAACACAGAGCGAAGCTACAATAGATGCTATACGAGTACTTTACGGCATAGCACCTGCGGTGATCCTGCTCATTGGATTCTTTGTAGCAGTGAGATATCCTCTTACAAAGAACACATATAACAGACTGGTGGCGGCGTATCATGCAAAGCTTGACGGTAAAACATATGATGATGATGTGCTTGATAAAGTAATGTGATACGGAAAGGAAAGAAGATGGATACTGTGAAGATGGATGCTGTAATATACGGAATGATATACACTATGGACAGAGAAAACCCCATAGCTGAAGCATTGGGTATAAAAGACGGCAAGATAGTATATGTGGGAAACCGGGAAGGTCTGAAAGACTGTCAGGCCAAAAGAACAGTGAACTGTGCAGGCGGAGCTGTTTTCCCCGGCTTCATAGATACTCACGTCCACGCTGTGCCTTCAGGACCTTTCATGAAAGGTGTTGATGTATCTGCTGTAGAAGATATCAGCCAGCTGCTTTCTGTTATGAGAGAATATGCTGCTACGGTAGAGAAAGGCAGGTGGGTGTTTGCCACGAAATTTCAGGATAAAAATATAGCTGAAAAAAGGTTCCCCACAAGAGAGGAACTGGACAGCGTATCTTCGGATCATCCTGTAATGCTTTATCATAACGATACTCACCCTTTTGCATTCAACAGTGCGGGAATAAAAATAATGAGCCTGGATTCTGCAATGGAAGGTATCCAGACAGATGATAACGGTAATCCGACAGGATTTGTTACAGACCCTGCTTTTATGGAAGTTGCCGATAATCTTATAGATCTGTTCTCTGATGAGGAACTGCTTGATGGATATCACAACATAGACAGCTATGCTGTTTCAAATGGAATAACCACAGTGTACACCAAGGACTATTATAAAATACTCCGGCTTTTCTGTGACCATAGAGATGAATTTATGACTGAGGTAAAACCCATGCTCAGGACAAGAAATTGTGATGATACAGAAAATGTAAGAAAACTGATGGAAGATGATGAGATGAAAAAGGAGACATGTATATGTGCCTTTGCTGACGGGGCCTTTGACGGATACAGTGCTTCTGTGGTCGAACCATACGAGGGGTATCCTGACAGATTTGGTATGCTTTTTCAGACAAAAGAAAAGCTCTATGAATATTTTGAAAAACCTCACAGAGATGGAATGCAGCTTTCATGCCATGCCATAGGCGATAACGGTATTGATATGGTACTTGATGTTTATGAAAAACTGCTGGAAAAATATCCGAGAAAAGATCACCGTCATAGAATAGAGCATTTTGAGATGCCTAAAGCATCGTCCATAGCAAGAGCCGCACGTCTTGGATGTTCACTTGGCATGCAGCCGCTGCTGATCGAAGTATGTGAGGGCATGGATATGGAAGGATACAGATGCTTTGTAGGAGACCGGGTGAAAAGATGCAGCCCTTACAGATCAGTGCTGGATGCAGGGCTTCTTGTGGGCGGCGGCTCAGATTTCAGTGTTACTGCCATGGAACCGCTGCGAGCAGCCATGATATGCCTGAAGCACCCGGTGGAATCAGAAAGAATAAGCCTTTATGAGGCATTGGAAATGTTTACAGTAAATGCTGCGAAGATAGGATTTATGGAGGACAGAAAAGGTATGCTGAAAGAAGGCATGGATGCTGATGTGGTCATACTTGAAAAAAATCCTTTCGATGTTAAGACAGATCAGATTGCTGATATAAAAATTGCTGAGACTGTGATAAAAGGCAAGAGTGTGTATCAGGCTGTATAATTTCCATGGCCCGCTGTGAAACTGCGATTTATAAGAAATGTGCAATATGTAATAGATTGATGTGATTTTTTTGAGTTTTTCTGCCTGCTTTTAGTTTGCCATTGCATTTTGGTTGAATTAATGTTTAAAAAGCGTTAAAATGTAATAGTTACAGCCCTATGCAGGCGACTAGATTTATGGGAACAGGAGAAAATGCAATGGAAGAAAAGCGGACTGAAGCAGAAATCGAAAGCCGTGAGCGTATTCTTACGGACAGACTTGAAGCCGATGCCTGCATTGAAGATAATACTGAAGAAGATGCCCGGACAAAAGCTGAAGAAGAGGAATATTACCTTGCCTGTGAGCGCAGATGGGTTTTTCTGATGCTTATGCTGGTGGCGGGATTTTATGGTGTATTCACTTTTTTGCTGAGAGGAGGAGTTTTCTGTAATGCTCAGACCGGCAACTTTGTTTTTCTGGCCATAGCTATAGGAACTTTCCAGTGGAAACAGGCTCTTTATTATCTGCTGCCCATGAGTGCATATCTACTTGGAACCATAGTTTCAGAAATAATACCAAGGCCTGTGAAAAGAACTCATATCATAAGATGGGACACTTTGCTGGTACTCATTGAGATGATTGCTGTGGTCATGCTGGGATTCCTGCCGGAGAGCGCGCCGTATCAGATATCACAGATAACGATAAATTTCATATGTGCCATGCAGTATAATACTTTCAGGCAGGCTCAGGGTATACCTATGGCCACTACATTCTGCACAAATCATGTGAGACAGATAGGACTCACCATGTCAAAATACATCAGGGGCAAAGGCAGCCTTGACAGCCGTGTTAAAATGAAAACTCATTTCAGAATGCTTGGATTCTTTGTTATAGGAGGCGTGATTTCTGCATTGTTATGTAATATGTTCCGGGGAAGAGCCATATGGTTCACTCTCATTCCTCTGGCCATAGTATTCAGCGGACTTTTGTATGCCGACAGAGTTACAGAACATGATATGATAGAAGAAACTCCCCATGGCCACTGATGTGAAAAAGAGGTGAAGTTGTTTATCCGGCCTTGACAACATGGCAAAGTAAGATTAAGATAGAATACAGAAACTGAATAAGAAAAGTGACATCTCGGAAGTCCTGTCAGAATCAGGCACTGTGTCTCAGCAACCGTAGTATCAACCAACGGGCAAGGCTCTTAAGCCGGTCACTGGGGAAAAACTATCTCCTCGGGAAGACGCCCAAGTAGGCTATAAAGATTAAGTCGGTAGACCTGTCACTTTTAAAAAGCGGTCTTCTGAGATAGGACGGTGAAAGATTTTTCTTTGTGACTATTTGTTTTATGCATATTCATAAAGCGGGGAATAAGAAAAATACCACAGCACTCGGAAGCGGGTGCTTTTTTGTTTCTGATAATAACGGCATAATTTCCAACTTTTCATCCTTTAAAGAAAGCGGGCGATATATACTGTCCGCTTTCTTGCATTATAATTATGTACAATCCACATGTAAATCTGTCAGATAGTTACGGGTAAGAAAAAAGTCAGACAGGGTAGCTGAGTGTGTCAAAACCGCATATGGCAGCGAGCCTCAAGGCATCTTTAAAAGCGTAATCCACCGTATCTGCAGAATGGGTGTCAGATGAAATTATGACCCGGCCTTTTCCTGAGTTGATTTTACGAAGGATGGCCTCTGAAGGATAAGGACTCGTCCTGTAGCCTTTTGCCATGGCACCGGTATTTATCTCGAATACAGCATTACTTTTAAGCAGACGGGCAAGAGCGTTGTCAACCGCATTTATATAACGAGGGTGACTTTCGTCGAACATTTTAGTCTGCTCATTGAATTTTGTTATAAGGTCAAAATGGCCGATTATATTGCAGCCTGTTTTTTCTGCCACATGGGATTCTTCTTCAAAATAATCCTCAGCAAGAGAAAGAAAATCTCCGCCATAATATTTTTCACAGGAGTCTATCAGTATCTGCGGGTCATAATCGGCATAAATGTATTTATCATATTTTCTGTTATAAAACGCATGCACTGAGCCGATGACATAATCATATCCGCAGGTGGATCTGTCAGAATAGAAATCCTGCTCAACACCGCACAAAATGCGGATATTTTTTTTGTACTTTTCCTTTAGACCAGAGACTTCCTCTTTATAGGCTTTTGTTGCCTCAATACTCATACAGTAGCTTTCATCAAATGGAGTATAGCTGTGTCCGGAAAAACCGAAAACATCGAATCCTTTTTCTATGGCAGCAAGTACCATTTCTTCCGCTGAATTTTTTCCATCACAATATGTGGTGTGAGAATGAAGATTTATTTTCATGAGAGTACCTCCGTCAACTTGAATTTTACTTTCCAATATGGATAAAGTCAATATGTGTGATATAATAATCAGAAATGATAATGGTCAGATATTTTAAAATGCAGGTGACAAAGACCAGGGACAGTTATGGGAATACAGAAAGGAAAAAAGAAATAATGCAGACTGTAAGAGCAATATGTATAAGTAAAAAGAAAGGAACTCCCAAGCAACCGGTTAAAGGTCCCGTTATGCTTATAAAGGACTATGGTATAGAAGGTGATGGCCATGCGGGAAGCGGGCACAGACAGGTGAGCCTTCTGGCATGGGAAAGAATAGAAGAATTCAGAAAGCAGGGCGCCCCTGTAAAATACGGAAGCTTTGGAGAAAATATCATAACAGAAGGCATTGATCTGAGAAAAGTAAAAACAGGTCAGGCTTTGTCTATAGGAGATGTTGTGCTTGTTGTGACGCAGATTGGTAAAGAATGTCACGACAGCTGTATCATCGGCAGGACTATGGGAAGATGCATAATGCCAGAAGAGGGGGTCTTTGCACGGGTAGAAAAAGGAGGAGTCATAAAAGCGGGAGACAATATCAGCATCTGAGCAAGCCATATTCAGGTAATCAACCGGCGGCCCTTTTCATACAATTAATGAAAAGGGGGTTTTTAATTTGAGATTTAAAGAAGAACTAAGCTATGACATGGATTTTGGAAGACCGAGAGTCATAACTGATGAAAGATTTGCAACAATAGAAAATGTAAAAGCTATAGTGATGATAAGCGAGACCTCCCTGACAGTGTCTGCCGGAAAAAAATTTGTTACTCTGACAGGCAGTGACTTTGTTATAAAAGAAATCTTTGAGGGGAGGCTTCTCATTGAAGGAACCATACAGAGAGTTGAATTTTTCCGTACATCGGATAAAGATAAAGATTGAGGGGTTCAGGGCGGACAGACTGATAGACCGGGCTCTTAATGCCCGGCTGGATATGAGAAATATCAGAATAATATCGGAAACTGAGACATATTGCGAAATAACGGCTTTTCAGCTGGAAACTCTGAAAAAACTGGCCGGCGCTGCATTCAGGATAACAGTGATATCAGAGCGGGGAGCGGCATATCGTCTGGGAAAGATAGCTTCGGCGCCTCTGAAGGCGGCGGGCATTTTAATTATTATGCTGCTTGTGCTGACCCAGTCTTACTTTGTCAGGAATATAGAAGTCAGCGGATATAAAAGCATTCCCGAAGAGGAACTGCGAAAATGTCTTGCGGATTCAGGTATAGAAGAAGGTTCCTTTATTCCGCGGATAAAGTGGGAACAAGCTGAGGAAGACATTTATGATACTTTTCCTCAGATAACATGGGTAGAACTTGTATATGAAGGAAGAAAAATCTATCTTAATATATCTGAGAGTGAACTGAACAGCCAGGAAGAAGAAAACTCTCTTTCCGGCACGAGGCAGCAACGTGAATATTATTGTAATATCGTGTCAGATGTTTCAGGATATATTGAATCCATTGATACCTACAGAGGTCTGGCGCTGGTTGAAGAAGGAGATTATGTTGAAAAAGGCAGAGTACTTATTTCGGGTTGTGTTCCTCTTGAACCCACTGTATACGACGAAAACAAGGCAAAAGAGTATTTTGTGAAAGCTCAGGGGGAAATAACAGTAATAACGCCATACAGGCTTAAATTTAATCAGGAAAGGTACATCCATAACGATGATGTTCAGGAAGATGATGAGAAAGATATAGTGACAAATAAGTCTGAAAAAACAAGGGAACAGGCAGAAGCCAAGGTGAATCAGCAGATAAGGCAGTGGGCAAAGGAAAATTTGCCTGAAAATGCCCGGATACTAAAGAAAGATTTGAAATTTTCCTATAAAGAAAATATAATAGAAGTAGGCGTTACACTTGAGGTGCGCCTTAAAGCAGGAGAAGAACAGGAGATATTAATTGGAGAGAAAAATTCAGATAAATCAGGAGATTGACCGTGTGGAGCTTTTAGGCAACATGGATGCCAATCTGGATATGATAAGAGAAAACACAGGAGTACAGATATTCCAGAGGGATGATGGCCTTATATTTAAAGCTGACGAAAACATGTCACCTGAAGACCAGGAGAAATCTCTGGAACTTGCACAGAGCATAATAGAAGAATTCATAAAAATACTGGCAGATGGCGAAAGCCTGGGGAAACAGAAGTCGTCATATGTGATCGGACTAAAAAAAGAAGGCCTGTCTTATAAAGACAGTAACATCAATAAAGATATAATCTGCTTCACACATAAAGGTAAACCGCTTAAACCCAAGACCATAGGACAGAAAAAATATGTTGAAAGTATAAGAAAAAAAGACATTGTTTTCGGAATAGGACCTGCCGGCACGGGAAAGACATATATAGCTGTGGCAATGGCGGTCAATGCATTTAAAAATAGGGAAGTGCAGAAGATAATCCTTACAAGACCTGCTGTGGAGGCGGGTGAAAGGCTGGGATTCCTTCCCGGAGATCTTCAGGATAAGGTGGATCCGTATCTGAGACCTCTTTATGATGCCCTTTATGATGTGCTGGGGCGAGACGCTGCTCTCAGAATGAAAGAAAAAGAAGCCATAGAGGTGGTGCCTCTGGCATATATGAGAGGACGTACTCTGGATAATTCTTTTATAATACTGGATGAAGCCCAGAACACCACAAGAGAGCAGATGAAGATGTTTCTGACCAGAATGGGATTCGGTTCAAAAGTGGTGGTTACAGGAGATGTAACTCAGATTGATCTGCCCCGAGGCAAAAAATCGGGGCTTGTTGAAGCATCAAAAATACTTGCTCAGGTCAGTGACATAGACTTCTGTTATCTTAAAGAAAGCGACGTGGTAAGACACGAACTGGTCAAAAAGATAATCAGTGCTTACGACCGTTATTACAGAAAGAATCCGGAGGCTGAAGATGAAGATATATCTTGAAGAAGGACAGGCACTTGAGCCTGCGATAATGGATAAACTTATTGAGGCTGCTGAATTTATTCTTGAAGAAGAAGGTGTTGATACTGAAAGAGCGGAGATAAGTCTCACTCTGACAGAACCGGAAGAAATCCGACAACTTAACAGAGAATACAGAAATACTGACAGCGTTACAGATGTTCTGTCTTTTCCGCAGTTTGAGAATGTGAGTGAAATGCCTGAGCAAGGAGAACTTTGTCTTGGAGATGTGGTCATCTGCCGTCAGAGGATAACACAGCAGGCGCATGAATACGGACACTCATTCGAAAGAGAACTTGTTTATCTGTTTGTCCACAGTATGCTACATCTTATGGGATATGACCATATGGAAGAAGATGAAAAGAAAAAAATGCGAGAAAAAGAAGAGAAAGTAATGGATTATTTAGGCCTGAGGAGGTAAGCCATGAAGTACAGACAGCTTTATGAAACTGCATGTGCCATGTTGCCCAGAGCATATGCCCCATTTTCAAAATTCAAGGTAGGAGCAGCTCTGCTTTCAAAGAGCGGAGAGGTATTTACCGGAGTAAATGTTGAAAATTCATCGTTTGGCGCTACTATCTGCGCCGAGAGGACTGCATTTGTCAAAGCTATCTCAGAGGGAGAAAGAGAATTTGAGGCTATAGCCATAGTTTCCAGTGATGGAGAAGCCTGGCCATGCGGTATCTGCCGCCAGTTTATGAAAGAATTCTGTGATGATGAGTTCAAAATCATAACCGGGGATGATGCAGATTCTCTTAAGGTATATACAATGGATGAGATTCTTCCGGAGGGATTCCGCTTATGAAAACAGGGTTCATAGGTATAGTAGGCAGGCCCAATGTGGGCAAATCCACCCTTATGAATGCCATATTGGGGGAAAAGGTGTCCATAACGGCTGATAAACCTCAAACCACAAGAAACACCATAAGAGGAATTTATACCACGGAAACTGCCCAGATGGTGTTTATTGATACTCCCGGTATTCATAAGCCTCACAGTAAACTGGGACAGTATATGACTGACTCTGCCATAGGTACATTCAGAGAGGTGGATCTTATCCTGTTTCTTGTTGACGGGGCTCCTGACAAAGGCCCCGGAGATAATTATATTGCCGGAATGCTCAGCAAAGTGGATACACCCAAATTTCTCGTGATAAATAAGATAGACAGGATGGAACCGGATCAGTTTAAAGCCATATATGACGCTTATGAGGCAATGGAAGTGTTTGATGGCATATATGGAACATCTGCTCTTGAAGGTAAGAATATCGGAAAACTGTGCAGCGCCATAGAGGAAAATCTTCAGGAAGGACCAATGTATTTTCCCGCAGACATGGTCACAGATCATCCGGAAAGATTTCTTGCAAGTGAGATAATAAGGGAGAAGATACTTCATTATATACGCGATGAGGTACCTCACGGAGCCGCAGTGGAAATTGAAAGCTTCAGGGAAGAAGAAAAGCTGACACGTATCGGAGCTGTAATTTATTGTGAGAAAAAATCTCATAAGGGCATAATAATAGGCAAGGAAGGGAAAAAACTGAAAGGTATAGGAAAGAGCGCACGCAAGGAACTGGAAGCGCTTTTAGGATGCAAGGTATATCTGGAACTCTGGGTCAAGGTAAAAGAAAACTGGCGTGATTCGGATCTGGCTCTTTCCAATTTCGGATATAAGGATCAGCAATGATAACGGATACAGAAGGTATAGTCCTGAGGCAGGTAAAGGCCGCAGGAGGAAGGCGGATGATATGGCTGTTTTCAAGAAAATTCGGCAAGATAAGTGTGGGAACAGGACTGACAGAGGGGGGCAGGAACAAGACGGCTCTTGCCATAAGGGCTTTCACATATGGCAGATATGAACTGTTTAAAAACCGTGACAGCTATAATCTCAACAGCGGACAGGTGCTGAGAAGCTATTACGCCATCGGTGAAGACATAGACAAATATATGGCAGCATCATATGTTCTGGAACTGACAGATAAGGTTCTGGCGGAAGAACTTCCGCAGCCCAGAATATTTTCTCTTCTTACAGAGTTTCTTGAGGCTATGGAGAAAAGGGAGAAAAAACATAAGACACTGGTGATGGCATATATAGTCAAGATTCTTGATATATTAGGCACCATGCCGGAACTTGATGTATGCGTATGCTGCGGTAAAAATACAGAAAGCGGCATGCAGACGTATTTCAGCATTGAAGACGGTGGAGTGATCTGCCACCGGTGTGCCGATAAGATTGCAGCTGATGATAACAGAAGATTGATTTACAGAACAGATTTTGATATAATAGATATATTAAAATACTTCAGAAAAATGCCCATGAGCGCTTTTGAGAAAATAGCTCTTGAAGACAATGTGCAGCAGAAGCTGCAAGAGATAATGAAGCGTTATATATCTTATCACATGGACATAAAACAGCTGAAAAGTGAATACTTTTTCTGAATAAGAAATTTTAAGGAGGTATTGAGATGGAAATCACTTTAGAAAAGATCGAACTGGTCAAAGACAGAACAGGAGTGTCATATAAAGAAGCAAAAGAAGCATTGGAAGCCGCTGACGGAAGTGTGGTTGACGCCATAATTGCCATTGAAGAAACTGTAAACATCAAGCCCGGGTGCAAGGCCGGAGAATTTGCCGATGAAACGGTGGAAAAGGTAAAAGAACTGGTGAAGAAGGGTAATGTCACCAAGATTTCTGTAAAGAAAGACGACGAGACTATAGTTAATATACCTGTAACTGTAGGTCTTGTGGGAACTATTGTTGCACCATGGGGTATCCTTGCTGCTGCTGTGGCAGCTTTCGGATTCAAATGCCGCATTGAACTTACAAAAGATGACGGAAGTGTTGTGGATATCACAAGACGGGCAGAAAATCTGGCAAGTGATGTTAAAGAGAAAGGAAGCGTTGTAGTAGATGAAGTTGTCGCCAAGGGAGCTGCTATTTATGATGACGTAAAGGAAAAGGCTCCTGAAATGGTAAATGATATAAAAGAAAAGAGCGCTGATGCTTATAAAAATGTTACCGATAAGGCAGCAGACATGTGGAACGGAATAAAAGAAAAGAAGAACTCTTTCAGAGACGAAGCCGAGGAAGCATTTGACGCAGCAGAAGAAAAAATCGAAGATATGTTCGATAATGATGAAAATAAGGAAGAATAGAAAAGATAGGTAGGGTTTATCAGACATGAAGAAAAACGTAACAATGGAAAAAATCGTAGCGCTGGCAAAGAACAGAGGATTTATCTTTCCCGGATCTGAAATTTACGGAGGTCTGGCCAATACATGGGACTACGGTCCTCTTGGAGTGGAATTCAAGAACAATGTTAAAAAGGCATGGTGGAGAAAATTCGTCCAGGAATCAAAATTCAATGTGGGCCTTGATGCGGCTATACTTATGAACCCCATGACATGGGTGGCATCAGGTCATGTAGGCGGTTTCTCAGATCCTCTTATTGACTGTAAGGGCTGCAAAGCGAGATTCAGGGCTGATAAACTCATAGAGGATTATATGCACGAAAACGGCATTGAGGGCGTCGTTGTGGACGGCTGGTCCAATGAAAAGCTGGAGGAATATATAAAAGAAAACGAGATAAAATGTCCGGAATGCGGTAAATCCGATTTTACCGGCATACGTCAGTTCAATCTGATGTTCAAGACATTTCAGGGTGTGACAGAGGATTCCAAATCAGAGATCTATCTGAGACCTGAGACTGCTCAGGGTATTTTTGTCAACTTTAAGAATGTACAGAGAACTTCAAGAAAGAAGATTCCTTTCGGAATAGCTCAGATAGGAAAATCCTTCAGAAATGAAATCACACCGGGCAATTTCACATTCAGGACGAGAGAATTCGAGCAGATGGAGCTGGAGTTTTTCTGCAAACCCGGCACAGATCTTGAGTGGTTTGCATACTGGAAGGAATACTGCGTCAACTTCCTGAAAAGCCTGGGGATGGACATGGACAATGTGAGGACAAGGGATCACGAAAAAGAGGAACTGTCCCATTACAGCAATGCCACTACAGATATAGAATATCTGTTCCCGTTCGGCTGGGGAGAGTTGTGGGGCATAGCTGACAGAACAGACTTTGATCTTACCCAGCATATAAATACCTCCAAACAGGATCTCAGTTATGTAGACTCTGAGACAGGCGAAAAATATGTACCGTTTGTAATAGAACCATCACTTGGCGCAGACCGTGTGACTCTGGCATTTCTTGTTGATGCCTACGATGAAGAAACACTGACAGACGGTTCCGGAAAGGAAGACGTGAGGACAGTACTGAGACTGCATCCCGCACTGGCACCTTTCAAGGCGGCAGTACTTCCGCTGGCTAAAAAGCTTGCTCCAGTAGCAGAACCTGTATATGAAGAACTGTCAAAATATTTTATGACTGATTATGACGCTTCCGGTTCAATAGGTAAAAGATACAGAAGAGAAGACGAGATAGGAACACCTTTCTGTATATGTGTTGACTTTGATACTGAGACAGACGGGTGTGTAACAATTCGTGACAGGGATACAATGGAACAGGTCAGAATACCTGTGGAAAATGTACGTGCATATATTGAAGAAAGATTGTCGTTTTAAATGACGGAAAGGTCAGAACATGGGAGAATTTCTCTGTTCCTTTAATGAGGGAAGCCGGAAGATGAAAGATCTTCTCGGTGTGAAAGGAGCCAATCTTTCCGAAATGACCGGAATGGGGCTTCCTGTTCCCTATGGCTTTGTTGTAACCACAAAAGCATGCGAAAAATTTTTTGAAGACGGAGGCTCGCTTTCTTCTGCCTTAATGGATGAGATGAAAGCAAAAATACATGAAATAGAAGAAGTTACAGGCAGAACATTCGGCGGCGGGGATAACCCGCTGCTTGTTTCAGTACGTATAAGCAATGTTGTAAATATACCTGCCCTGAAAGGTGCCGTGCTGGATCTGGGTATCAATGATGATGTAATACAGAGCCTTTCCAAAGCGGGGGGAATGTGTTTTGCACTGGACTGTTACACCAGATTTTTAAGAACATACGGTTCATCTGTCAGAAAGATTTCGTCGTCAAATTTCCTGGCGGCATATGAGAAGCTTAAGAAAAAAGTAGGAGAAGAATGTAAAGAGGATGAAATGGAAGAGTCCCTGCTGTTCGAAGCGGTAGAGGAATATAAAGATATTATATTCAGGCGCAGCGGAAGACCTTTTCCTTCGGATCCGTATGAACAGCTGAGAGATGCTGTAAGTGCCGCAATGGGACAGTGGAATTCATATGCTGTAAGATCATACAGAGAACTGCACGAAATACCTAAAGAGACGGGAATGGCAGTGGTGGTGCAGGCCATGGCTTTTGGAAACCTCAATGAAAATTCATGCACGGGAACGGTTTTTACAAGAGATCCAAATACAGGTGAGAAAGCACCATGCGGAGAGTTTTTCATGAAAAGCCAGGGCGGTGATATATCTTTCAGAGATATAGATGCCCTGAAGATACAGAGGCTGGAAGATTATTTTCCGTCGCTTCATGAAAAATTTTTTCAGATAGCCGGGCTAATTGAAAGATATAACAGAAATATGCAGGAAATAGAGTTTACCGTAGAAGACGGAAAACTTTATATGCTGGAGACAAAAGCTGCCAGGCGTACTCCGTCAGCTTCTGTCAAGATTGCTGTGGATATGGTCAGTGAAGGAATAGTAGACAGACAGACAGCGGTGGCAAACATCAAGGCATCTGATCTGAATAAACTGGTACTTAAGCAATTCAGAAGCGATGACTCCATAGATAAGGAAACAGAAAATAATTTTAATAAAATTCTGGAATGGGCAGATGAATTCAGAACTGTGGGCATCAGAGCCAACATAGATACGCCTGACGATGCCATACTGGCGCTTAAACTCGGTGCAGAAGGCGTGGGCCTATGCCGCAGTGAGCATATGTTTTTTGATGAAACAAGAATATATGATTTCATCAGAATGATAATAGCTGATGATGGCGAAGAAAGAAAAAAAGCACTGGAGATACTTAAACCATATCAGAAAGCGGATTTTAGGCATATTTTTGAGATAATGGAGGACAGGCCGGTAACAATAAGACTGCTTGATCCTTCGTTCCACAGATTTCTTCCCCATAGCGAAGCTGAAATAAAACTGCTTGCTAAAAAACTGAAGATATCGGAAAAAAAGCTGGCAGCGAAAATTCTTGTTATGAAAGAAGAAAACCCTTCTCTTGGAAAAAGAGGCAGCAGACTTGCGGTAATACATCCGGAAATCGTAAGAATGCAGACTGAAGCTATAATAGAGGCTGCGGTAGAGGCCGGTGAAGATATGGAGCAGCAGCCGGATATTTCTATAATGGTACCCTTTATAAGTTCTGTAAGGGAATTCACAAATGTGCGGGATACCATTGAAAAGGCTGCTTTTGAAACTCTCAAACGTATGGATGCTTCGATGGATTTCAGTATCGGGACTATGATAGAAACACCCAGAGCAGCTCTTCTGGCAGATATGATAGCTGAAAAAGCAGACTTCTTTTCCTTTGGTACCAATGATCTTACTGAGCTGGTATATGGAATATCAAGAGAGGATACAGAGGATCTTATAGATGAGTATATAAAAAGAGACATACTTGACAGAAACCCGTTCTACTCGCTGGATGAACGAGGCGTTGGCAAAATGATAGAAATGGCAGTGTCTCTTGGAAGAAAATCAAAGCCTAAACTGAAAATAGGAATATGCGGCGAACATGGGGGCGATTCGGGAACTATAAAGTTCTGTGAATCCATAGGAATAAATCATTTTTCCTGTTCAACATTGAGAATTCCGGGGGCAAGGCTTGCTGCAGCACAGGCTGCTATAAAGAATTCCCGCAAGTAAAAAGGCACGATCATCGGTCTTTGTGCTAATCGGTAAGAAGAAACCTTATGACTGGTGGTATGTAATACCGGCCAGCTGGTGTGGTATAATATTTAATATGATCGGACAAAAGCTCTGTGCATTTGATTTTATGAAATGCACAGGTTTTTTTAATGCAGAATAAGGTTATTGCTATAGGATGAATAGGTTTAGAATAAGCAAATTCAAAAGGGTGCGGAAACAATATGAAAAGATCAGTATTGCATAATCATATATTTTCCATTTGAATTTCCTCTTCAGGCCGGGGCAGAAATCTGATGCTTATCACTCTATGAAATACTGAAGCAAAAATAGTGCCGAATGTTACACCCAGCACCGTATCTGCAATACGAAGCAAAACGGCACCCTGAAGCCCATAAACCCCGGTTCCCAGCATGAGTGCGCCAAAACAGTTCAGTGCGGTTTTATACTTATAGTCTGTACAGAAACCTAAGCATAAGCCTCCCAGAGATCCTAAAATAAAGTGGAACGGTTTGGGAAGCATCATATAAATGACAGCAAAAGCTGCTGAACCTGCGATCACTCCTTCTATGCGCTGCCTAAAACGGACTGTCGTATTGTGGGAGTAGGGATATTCTGACAGAAGCGATGCACATGCAAATCCCATCCACATGAATCGCTCTATGGAAAAAAGCTGGCCGGCAGTCAGTATAAGGCTGACTCCCAGCGCCATCCTGAGCTGCCATATGTGAACAGATGAAGAAATATCAAAATTGTGGATAACTTTTCTGAAGCGTACCGCCTTGTGTTTATTACGGTGTTTTATAAACATTATCACTCCGCAGACCAGATAGCCTGCAAGAGCCATAAGAATGCGGTATGTAAAAGATTCTCCCTCTACCGGGTTGCCTGTAAGATAAACATATGCGAAACTATACAGACCAGCGTTTCCCATTTCAGGGTGCTGCGACGTCATATAAAGCAGTGAAAAAAACGCAGCAAAATGTAACGGGATGAGAAAGCCTGCAGGGCAAATCGCTGCTGCGCAGGGTGCTGCCACAAGAACAGACAGAGCTACCGCCAGAGTTATGAGAGAGTCAGTGATACAATATCCAAAGTTTACAAAGCGGATTCCAAGCAGTATACATAGCAGAACTACAGCAAGGGGTGTATTGCCTTCTCTGAAAATAGCGGACAGAAGGCTTATAAACAATACTGCAAAAGATACGATCAATATAGAACGTACAGCTATTGCGGTCCAGTAATATACTTTATCTTTAATTTTGCTGCAGGATCTGATTTCACCCTTCAGCACAGAAGGGTCCAGCTGCAGTGCATCATAGAATCTGATCGTCAAATTTTTTCCCTTGTCCTTTCTCAATATGGGTGGCCAGTTTATCGGCACAGCGCATAAAATCTTCGAAATCCTCGCCGGCGCTTCGCCAAAGATCATAAAACGGCTGTAAAATACTTTCGTACCCATGTTTCAGTTCGGATAGCCCCGTGTCAGTTATAAAAAGCCTGTAGCTGCGTTCATCTGCTGACTGCCGCTGTTTGCAGATACATTTTTTTTCGTATAATGATTTCAGGCAGCGGCTTACCGCTTCTTTTTTCATGCCGCTTCCATTACTCAGTAAAAGAGGTGTATTCTGATCAGGCTGAAGATAAAGATATGCAAGAAGTTCGCACTCACTGACCGTCAGCAGTGATTTGTGCACCGGAAGCAGCGCTCGCATGATTTTTTGCATCTGCTGCTGATAATGTACCATATCAGTCCATTCCATTTTCTATCGTATACCTTCCTTAATTAGTTAACATTGTTAATTATATTATGCTTTTTCTTTCATGTCAAGCTATTTGTGAATAAAGCCAGAACATATGTGTAATGATTCCGTAAAATACTTTAGCTCCGGCAGCAGCCGGAGCTTTTGTCGATTATCCATATATAAATGTTTACACGGGGTTAAATGGATATATAGCCCGTTATAAGAAGATAAACAGATGCTGCTGCCATTAAAGCTACAACCGCAAATGCAGTTTTATCAGCTGCAGAGGGAAAAATACTGCCGCCTTGTTCTCGCCGTGCTTTCACATACAGTATTGTGCCGGGAGCATAAAGAAGCGCTGAAATAAGAAGGTGATTTATACCACCGGCATATAGCATCCATATACCATATGCTGAGCCAAGCAGTGAATATATCCATACAAGAAGGCCTCTGCCGTGTTTTTTCTCAGAAAAAGTCAGTTTGAGACAGTAGAAAGCAGAAAGCGTATAAGGAACCATTATGGCACTTGTTGATATGGAGTATATGACCTGATATGTGGCATCATTGAAATATATTATTATAAGAAAAAATTGTGTTACCAGTGTAGTAATAAGCACCCCGCTGACAGGTGCGCCGTTTTTATTCTGTTTTGTAAAGCTTGCAGGAAAGCAGTGCTGCATGGCAGGGGCATAAATACTGTCTACACATAATATGGTATAAGTGAACAGTGCACCTCCTACAGATATGATAACACCCACATTGACAAGTATACTTCCCCAGGGACCCACCACAGACTGCAAAACAAAGGCCATAGGCGGATTACCGAGAGCTGCAAGTTCTTCAGTAGTCATTACCCCCATACTGAGAACAGAAATAATTACATAAAGAACAAAGAGAGATATAAAAGCAAGTATTGTGGCTTTTCCTGCTACAGATGTGGATTTTGCTCTGCCGGATATTACAACGGCACCCTCTATGCCGATGAATACCCACACTGTAGTATATACGGTGGATCTTACCTGTTCCATCAAAGAAAGCCCGCTGCCTTCTCCGGTAAGATTAGCAGTGAATGTATCAGGATCAAAAGCCCCTGCGTATATTATTGCTATTATCATAACTGCAATGGGTATAACTTTAGCTATAACTACAACTGTATTTATGGCTATAGCTTCGTTGACACCTCTCAAGACAAGGATGCCGAAGGCCCATACCATCACAGAGCCTAAAATCACCGAGATAAGATTGGTGCCATTTCCGAATATAGAGAAAAAGTTGCCCAGAGAAGCAAAAAACAGAGTTATGAAAGAAAGATTTCCTAAAAGAGCACTGAGCCAGAATCCCCAGGCAGAATTGAAACCGATATAATGACCGAAACCGGCTTTTGCATAGCTGTAAAGTCCGCTTGTGAGCTCCGGCTTTATGACACTGAGTCTGAAGAAACACAGGGTGAGAGTAAGCATGCCCAGACCGCTGATACCCCAGCCGATAAGTACAGCGAGGGGATAGGCGCCGGATGCGGCAAAATCTCCTGAGAGACTGAATGCGCCGCTGGCGAGGGTGGCTCCTATGGCAAACAGTGTTATCTTGCCAAGACCCAGACCTTCTTCATTTTTTTTCATATTTCTCCTCCAATTTTTTTATACTCATATTATTATTCTCTATCTTCTTTAAAATACCCGTGTTTTAATTTTTTATATAAGATAATACAATTGATTCAAAAATAAATCATACTATTGACAGAAAGCAATAATGCAATATAAGATATAAAAGTAAGGTGTTTGCTGAAAAAGATAGCG
The DNA here is from genome assembly GCA_949295785.1 of uncultured Bacillota bacterium. Taxonomy (GTDB): domain Bacteria; phylum Bacillota; class Clostridia; order Peptostreptococcales; family Anaerovoracaceae; genus Fimisoma. The sequence continues at coordinate 3,350 of CASFMJ010000087.1, read as the reverse complement.
AGGAGTATAAGATGAAATACTTTGGAATTGAGAGAGTTGCAGAACCTCTTGGAACAATTCCTCCCACGGCATGGAGGCTGGATAACTCAAAAAATATAGGACCCGGAGAAATAAGAGTTTCTGTTGAAGTTATAAAACTTGAAGGAGATAATTTTAACCAGATCTGCAGTGATTGTCAGTTCAGTGAGAGCCGCATAAAAGAGCGTATAATGACAATAATCAGCAAAAGAGGTAAACTTCAGAATCCTTATACTGAAAGCAGCGGGATTATGGCCGGAACGATAGAAGAAATATATGGTGACTGTAAAGAAGGGTTTAAAGCGGGGGACAGAATAATAAGCCTTGCATCCATATCGGGATTTCCCATGCACATAGATAGTATAGACAAAATAGATTATAATTATGGTGAAATATGGTGCAGCGGATATGCCATAATATTTGAATCGTCACAGATTGCCAAACGGCCGGAAGATATAGATATAAGACCCCTTCTTTGCGCCTTGGATGAAGAAGGAAGTCTGCTGGATTTAAGAGATGTGATAACAGAAAAGAAACCTGAAAGGGTTGCTATAGTAGGGAGCAATCTGATAGAAAACCTGCTGTATGCCCAGCTGCTGCGCTGCTATGGCGGCGGTGATGTAAGGATTGTTTCCGCAATGGACATGGATGCGCTGGCATATATCAATAAAAAAGAATTTGAAAAGACTTTTGACGGGCTTATAAACAGGGTTTATTTTGTAGACATGTCCAGGCCTGTAAATGCAGTAGAACAGATATGCAGAGAAGAAAAAGAAGAATATATGGATGCAATAATAGATCTGGAGGACATCAAGGGAGCTGAAACCATATCAGCACTTCTGGTAAGAAATAAAGGCTTTCTTTTTCATGCGGGAGTAAGAAAAAACTATTTTCAGAGTCTTCTTGCTATTGATTGCCTGGGTAAAGAGGTAACCAGCTATGCTCTCGATGGATATGCTGAAAAAGCTTACGATTTTGCTGCTGAACTGACACGTCAGCTTGCAGAAAAGCTGGAGGAAATCAATACCATACTGTCTCACCGGTCAAGGAGATCTATTGCGCTTCACAGTGCCAGAGTAAAAAATGAAGACAGAGAACCTCAGAAAGTGGAAGACTTTGTATATATGAGTCCTGTGACTGCAGATCTGATAGATACTGTAATGAATGTTGCCAAATATGACTGCAATGTCATAATACAGGGTGAAACAGGTGTAGGTAAGGAAAAAATACTCGATATACTACACAGGAACAGCCCCAGAAAAGGCAAACCCTGTATAAAAATAAACTGCGCTACAATACAGGAAAATCTGGCCGAATCAGAGTTCTTCGGATATGAGAAAGGTTCCTTTACCGGAGCGCAGGCAACCGGTAAGGCAGGGTATTTTGAAATTGCAAATAACGGGACTCTTTTTCTGGACGAAATCGGAAGTCTGCCTCTTGCGATGCAGTCAAAGCTTCTGAGAGTACTGCAGGAAAGTTCATACTACCGGGTGGGAGGAACGGAACAGAAAACAGTCAATGTGCGTGTCATATGTGCAAACAACATATCCCTTAAAAAACTGGTAGATGAAGGCAAATTCCGGGAAGACCTGTACTACAGACTTAACATATGTATGATAGAAGTCCCGCCTTTAAGAAGACGTAAGGAAGATATAGCATGTCTCGCTGAGAATTTTATAAAACATTACAGCGAAAAATACGGTATAGAAAAGCATTTTACCATAGATGCTCTTGATCGCCTGTGTGAATATCACTGGCCAGGCAATGTTAGAGAACTGGAAAATACTGTGCATCGCCTTTATATAACTGAAAAAAGTGAATTTATAGATGAATATACAGTAGATGACCTTTTAAATGATACTTTTTATGATGATGTAATGGTGGATGTAAAGAAAGAATTTAAAAGCGGAACTGCTCTGGATTTTTCAAGAATAATGGAAGACCAGGAGAAAAAATTGATAGCCTATGCGCTGAAAAAAGAAAAGACGACCAGGAAAGCTGCAGAACTGCTGAATATTCCCCAGCCCACTCTTGCAAGAAAGAAAGTGAAATACGGACTGTAAACAGAAAGACAGAGCCCAAGGCTCTGTCTTTCTGTGTGTGTGTCTTATTTATATATTTATATTTAGAGGGCTTGCTGTGATAAATTAGAGCATCATCTTGCCGTTGAATGGAGAATTAACATCCTCTTTGTGTGCTATTTCGTTGAAAGTATCAAGACCAGCAACAATAGTAGCTTTGATTTCATCATCAGTGAAATCAACTTTTTCTCTTTCTGCAAAAGCTCTCATTGAAGTTTCAATAGCTTCTGCTGCGATGTCCATGTTTTCCATAGCATTAACGTTTACTTCTGTTACAGCATCTCTGAATGCTTTGTCTAATAATTCTTTTTTACACATTTTTTTACCTCCTGAAATTCTGATATATACATTCTTGGTTATCTTTTGTTTACACACATCTATAATGCAAACACCGTGCCAAAAAACAAAAAAATACTAAAATGGCTGAATTTAACCATTTTAGCATATAAATGAAAATAATCCGCTCTGCAAAACAATCAGATTAATTCAATTTTGAATCAAAATATGGCGCATGACGATTCAAAAATGAATTAAACTTTATTCTGAAAATAATCTTACAGCATTTTCACCGTCTAAATCACTTACATATACGGCGACAAGCTCATCCCGGGAAGTAGGAACATTTTTTCCCACATAATCGGCCCGGATAGGCAGTTCGCGATGTCCACGGTCAATGAGCACAGCAAGCTGTATGGTGGAGGCTCTGCCGTACTTTGAGATTGCATCAAGAGCAGCCCTTACAGTTCTGCCCGTATATAGTACATCATCTACTAAAATAATGTCTTTTCCTGTAATCTCTGATTCGATATGGCAGTCTGATACTACAGGTTCATCTGAAGATCTGTCCACATCATCTCTGTAAAGTGAAATATCCAGTTCTCCCACAGGCACATCTACTCCTTCAATAGATTTTATATTGCGGGCAAGGGAAACTGCCAGAGGAAGACCGCGGCGTTTTATCCCCAGTATTACTATGTTTTCGGCGCCCTGATTAAATTCCAGTATCTGATGAGACATACGTTTCAGCGCTCTTGTCATTTCCTCTTCTGTCATTAGAGTTGCTTTTAATGCCATTATATTCTCCTGCTAAATATGTAAAAACTTGTATATCCATTATCTTAGTGAAGTGTACGTTTGTCAAGGGTGATGGGGATATTTTATGTTTTTGGTTGAGTGAAAAAGTAAATTCCACATGAAAAGGTAAATTCCATGCTGACGAGTAAATTCGTAATTTGGGGGTTTGACATATTG